>JAZNTK010000077.1:0-58064 GCA_045591685.1 Lachnospiraceae bacterium
AAGCCATGTTTGTAATGGGAGTTCATATGGATTAGGCACATCTACGGGAGCACTTCCGCCACCATTATTAGAAGGTGGTGCCTGCTGAATTTCTACCGTTTCAGTGCTTAAATAATTATTAGAAACAAATGCGGTTTGGCCATTGTAATCAAACATATACCAACTGGTTTCATTACATTGTCCGAGTACTGTGATTTCTTGATTTAAAGAAAGACTTCCAATCTTTTCGCCGTCGGTGCTAGGCAAATCGCGCACATTGACGGTTTGGGTTGCGTACATTGTAGCGGACATATCGGTATATGTATACATTACCTGCGGTTCAGATACTGGTTCTTCTGAAGGTTCAGATGCAGGTTCTTCCGAAGGTTCAGATACAGGTTCTTCCGAAGGTTCAGATGCAGGTTCTTCCGATGATTCGGATACAAGTTCTTCCGTTGTGTCTGCTGTTGTTTCTTCTGTTGTTTCGTCGGATACTTCAATGGTTTCTGATTGAGTGGGTGTTTCTTGCGTACTTCCACAACCGATTAAAAGTGCGGTTGATAAAGTTAATATTGTTAAAAGGGTTAATATTCTTTTGTGCATAATGTCCTCCCAGATGTAATAATTTATATGTTGCATTATATCACGAATAAACTAAATAGTAAACATATAACACGCAAGTGTTGCGTATCAATTCAATGTATATAAACACATATTATTTACAACTATAATAATACATAGAATAAAGTTAAAAAAGGGTGTGTATTATGGCGGTTGATAAGTTCCACATTAAGAAACAAGAATATTCCAATAGAACATTACGCTTTCCAGTTGAACTACTGGAAGAATTAAATACGATTGCCACAAATAAAAATATATCATTAAATCAACTTGTGGTTAAATGTTGTGAATATGCAATGAAAAATATAGATGATGAAGAAACTGGGGCATAGTTCCAGTTTTCTTTTTTATATCCGAGAATGACGAAATACTTCAATAAAATATCTTTACTTTTGTATATAGGTGCGATAGTCTGGATTGGAAGGACTATGGAGTGGATTCTATCATACGGACGGTAACCTGTCATGAGAACCTTGGATGCGGCTCCATCATACTGTGTCATAACGGAGCAAAATATACGGCAGATGCACTGGAAGAGATGATTATTTGTTTGAAGGAACAGGGATATTCCTTTGTAAAGATGTCTGATTTGATTTATAAAGAGAACTATCGCATGGATGTGACCGGCAGACAATGCCCTTGTAATGACTAAATACATATTGACAAAACCGATATAAATGACTAATATGTACTCGTAACTAAATACTAGATATACGCTAGGGGTGCTAATTTGCTGAGACGGGGCCTTGGCCCTAACCCTCATTACTTGAACCGGGTAATACCGGCGGAAGGAAGCAGTAATATACAGATTCGTTCGAATCCGGATTTGTATGTTTGATTCGAGAGTAACCTCCTGCGTATGCAAAGGAGGTTTTTTTATGTCATTCTTTTTTACTGCAGAAGAGTATGACGGAGTAACATCCTATCTCCCCACAACCGCAGGTTATGCCGTGTTGATTATTGTTATGTTGGCAATTCTTTTAATTGCCTGCTATTGCAACGGCAAGAAAAATGTAAAGCTTAGCAGTAAGCAGCTTGCATTTTCAGCAATGGCAATGGCACTTGCGGTGGTAACTTCCATGATCAAATTATTCGATTTACCGATGGGTGGTTCTGTTACTTTGTTCAGTATGCTCTTCGTTGTTTTAATCGGCTATTGGTTTGGACTGAGAGCCGGTCTTATGACCGCCATTGCATACGGATTTCTCCAGTTGATTCTGGAGCCTTACATTATACATCCGATGCAGATGATGGTGGATTATATTTTTGCCTTTGGGGCACTGGGCTTATCCGGTATATTTGCCAATAAGAAACATGGTCTTCTTATCGGCTATTGGGTGGCTGTTGCCGGACGCTTTGTATTTGCGTTTCTCTCCGGAATGATTTTCTTTGGTTCTGCTGCAGCAGATTACAATATGTCCATACCTGTTTATTCGGCAGTGTATAACGGTTCTTATCTTTTAGCAGAAGGGATCATCACCACAGTTTTAATTTGTATACCGCCTGTAAACAAAGCTTTGGCAAAGGTAAAACATATGGCTCTTGCGGACAATCGTCGTAAGAAGGATTCCGAAAAAGAAAATTCGGTATCATAACAAAAGAACAGTTGATTAAAGTTGCCACGATGCGGATGACATTAAATATTGTCGTGCCGTAAAGTGGCACTTTTTTTTTTCTTTACCAATATTTTGCCTGGAATTTCCAACCTTTGCTTGTAAAGAATTGTGAAATTGAGTATACTATTGCAGTGAGCGGATTTGTAGTGAAGCGGGTAATGCAGACTGTTTTCAAATTGGAATATCCGCATGGAGGAATATGAGCTGGGAAAGTAATGTACGCAAGGTAGTGCCTTATGTTCCGGGCGAACAGCCTAAGGCATTGAATATTATTAAGTTAAATACAAATGAAAATCCGTATCCCCCTGCGCCGGGAGTCACCAAGGCAATGGAAGAATATGCGACACGTTCCGAGGAATTAAGATTGTATCCGAGTCCTACGGTAGAGAATCTGGTAAAAGATTTGGCGGATTATTATAAATTGCCGGAAGACCAAATTTTTGTGGGTGTGGGTTCCGATGATGTATTGGCAACTGCGTTTTTGACTTTTTTTAATTCAGAGAAGCCGGTACTGTTCCCGGATATTACATACTCATTTTATGAGGTATGGGCACAGCTTTATAACATTCCTTATACCAAGAAAGCATTGGATGAGAATTTCAGAATTGTAAAAGAAGATTACCTGACCGGAAACAACGGCGGTGTGGTAATTACCAATCCCAATGCACCTACCGGTATCGCAGAGAGCAGGGAATGGGTAGAGGATATTATTCGTGCCAATCAGGATTGCATCGTTATTGTGGATGAAGCATATGTGGACTTCGGTGGAGAGACCTGCCTGCCCTTGATTGATAAGTATGATAACGTGCTGGTAGTTCACACTTTCTCTAAGTCACGTTCACTGGCAGGACTTCGCGTCGGTGTCGGCATGGGTAGTAAGAAATTAATTAAGTATTTGAATGATGTGAAATTCTCCATCAATTCGTATACGATTAATCGGCCTACTTTGGAGTATGCGTCGCTTTCCTTAAAGGATGAAGCCTATTTCAGGGAATGCGTGGAGCGGATTTGTGCCACCAGAGCATGGACTATGGAAGAACTTACGAAGCTTGGTTTTACCATGACAGACAGTAAGACAAACTTCTTGTTTGCAAAGCATGAAACCGTGCCTGCGGAAGAGTTGTTTGAAATGTTAAAGACCAAGGGTGTGTATGTAAGATATTTCAAATCACCCCGCATCAATGAATACCTTCGTATCAGTATCGGTACGGATGAGGAGATGCAGGCGCTGATTCGCGAACTGAGCGCGTATTTGCAGAAGTAATCGGACAAAAAACATTTTCATAAAATTATTATAAAAGAAGTCGGCGATAATGCCGTAAAAGGAGAGTATTCATGACAGCAGTAGCAGAATGGTTTGCCCAGAGTTTAGGGCAGTATATAGCACCGGAGTGGGTTGTTTTTATCATTTCCATGATTCCGATTTTGGAATTACGCGGAGGCTTAATTGCCGCATCTATTTTAAACATCCCTATTTTAAAAGCGATTCCGTTTTGTATTGTAGGTAATATTATTCCGATTCCTTTTATCCTTCTTTTTATCAAGAAGATTTTGAAATGGATGCAGAAGATAAAAGGTTTGCGTGTCATTGCAAACTGGCTGGAGCAGAAAGCAATGAAAAAGAGTGATGCATTAAAGAAAGGTGAGTTCTGGGGCCTTGCTCTTTTTGTAGGTATTCCGCTTCCGGGAACAGGTGCGTGGACTGGTTCACTGATTGCAGCATTGTTTGATATTGATATCAAGAAGGCGGTGTTTGCGGAACTGTTGGGTATCGCAATTGCAACCATTATTATGTCCATTCTTTCTTACGGATTGTTGGATGTTATCATGGGATTGTTTGCATAAGATAAAAGAGGTGCAAGGTGGAAGCATATACAGATTTTGCAAGTGTTTATGACACTTTCATGGATGAAACTCCGTATGAAGAATGGGCGGAGTTTCTTCATTCTCTGATAAAAGAATATGGCATTTCAAAACCGTTGGAGCATGCGGAACAGGAGAGAACGAAAAACCGGGAAACAGGGAATTCGGAGGATGGTCCGGAAACTGCTTTGGATTCCGAAAAGAACCTGGTGCTGGATTTGGGATGCGGTACGGGTACCCTGACAGAGCTTATGTATCGTAAAGGTTATGATATGATTGGCGTGGATTTCTCACAGGAGATGTTAAACATTGCCCTGGATAAAAAAGAGAAGTCGGGAAGCAACATTCTTTATCTGTGCCAGGATATGAGGGAATTGGATTTATACAGTACCATCGGAACAGTAATCAGTGCCTGTGATTCCGTGAATTACCTGTTGGAAGAGGATGAGGTAATAGAGACGTTTCGTCTGATAAATAATTATCTGTATCCCGGCGGCGTATTCATTTTTGATTTTAATACGGTTTATAAGTATGAGCAGGTAATTGGCGATACCACCATCGCGGAGAATCGTGAGGATTGCAGTTTTATCTGGGACAACTTTTATCATGAGGATGAACACATCAACGAATATGATCTGACCATCTTTGTAAAAGAAGGCAAGGAGGAACTGTTCCGTAAGTTTGAGGAAACTCATTACCAGAGGGGGTATACCCTGGAGGAAATGAAGTCTTTCGTAGCGGCAGCAGGACTTGAATTTATAAAAGCAATTGACGCGGATACACACAAGGCTCCGAAGGCTGACAGTGAGCGTATTTATATTATTGCAAGAGAGCAGGGAAAGAAGTCTGTGTAACTTCCTGCGGAATAGGAAAGGAGACCGGCAAAAGCCGTTTGGGATATGAGTGATTATATAGTAAGAGCAACCGCGGCAAATGCGCAGATTCGTGTGTTTGCGGCATATACAAAGGATATGGTGGAGGAAGCAAGAAGCCGTCATAATACAAGCCCCGTGGCAACGGCGGCATTGGGAAGACTTATGACTGCAGGAGCTATGATGGGCAGCATGTTAAAAGGAGAGAAGGACCTTTTGACCCTGCGTATTCACGGTAACGGACCGATTGAAGGCATTACCGTAACTGCAGATTCCAAGGCACGTGTAAAAGGTTACGTTGGCAATCCTAATGTTATTTTACCTGCCAATAAATTGGGCAAGCTTGATGTAGCAGGTGCGGTTGGTATCGGTTTTATGGATGTCATTAAGGACATGGGGTTAAAAGAACCTTACGTGGGCCAGACTGTGTTACAGACCAGTGAAATCGCGGAGGATTTGACCTTTTACTTTGCCAATTCCGAGCAGGTGCCTTCTTCGGTTGGACTTGGAGTTTTGATGAATAAGGATAATACCGTAGCGCAGGCAGGCGGTTTTATCATTCAGTTAATGCCTTTTGCAGAGGAAAGCGTGATTGCGAAATTGGAAGAGAATCTGCAGAATATCACAAGCGTTACAACCTTGCTTGCACAGGGCAATACACCGGAGGATTTGGTGAATATTCTGTGCAAGGACTTGGAGCCTGTGATTAACGATACCATGGAGACTTGCTTTTACTGCAACTGCGACAAGGCAAGAGTAGAGAAAGCGTTGATTAGTATCGGTAGAAAAGAACTGCGTGAAATGATTGAAGAGGGCGAGGAGATTGAAATGAACTGCCACTTCTGTAATACATTTTATAAGTTCAGTGTGGATGAGTTGAAGAGTTTGGAGAAGAAAGCAAGATAAAGAAATACTGAAAAATATGAAAGGACTTTTGTAAATTAAGAGTTTTACAAAAGTCCTTTTTATGTGTCCGCATAAATTTTATTCTGTTTCCGCTTTTACTTTCGCCTTCTCCAACGAAAGTTCAATGGCTTCCAACAATACCAGAGAAGTGTACTTGGCATCATCGGAATATGTAATATTTTCAAGCGACTGTGTTGCAATTATTTGTGCGGCTAAGTCATCAAGGGCCGGAGCAACCAGAGGAAACATTGTTTCCACTTCTTCGCTTAAATTTACGGTTTCAATGGAGTTGATATTATTTGCATCCACCATAACTTCAATGTCCACGGTCTGGTTACCAAGGGTAATTGTAGTGGAATATACGCCCGGAATGTATGCTGCCTCGGTTACGGAGGGGCTTGGGATTTCTTCCGCCGTTTCATTTTTGTCAGGAACAAACATAATAATCAGCAGAACGATAAAAAGAATGCCGAGCAGGGCGAAAATTCCGCTATATATAATTTCTTTCATACGAAGTACAACAATTTTGGTTTTATTACTCATATGCGTCACCGTTTCCTTTTCTTATGTTTTAAATGTATTCGGAAGCGGATGCTTTTATGATTACTATTCGTGGAGGCGCATGGACTTTTTTCTTGTGGATTTGATAAGAATAATTTATAATTAATCTGGTATGCTGTTTTCAATTTGCGGATTTGGCTATAGAATACGGACAACTCTGCTTTAGAGAAAGCACATTATAAAAAACAAAGGAGATTTATCAAAATGAAATTTACCAAGATGCAGGGCTGCGGAAATGATTATGTATATATTAACGGAATGACAGAAACCGTGGAGAATAAGAAGGAGGCCGTTCCTTTCTTAAGCGACCGACATTTCGGTATCGGCGGTGACGGCGTGATTTTTATCAATAAGGGTGAAAAAGCAGATTTCGAGATGGAGATGTATAACGCGGACGGCTCACGTTCCCAGATGTGCGGAAACGGAATCCGTTGTGTAGGCAAATTCGTTTATGATAAAGGGCTCACCGATAAAAAAGAAATTACCGTGGAAAGCTTTGGTGCCGTAAAGTATTTAAGCCTTACCGTAGGTGAAGATAACAAGGTAACCAAGGTAAAAGTTGATATGGATGAGCCGGAACTGACAGCGGCGAAGGTACCTGTAAAATGTGCAGAAGAAAAGGCAATCAAAATGCCTGTGGAAGTAAACGGTAACACCTATGAAATGACATGCGTATCCATGGGAAATCCCCATGCGGTGATTTTCGTGGATGAAATTACGGATGATATGGTGTGGGTAGACGGTAAGGCGTTGGAAGTAGATGCTATTTTCCCGGAGAGAGCCAATATCGAGTTTGTGCAGGTAATAAACCGTAATCATATTAAAATGCGTGTTTGGGAGCGCGGGTCCGGTGAAACCTTTGCCTGCGGTACCGGAAGTTGTGCCTGTGTGGTAGCAGGTGTTTTATGCGGTCTGACAGAGCGTAACGTAACGGTCTCTCTTCTCGGCGGTGATTTGGAAATTGAGTGGAATGAAGAGAACAACCGCGTGTATATGACAGGTCCTGCAGTGACTGTTTTTGAAGGTGAGATATAAGCGATATCGAAACGCAATAGCGGAAGCTTTTATAAAAAGATTTATGTGGTAACCATAAAAACGCAAAAGAAGAATCGTATCTATAGTAGCCGCGGTTCGGAAAGGGGAAACATGACCCAGAGTGAATTTGAGGCAAGTGTCGCTAAAATACAACAGGGCGACAAAGAAGGCTTAAAAGAAATTTATGAAGCCTATATCAGTTACATTTATATGATTGTGCTTGGTATTGTAGGAAGCCGTGAGAATGCCGAGGATGTGACGTCGGAATTTTTTATCAAAATCTGGACGGTCCTGGATACATACCAAAATAACGGAGCACATAAAGCCTGGCTTGCAACCATAGCAAGGAATATGGCATTGGATTTCTTAAGGAAAAACAAACGTGAGATTTCGACGGAAGAATTTGCCGAAGAGGTAAGTAGCGATGAGACTCCGGAAGAAGAGGTTGTGGGAGAACTTTCCGTGCAGGAAGCTTTGGCAACCTTAAATGAAGCGGAGCGGCAGGTTGTTGATATGAAAGTATTGGGTGAGATGTCTTTCCGGGAAATATCGGAGAGCCTGAATGTTCCCATGGGTACCGTTACGTGGCGGTATCAGAATGCGATTAAAAAACTAAGGAGGTGCGGTTATGAATAAGAACTTCGAAGAAGCTTATCAGGCTGAAGTACAATTAAATATTCCCGATTTATGGAACCGCATCGAAAGCAGTTTGCCTGAGAAAACGGTTGTGAAAGAATGTGTGATAAAAAAGACAAAAAAGAAAAATCCCTACGCATGGATTAAGTGGGCATCCCTGGCGGCAGCAGGTTTGCTGGTGGTTGTTATGATTCCGGCTGTGGTGGGTCTGGGGCTTTTAGGATTGGCAGGCAAGGATATGGCAAGTGCAGACAGTGCCGCAAATGAGATGTATGTTACCCAGGATGCCGTGATGGAAAATGCTGCAGAAATGGAAATGGATATGATGGAAGGTGCAGCCATGGAAGCTCCCGACATGGATTACATGGAAGAAGTGTTTGTGGAAAGTGAAGATGAAATCACCATGGAAAGTGAAGCGGAAACAGTACCTGTCCCTGAGGAAGAGGGAATAAAACAGGATACACAAAATGAAAGCGTTGGAGCGGCTTCCGGTTCGGTAGCATTGTACGGAGATATGATTGCGGAAGATATTCCTGCAACCGTAACCGGCATAATGACAGGCTCTGACAGAGATTACTACCGGGTAACCCTGATGTTTGAGGAAGATGCGTTGGAAACGGCCGAGAAACTGTTTACGGGACTGGAAGAATATAATGCAGGAATGCTTGAAGTAAGGGTTTATTATGATGTTACGTTAGAACCTGAGCTTGCGAAAAACTATATGTGCACCATATATGAGATTACTCCTGCGGCTTTGGGAGAAGAAGTATTGTACCCGCATTTGGCAGCAGAATTACAAATTTTAGAGTAAAAGCAATATAGAGTTAGTTTTTGTTGGTTTTCATCGTGCATATCAGCCATGCAGAGCAATATGGTGGTAGAAACCAAACGGAAAGAATAGTATAATGAAAGCGATGTTTTGTGCATTGCCCGTATGGGCAGTCAGAAAAGTGTGAAAAGAGGAAGGATTCATGAAAAAAGGAATGGCAAAAAGAATTCTGGCAATCTGTTTGTTGGGAATTATGATGCTTATGGCAGTATCCTGTGATGTATTTACACAGCAGGATCAAACCCGTTTTGATGTGGAATTAAAATGCGGTTACGGTAACAATGTGGAAATTGGTACTTATGCACCTTTTTATATTGAGATTACCAATAACGGAAAAGATTTTGAAGGCTATGTGCAGTTAATCATTCCCGGAAGGGATAATATGAATGTTATGCACGAAAAGGAGCTTACCCTTGCTGCAGGCGCGACAAAGACTGTGGAGCTGGTAGGTTTTATTGACATGCTTACCCGTCAGGTAAATGTCCGTGTTTTGGACGAGCATGACAATATGATATGGGCAGAATTGCAAAACTGTTCTACCATGACGGATTTGCGAAGCGTAAATATCGGTATTTTAAGTGATGACTATGCGGCTCTTGGTTATATGGACCATAAGCCTTTTACCGCAAATAAGGAATTAACAACGCAAATTCATGAATTGACAAAGGACACCTTGCCCTCGGACTGGCGTGCTTTGGATATGCTGGATGTTGTGGTGATTTCTGATTTCAGTACGGATTTATTAAGTGAAGAACAGTTAAATGCACTGTCACTCTGGATAGATGACGGTGGTCTTTTAATGGTGGGAACCGGTAGTACCGCGAATAAAACCATGGCGGCTCTTGATGGCAGATTTTTTGATGTAGCTCCGGGAGAATGGCGTACATACAATACCTTATACGGTCTTACGCTTACGGATTTCAGCTATGATTACGGTTATGACACCGGTTATTATTATGATCCGTACAGTGACACCCTGTATCAATCTTTTTATGAGGAAAATTATGAGTACATGCGAGATATTCTGGAAGAAGAATACATGCAGGATTTTGAATACTATTATGGATATGATTCTCAGTATGATACCTGGGATGAGTATTGGGAAGATTCTTTCTATTGGTTCTGCTATGATGAGTTTTATGAGATATATTTAGAGAGCCTTGGAGCTGCAAGCGGTAACGGAATAGATGATATGTCCTATGTGAATGCAGGTGTGCTGGAAATTACCGGTGAAGAACTTAAGGAACCGGAGACAACGGTATTCTATGGTGAAACGGATAAGCAGATGGAAGTATTTGACCTTGCGTATGCCATGCCCCGAGGCGATGGGTATATTTTGTTAACCGGTGTGGATTTCACCAAGACTCCTTTGACCAATTTTGACGGAAATTCTACGTTATTCATTCATTGGTTAGAGACTTTAATCGGACAGAAAGTGTACGAGGAAGCAAGCAATTATTCCGGATATTCGTATGGCTATTACAATTTATATGATATTGATTATGATGAGGAGAACATATACGAAAACGTAGCATCGGCTACCGTACCTCCTGTCTTACTTTATTTTGGTATTCTGCTTTTATATGTGATTGCTATTTTAGTGGTTTATCTTGTGCTTCGTAAAAAGAAGATTACCATCAAGTTATGGGTTGTATATCCTGCCATTGCAGCGGGTTTAAGTATATTGATTTTCTGTATCGGTTTTTCGACCAGAATATACAGACCTGTTATCAATGCAGTCACATTGATTAAGCCGAACGGCAGTACGCTGACGGAATATACATATACAGGTGTTACCGTACCCAGAAATAAGGAATACGATATTAGTTTTGCATCTAACCAGGGTGTGGAATATGTTCAGTATAACCGTGGAGGTTCCAGCTATGATGACCAGTTGGAAATTGATTGGAACAGCTATACCATCGGTTACAGATATGGCTATGATACGGTGGATGTATCCGTAGGACAGTTAGCAGCCATGGAAACAGTACATTTCCAATTGACTTCGGTTGTGCCCAGTGAGAAAGATGTTGTAATTACATCCGCTAACGGATATCAAACAGGACTTACCGTAACCAATAACTTTGGCTGTGAATTGGAAAATGCAGCATTGATTGTAGATGGTGATATTTACCCCATTGGCGATATAGAAGACGGGGAAACGGTGCGTTGGACGTCTCTTAGAGAAGCAGAGTATGTTTACAGCATCGGAAATGCTGTCATGGGCGATGATATGGGAACACGCTTCTTAGGTCTGATGTTTGGTTCCCTATCCGGAAGATATGACGAGCATTTACGAAATATACGTGCATTAAACAGTATTACCGGTCTTGCCACCGATTATTATAATAGTGCGGATGTGGTATTTGTCGCTACACCTGCGGATTTCGTGGCGGAGGAAATTCAGGGTGATACCAACTACAATGAACGTTGCGCAGAAATCGTTTATGTGGAATATAATTATTAAGGAACAGGATGCGGAGGAGTAAACTATGTTAGAAATCAAACATTTGTACAAAAAATACGGCCGCTTTCTGGCCCTTAACGATATGAACCTTCACGTAGAACCCGGCGAGTTGTTCGGTTTTGTAGGTTCCAACGGTGCGGGTAAAACTACTACCATGCGTATTTGTGTAGGTCTTCTGGATGCTACTGCCGGAGAAGTGTATATTGGCGGACAGGATGTGTTACAGAATCGTAAAACCATGAGTGAAAGAATCGGTTATGTGCCGGATTTCTTCGGTGTATATCCCAGTTTTACGGCCTTGGAATATCTGGAGTTTTTTGCTTCGGCTTACGGTATCTATGGGGATGAGGCGAAGAATTTATGCCTGGACCTTTTAAAATTGGTAAAACTGTCCGATAAGGCAAACTCAGACGTAAATGGTTTGTCACGCGGTATGAAGCAGAGAATGTGTCTGGCAAGAGCACTGGTACATAATCCGGATTTATTGTTTTTGGACGAACCTGCCAGCGGTTTGGACCCGAAAGCACGTTTTGAATTAAAAGAAATTTTAAAGAATTTATCTTCCATGGGTAAAACCATTGTAATCAGTTCACATATTTTGCCGGAACTGGCAGAGATGTGTACCAGCGTCGGTATTATTGACAGAGGCCATATGGTGTTAAAAGGAACTATTGATGAAGTACATCGTGCGGCTGCCATGTCCAGTCCTTTGTTAATAACCGTAGCGGAAGAAGGTGTGGAAAAGACCTTCGAGTTGTTGCAGAATGTTTCAAACGTACATAAGGTAACTGCACAGGGAAATCGACTTTCGGTAGTGTTTGACGGTACGAAAGAGGATGAAATCAGATTGCTTAAGCAGATGGTAAATGAAGATATTCCGGTATATTCATTTAATCGTCAGGAAGGCAGTCTGGAAAGCTTGTTCATGCAGATTGTAGGTAAAAATAAAAGACCCGCAGGTCCGGGAAGGAGGTAGGATATGAAAAAGTTCATGATTAAAAACGCAGTATTGCGTAAGGATATGATATTGGATATGAAAAAGCCCAAAGTGGCAATTATCATGTTGCTTTTTAATATTCTTTTATGCCTTGCAGCCCTTCCTTTTGTTGGAAGTACTATTTTGGTAGCGGAAAGCAGTGCGGTTTCTTACCGTATCATGATTGCAATGTATATGACATTGGTATGGTTGGAGACTGTGGCGATTTGTTTTCTTACTCCGGCGTTGACGGCAGGTTGTATTTCCATTGAGAAGGAACGACAGACTTTGGAAGTATTACTGACAACCAGGATGTCTACTTGGGAGATTATCAAGGGAAAATACTTTTCTTCCATTATGCTGGTACTTATGTTGATTGTATCCGGTCTTCCGGTGTTATCACTTGTTTTTATTTATGGTGGTATCAGTTTATGGCAGATGTTTATGATGATTATTGTATTAATAACAACAACCATGTTTTTGGCAAGCTTTGGTGTGTTTTTTTCTACCTTGGTTAAGAATACCATTGTATCGGTTATCCTGACTTATATAGCGGTAGGTGCATTATTTGCAATCA
Organism: Lachnospiraceae bacterium; assembly: GCA_045591685.1. Taxonomy (GTDB): domain Bacteria; phylum Bacillota; class Clostridia; order Lachnospirales; family Lachnospiraceae; genus UBA3766. The sequence goes on from JAZNTK010000077.1 coordinate 12,939, forward strand.
CATTCAGTGCTTCATTTGGCGGAATGACTGTATTGTATGCCCTTGAAGACTATTTGTATTGGGAAAAAGATATTGAAGTAAATTTATTCGGAGATATTTTCCTTTTTATTTTATATTGGAATCCTTTGGTAACGGTATTTGACAGCACGGCACAGATTTTCGGCTATGGAGGCGATTTCCTTGGTATCACCGTAAACGGTATGCAGGATTTCGGCGGAAATCTGTTTATGCATTTGTCGAATAAAAATATTCTTTTAAAAGGATGGTCATTTATCAGTGTTGCGTTGCAGTTGGGGACTTCTTATCTTTTACTGCGTTGGTCGGCACACTTATTAAAACCGGTTCGAAAGAAACCGAAAAAGTTTGTTAGTAATTTTAAAAGATAATATTCCTTTCTAAAAGGGAGGTTTTGAGATGAGTCAGGATCATATCATTCTTCAGTTTATAAAAAAAGTCCGGGCGAGGCTGTGCAGAAACGTTTTTGTACAGACGATGTTGTGGGCATTGTTTGCAGGAATGACGGCGTGGGGAATTTTTAATTTCATCGCCTTGTTTGTGCCTTTTTATGCTGCGGTGTGGTATGGATTTCTGGCTTTTCTTTTGATTCAGATTGCGGGAATTATTGTGGCGGTAAAACGATATCCCAATATGAGAAGCACTACGATTCAGATTGACAGCAAGGGCTTGAAGGAACGTGTTACAACCGCATATGAATTGTCAGGCAGAAATGATTTATGCAGTGTATTGCAGAAAGATGATACCATCCGCAACATTCAGGGAATGCCTATCCGAAAATGTTTTCCGCTTCGGATTCGTAAAAGAATGTATTTCCTGTTGTTCGGGGCTTTGATTTTTATGGTGACATGTGCCATGATACCGGCCAAGACTAAAGAAGAAGCCAGACTTACCCATGAACTGCAGGAAGCTATTGAAGAGCAGGAAGAAGTCATGGAAGAGATGGTAGAGGAAATCAAAGAAAATTATGATTTGACTGATGAGCAGGAGGAAGCTTTGGACCAGCTTTTAAATGAGGCCAGAGAAGAACTGCAGCATGCAGAAAGCCAGGAAGATATGGGGATTGCAACAGAACGTTTGGAAGTTAAGCTGGAACAGCAGTTTACGGAACCTTTGGAGCGTCAGGAAGAAGCTCAGGCAATCCAGAACAGCCTGCAAAATATGCAGGGTGAGAATTCCATGTCACAGACACAGCAGCAGGCAGTAGCAGATCAGTATCAGCAACTTGCACAGGAAACTCAAAATCAGGCTATGCAGCAGATGGCACAGCAGATGCAGCAGGAATTACAGGAAAACGGCGAAATCTCACAAAATACGCTGGCGCAGGCACAACAGCAGTTGCAGCAATATATGCAAAATAATCAAAATCAGATTGGTCAGCCGCAGCAGAGCCAGCAGGGCCAGCAAGGCGGGCAACAAAGCCAGCAGAACCAGCAGAGTAGTCAGCAGAATCAACAAAACGGCCAGCAGAATCAACAGCAAGGTCAACAGGGCAGTCAGCAAGGACAGCAAGGCCAGCAACAGGGTCAGCAGGGCCAGCAACAAGGTCAGCAGGGCCAAGGTGAAGGCCAGGGTCAGGGTCAAGGTCAGGGACAAGGCGATGGCTCGGGTTCCGGCAACGGTCAGGGACAAGGCGATGGCTCAGGTTCCGGCGATGGTCAAGGACAGGGCTCGGGTGGCGGCACCGGTTGGTATAACGGAAGTCAGGAAGGTATGGAAGGGAACACCAATTTAAACGGCGAACGTGTTATGGTTCCGCTTAATAATGTGGCTCCCAATGAATACCTGACCGGTCAGGCAAATTCTGAAGGGAATTCCTACTTGACGGAATCGAATCAGGTAATGACCTGGAGCGGCGAATCCGTAACCTATGAACAGGTTATCGGCAATTATACCAATCAGGCATATACCAATATGGAATCCAGCAATATTCCGGATTCCATGAAGGAACTGGTCAAAGACTATTTTACGGAATTAAACGAGTAATTGCATAAATAGATGGAGGGTACTATGGTACAGAATGAAAATGATTTAAGAATGATGATTCAGAAGTTAAACGCAGCAGAGGCCGAAATCGGTAATGCCATTATCGGTCAGAAGGATGTAATCCGTCAGGTTTTACTGGCAATGTTATCCGGCGGTAACGTATTATTGGAAGGTGTTCCGGGACTTGGTAAGACTCAGCTTGTAAAAGCGGTGGCGGCAGTATGCTCTATGGAGTTTTCCAGAATTCAGTTCACACCGGACTTAATGCCTGCCGATGTAACCGGTACGAACCTGATTGTAAAAGAAGACGGCAGAAATGTATTCCAGTTCCAAAAAGGACCTGTATTTGCTAACCTGGTACTGGCGGATGAAATTAACCGTGCGACTCCCAAAACGCAGTCTGCACTTTTGGAAGCCATGCAGGAGCATACCGTAACCGTAGGTAACGAAACCTATGCATTGGCAGAGCCTTTTATGGTATTGGCAACCCAGAACCCCATTGAGAATGAGGGTACTTATCCTTTGCCGGAAGCGCAGCTTGACCGATTTTTATTTAAAATTCAGGTAGATTTCCCCAGTCTTGCGGAATTAAAGCAGATTATGAATATTACCGTAACCAATCATCAGGTAATGTTACGCCCTGTTCTTACCGGTGCGGATATTATTGCCATGCGTAGTGCCATCCGTTCCATTCCCATGGCGGAAGCAGTGGAAGAATATGCATTGAAAGTAGTTGTGGCAACTCATCCTGAAGTTCCGGGTGCTTCTGAATTTGTAAAGCGTTATGTATCCTGCGGAGCCAGCCCCAGAGCGGCACAGGCCATCTATCAGACTGCCCGTGCCAAGGCAATGCTTGAGAACCGCTTCAATGTATCTTTTGATGACATTAAGAGTGTAGCATTCCCTGCACTTCGTCATCGTCTTGTATTAAGCTTTGAGGCTCTTGCAGACGGTGTAACAGCAGATGAAATTATCAAAGAAATCCTGAATACGGTTAAGGTAGATTAATACTTGAATTTATAGACAGGGATATGAGGAATATCAATGGATAAAATATTTGACAGCGAGTTTTATTCCAAATTACATACATTGCGAATGTCCATTGCCATGCGTCTTGCCGCGGGTATGAGTGGCGGAAGAAAATCCAATGCAAAAGGTAATTCCGTAGAGTTTTCAGACTTTCGGGAATATCAGCTGGGAGACGATATCCGAAGAATTGACTGGAATGCGTATGGACGTTTTGATAAGCTTTATATCAAGCTTTTTATGGAAGAAAAAGAGGGTATTTTCCAGGTTTTTGTGGACACCAGTAAGTCCATGGACTTTGGAGCTGCCAATAAGGGAGTGTGTGCTTTGAGAATGGCAGCGGCTCTTTCTTATGTGGTACTGGAAAATTCGGACAGACTATATTTGAATCTGATGAAGGAAGGAAAGCTTGAAACACCCAAGAGCTATACCGGAAAGCAGGCATTTTCCAAAGTTATCGATTATCTTGAAAATGTAAAGTTTGAAGGAGCCGGTGATTTGAAGGCTTCCATGCATCGTAAAAAGTTTGACAGACGCGGTATGTCGGTTTTAATATCCGATGGTTATTGCGAGGAAATGGAAGAGGTCTTTCGCTATATGAAGTTTAAAAATCAGGATATTGTTTTCATTCATATCCTGTCACCGGAAGAAAGAGATCCTTCTTATGAAGGAACCATAAAACTGGTGGATTGTGAGACTGCAGGAGAGATGCGAATGACCATGAGCGCTTCTGCGATCAAGTCTTACAAAAACAGCTATGATACCTTTATTCGAAATACAGAACTTTTGTGTAAAAAATATTCGGCAATTTATATTCCGGTAAGCTCAGACGACAGTTTGGATGCACTGTTTTTTGGTGCACTTGCCAGAATTTCACCCAGAAGGTAAAAGAGTAGGAGAAGCATAAGTGAAATTTTTATATTTATGGCCTTTCTTTCTGTTGCTTTTGATACCCATCATTATTGTGATGTATCTGTTGAAGCAGAAGGCGGTGGAAACACCGATATCTTCCCTGTTTCTGTGGAAGGAAATGTATCGCAACGTAGAGGCTAATACCCCTTGGGAAAAATTAAAAAAGAATTGGCTTTTGATTTTACAGATTATTACAATTATTGTTCTGATTCTGGCGTTGGCATCCCCCTATATCATGAGCGGCAGCGTAGGGGCAGACCATGCTGTTATCGTTATCGACAACAGTGCCAGCATGAATGCCATGTATGATGAAAACCGTACACGCTTGGAGTATGCGTTGGAAGAGGCACAGGATTATGTCAGAGGATTAAAGACCGGAACCGGTATATCCATTATCACCAGCAATAATAAAGCAACGTTGGTGTTAAGTAATTCCGATGATAAAACCCAGGCAATGGCAGAATTAAAAGCAATTGAGAATACATATATTAACGGCGACTGTATTGCCGGTGTGGAAATGGTAAAATCCATGCAGACCCAGTGGGACAGTGTGGAAACTGTGTGTTTTACGGATACCAATGTATCCATGGAGCAGGTGGAAGGCTATATTGTAGATGTATATGTGCCCATGGAAAATGCCGGTGTGGATTATGTAGGTCACGGCACCAATAACGGGAAACTCATAGTTCTTGCCAAGATTTCCAATTACGGAACACAGGAGTTGACGGCAGACGTTAACCTTTACGGAGATGATGAACTTTTACAAATTAAAACCGTAACGGTGGGAGCCGGAATCAGCGAAGTAATATATTTTGACAATATCGACTTTGAAGGGGACTCCCTTCGGGTGGAGCTTACCTATGCGGATGCCATTAAGGAGGACAACATCTGTTATGATATTTTAAAAGATGAGCAGGTGACTGAAGTTCTTTTGATGACGGATGCCAATGTATATTTGGAAAAAGCATTGGAACTTGTGGAAGGCATTCAGGTAACAAAATCCAATGATATTTCATCTTTCGCGGAATTTATGACGCAGGAATATGATTTGTATATTTTTGACGGAATGGTGCCTGATGTATTACCTGCCGAAGGCAATATGATTTTTATGAATGTTCAATGTGACAGTCTATATGAGACTTTATCACCCATGGGTGGTGTTATGGTTTCTGTGGATGAGCATGCAGTGACGGAATATTTGGGTGATTTATCGTTCGGTGTCAGCAGTGTAACTGCCTTGCAGAAACCGGAGTGGGCAGACAGCTTTTTAAAAGCAGGCGAGAGTTGCGTAGGCTTTATTGGAAAAAAAGGAAACCAGACCATTTGTGCCATCGGTTTTGATTTTCATAATTCCGATTTGCCTTTGAAAATGGAGTTCCCCATTTTGATCTATAATTTACTGCAGGAATGCATATCTTCCGGTTTGGTGGGAGATACGGTCATTAATGCCGGTGATGCGGTTTCCGTAAACGGAAAGTTGAATGTGTCTTTACCGGTAGTTACCAAGCCCGATGGTACAACAGCAGAATTGGGCGATTATCGTATGAATTACACGGATACATACCAGTTGGGTGTTTACCGTATGGAGCAGAATCAGGGAAGCGAAATGATAAAAGGTGCGTTTGCCGTTAATTTTCCTTCTGCCGAAAGTATTATTACCCAGGCTCCTTCTGCTATGGCACAGGAGGGTTCTGATACGGTAAAAACAACGGTAAACGGCATGATGAATTTGCGAAATATCGTTATTTTGATTGCATTGGCATTATTGGGTGTGGAATGGATTGCCTATATCCGCAGATAATTGTTGAAACAGTAACGGAAGTTATATTGAGGTGACATATGGATATTTCATTTGAGAGACCATGGTTTTTGCTACTGATACCGGTAGTAATCGGTCTGTTGATTTTTTCCATGCGTTATATGATTGCGCAAAATAAGAAAACACAAATCGGACAAGTGGTAGTGCGGTCTATTTTGGCTACGGCGCTTATTTTAGCATTGGCACAGGTGTCGATTAAATGGGTAGGACGGGATGTTACTACCATTTTTGTCGTGGATGTTTCCGACAGCGTCAGGGAGCAGAGGGACGAGGTTATTCAGTTTGTCAATGAGGCGGTAGAAGATAAGGGAAAACATGATTATATCGGTGTCATTGCTTTTGGTAGTGATTCCAGAGTGGAACAATTTATATCCCAGGATATTTCTTTTTCGGAATTCCAGACAGATGTTACAACGGAAGCGACGGACCTCGAGGAGGCTGTCAATATTGCATTGGCTGAAATGCCGGAGGATTCCGCAAAACGTATCGTATTAATTACAGACGGAAATGAAAACGAAGGAAATATTCAAAATACGGCTTCCTTGGTGGTTGCTGCAGGATGCGAATTCCAGGTGGTAAAACTGGAGGAAAATCTGGCAAATGAAGTATATGTCAGTGACCTGTCCATGCCGCAAGAAGTGGGTATCGGTGAAAACTTCACCATCAATGTGGAAGTGGAAAGTAATGTTGCATGTCAGGCTGTGGTAAGTCTCTATTCGGGACGTACTTTAACAGGCCAGCAGACTGTCATGCTTCAGGAGGGTACCAACCGTTTTATTTTTACGGATACCCAAACTGATGAAGGTTTGAAAACCTATCGTGTTACGGTAGAAGCGGCAGAGGATACGGTTACCGTAAACAATGAGTTTTCGGCATATACCAATATTGAAGTAGAACTCCCGCTTTTGATTGTGGAAGGCAGTGATGGTAAGGCGGCTGAATTCAGGGCAATTCTTGATAGTATCGGTGTAAAATATGATTGTGTACCGCCTTCAACGGTTCCTGCCACCCTGTCTGATTTTACAGAGTATTCAGCTATTGTTTTTGTAGATGTATATGCGGATGATTTAAGAGAAGGTTTTATGGAAAACCTTGAAACTTATATTAAGAATTACGGCGGCGGTTTTATTGTTACCGGCGGACAAAACAGTTTTGCTTTGGGAAATTACCGTGATACCGTAATCGAAAAAGTACTTCCAGTGAATATGGAGTTACAGGGTGAGAATGAAGTACCGGTTATGGCTATGATGATGGTCATTGACCAGTCAAGCAGTATGAGCGCAGGAAACGGTATATTTAATAATCTGGATCTTGCAAAAGAAGCAGCCAATGCTGCTGTGGAAAATGTCAGGGATACGGACTATGTAGGTGTTATTGCGTTTGATTCAGTATATAACAGAGTGGTACCCATTGACTTGGCAGAGGACAGACAGGCAATTTCTAATGGTATTTTTTCAATTTCCATCGGCGGAGGAACCTCTATTTATCCGGCGCTGGAAGCAGCTGTAGCGGACATCAATACAGTGGATGCACAGATTAAACATATTATTTTGTTAACAGACGGACAGGATTATAATAATTCTTATGATGAATTGAAGGAAACTATTAACAATTCGGGAATTACCTTGTCTACCGTTGCGGTTGGTGACGGTTGCAACAGTACTCTTTTAGAGGATTTGGCAAACAGTTGTAACGGACGATATTTTTATACGGATTTAAATACGGATATGCCCCGAATTTTTGCGCAGGAGGTATTTTTATCATCAAATAATTATTTGATTCATGAGAATTTTACACCTATTGTAACCTCAAATGACGCAATGATTCGTGATGTTGTGGCAGAAGGTTTACCGGAGCTTCTTGGATATGTGGCAACCACACCAAAGGAAAGAAGTATCCAGTTGTTACAGTCACATTACGGTGATCCTGTGCTTAGCTATTGGCAGTATGGTCTGGGTAAAACAGTAGCTTGGACTTCTGATGTTACCGGTGAGTGGTCTGCGAATTATTCCGGTTGGGAAAACACTCAGAGATTGTGGCATAACATCATCCAGTATGTAACCCAGGATATGGGTATGGAAGGTGCTTACGTTGAAGTAGAACAAAACGGAAGCCGTTCGGAAATTCATTATACAACGGAGAATTTCAGTACGAATACCACAGTTGTGGCAACAGTCTTTGATGATGAAGGAAATGCGAAGGAAGTAGAATTAGATCCGATTAAGCCCGGGGAGTATCTTGCAGAATTTGATACGGCAACCACAGGTGTATATACCATTAATGTGCAACAGCGAGAAGGGGAAGAGATTGTCAGCAGTATGAACACGGCGGCAATCAACCAGTATTCCTTGGAATATCGCTTTTATCCGAATAATACTCTGATGGAAGAGTATGTAGCATCGGTTGGCGGAAGTATTATTACAGAGGCATCTGAAGTGTTTGCAACGCAACCTGAGCATGTCAAAAGCCGTTGGAATTTATCCACGATTCTTTTGGTAATGGCTGCAGTATGGTTTATTTGGGATATTGCAGTACGAAGATTCCACATTGATTTATATAAGTTGCTACCGATAGAGGCAATAAAGCGTAAAACGGTAGAGCAGAAAGCGAAAACAGAAGAAAAACGTTCTAAGAAGCTTGCTAAGAAGAAGGTAAAAGAAGAAAAGAAACAAGTTGTAAATGATGCGGTGACAGCAGGCGCTATGATGCAGGAGCAGTTTCAGGAAGCAACGCCGGTAAGAAATAACAATGTACGTGTTTGGACCAAGGGTGGCGGCGAAGTGTCAAGTCAAGGCAGAATGCCTGTACAACCGGTTGGAAGAGCACAAACGGGAAAAACTGTGCAAGTACCTAATGCTCAAAACAAAGCGTCAGCAGCTAAGCGTACACAGACTAAGTCCGGCAGCGGAAAAGAATTATTAAATACTCAGGCCCTTTTACGAGGTTTGGGAGAGGATGATGAATAAAAATGGACGAAAAGAAAGTAGCGGAGAATAACACAGAGACTAAGCCTAAAAAGAAAAAAATCTGGCTTATTATTGTGTTGATTATTCTTGGATTGGTATTAGTTCTGGGAGGTATGATTGCATTGGCGGTTGCCATAGTACGTGGAGTACAGGCTTCACAGGGGGCGATGGCCGGTAATGATACGGAGATTGTTTCGGAAGACGCATCATTGGAAGATGATGAAGGAATTTCAGAAGATGAGGAGAATGGTTTTTCGGGAAGTGTCACGAATACGACAATCAATACCGGTGAACTTTCGGAGAATGCTTCGGAATATGAAGGAAGAGAAGGAACCGGTGATTATAACTATGGTGAAGCCTTGCAGAAGGCGATTCTCTTTTATGAGTTACAGCGTTCCGGTGATTTGCCGGAGGAGACCAGATGTAACTGGCGTGGTGATTCGGGACTTACGGACGGAGCGGATGTAGGCTTGGATTTGACCGGCGGTTTGTATGATGCCGGAGACCATGTTAAGTTTAATCTTCCCATGGCTTATACAGGCTCTACACTGGCGTGGTCCGTATATGAAAGTTATGACAGTTATGAAGAAAGCGGACAGTTGCCGTACATAATGGATAGTATCCGCTGGATTAATGATTATTTGATTAAATGTCATCCGGAAGAGAATGTGTTTTATTATCAGGTGGGTGATGGAAATATAGACCACTCCTGGTGGGGACCGGCTGAGGTTATGCAGATGAACCGACCTTCTTTTAAGGTGGATATGCAAAATCCCGGTTCTACCGTATCCGCAGGAGCAGCAGCATCTCTTGCCTCCTGTGCGGTTATTTTTGAAGACAGTGATGCAGCGTATGCGAAGGAATGTCTGGAACATGCAAAAGAATTATATGAATTTGCGGCAGAGACCAAGAGCGATGCCGGTTATACCGCTGCAAACGGATTTTATACTTCGCATAGCGGTTTTTATGATGAATTAACCTGGGCTGCGGCTTGGTTATACATTGCAACCGGCGATGATAGTTATTTGGCGGATGCTAAAACTTATTTTGCACAGGCAGATACCAATCCCAAGTGGGCACATTGCTGGGATAATGTATCAATCGGTGCTGCAACCTTGCTTGCAACGGAAACAAAAGATGCTGTTTTTGCACAGTTGGTAGAGGATAACTTGGATTACTGGACTACCGGTTTAGACGGTGAGCGTATTACTTATACACCGCAGGGGCTTGCATGGTTGGATGCGTGGGGTTCTTTACGTTATGCAACGACAGAGGCGTTTGTGGCACTTGTATATTGTGAATCGGATGTGTGTCCTGCGGATAAAAAAGACACTTACTATGATTTTGCGTTGTCTCAGGTAAATTATGCATTGGGTGATACCGGACGGTCTTATTTGATTGGATTCGGAGAAGATTATCCCCAGAACCCCCATCACAGAACGGCGCAGGGGTCTTACAGTAACAATATGAACGAACCTGCAGAAGCAAGACATACTTTGTATGGTGCACTGGTGGGTGGACCGGATGCAAGCGACGGATATCAGGATCAGGTATCCAATTATATCAATAATGAGGTGGCATGCGATTACAATGCCGGTATTGTAGGAGCGTTAGCCTGTCTGTATGAAGATTTCGGCGGACAGACACTGGTGAACTTCGGCGCTGTGGAAGAACCGGCTGCGGACGAAGTTTACATCGATGCATGTGTAAATGTATCAGGTGACAATCATTTGGAAGTAAAAGCGTTTGTTACCAATACATCGGCATGGCCTGCAAGAACATTGGATAACGTAACATTACGGTATTTTATGGATTTGAGCGAAGTATATGCAAACGGCGGAAGTGCAAGTGATATTTCTTTGAATACCAATTACAGTCAGGGCGGCACGGCAGTAGGTGTTATGCCCTGGGATGAAGAAAATCACATTTATTATGTGGAGATTCAGTTTGCAGGAGAGCCTATTTATCCCGGCGGACAGAGCAGTTATAAAAAAGAAGTACAGTTCAGAATGACTTCGGCATCTGCATGGGATAACAGTAACGATTTTTCTTATCAGGATATTGCAGGAACTAACGGCGGCAGTCTTGTCAGAGCGTCTCATATGGCCTTGTATGCGGACGGCGAGTTGATTTTTGGTACAGAACCTGATGGAGAAGGTGTTGCAGTTACAACACCGGTCGCAGGAAATCAGGAAGGCAATGCGAACAATACCCAACAGGGAAGTCAGAATAATGCAGGCAACGAAAATGCTAACCAGCAGAGTAATGCAGTGGTACAAAGCGGTTCCAATACGGTAAGCGGTAACGGCTTAACCATGACAGTAGACAATCAGTCTGCAAGCGGCAGCGGTTCCAGCATGGGATTTTTTATTACAATCCGAAACGACGGAGATGAAGCGGTATCTTTGGAAGATTTAAAGGTGCAGTATTTCTTTACGGATGACGGAGATAAAACCGTTAACTTTTATTGCGATTATGCGGCTCTTTCCGGAAGTACTTATGCGGCAATGACCGATAAAGTTAATGGAGAATTTGCTACAGTTTCCGGCAATAAAACCGGGGCAGATACGGTTTTGTCGATTATCTGCAATTCGAAGGATGCACTCCGACCCGGAGATGAATTAACCATACAGGTTAGAGTTGCGAAGGAAGATTGGAGCAATTTTGATTTTGGAAATGACTATTCTGCCGGCGGTGCGGAAAAGGTTGCTCTTTTCTGTGAGGGAAATCTTGTTTTGGGAAGTCAGCCTTAGAAAACTAATTTTTATACAAAACAACGAAAAAACACTGGATTTCTTTTCAAAATATGGTAAGATATATTAAAAGACACAGAAAATTCATATTTTTATGATGAGGAGGATAACTGTGAAACATACATACGAGTTATCAGTAATTATTAGAGAATTATTATCAGGCAATAAAAAAGCGTTTCAGTCTCTTTATGATTTGACTGCAAATGATTTTTATTTTCATGTTAAAATGATTGTAAATAATGACGAAGAAGCAGCAAGATTGCTTGTAAAAATATATAAGAGCATGGCAATGCGTCTTGGCCGTTTGCAGAAACCGGAAGATGCAGTACAGTGGATGAATGATATTATGTACGGCCATCTTATGGACTGGATGAATGTACATTGTTCTACCATGCTTATGGATGAGGAAATGGGTCGTTTTGATAAGATGCCGGTTGTACCTCCCGTTGAAGGTGGTGCTACAATGTTTACAGAAGCAGAAACAGCAGCTTTAGCAGCAAATTATCTGACACAGTTGCCTGAGATTCATGCAATTACAGGTCTTGCATATTTCTATGATAATATTGAATTAGAGGCAACTGCAGAGTTGCTTCAGTGTGAAGATACCAGAATCAGCACAAGAGCTAAGTACGCACGTAAGTTGATTGAAAGCTACTGCAAGGATTATGCAAAGCAGAATAACGTGGAGATTCAGCCTATTGATACCCACCTTCTTTTGTTGGCATATGTATTACTTGCGAAGGATACCGTTTTGCCGGGCAAGAGAGAATTATATTTTGATATTGCACAGGCAATTTCATAAAGCGGTATATTAATATTTTGTCATTTGGGTCACTTTTATCAGGGTCTATACCTTGGTAAGAGTGGCTTTTTGTGTTATACTTACGAAGAAGTATATTTTTGTCACAGGACATGCGAAAATAAGAAGCACAGGTTACAGTCAGGGAGACGAAAAGATGGCATTACAGTTTTGGTTTGGAGCCTCCGGCTCGGGTAAAAGCATAGGGGTAGGCATGGCAATGATAGAAGATGCTATGAAGCATCCGGAAAACAATTATTTTATGATTGTGCCGGATCAGTTTACCATGCAGACACAGAAGCAGATGGTAAAAATGCATCCTGACGGCGGTATTTTAAATATTGATGTACTTAGTTTCGGACGCCTTTCGCACCGTATTTTTGAAGAGGTAGGGAAGGATGACAGACTGGTGCTTGACGATACCGGTAAGTGCCTTTTGCTTCGTCGGGCTATGGAGAAAGAAAGAGCTAATATTCCTGTGCTTGCCGCAGGTTTTAAGAACCCCGGATTTATTCAGGAGATAAAATCTGTTTTGTCAGAATTTATGCAATATGGGCTTAAACCTGCCGATGTAAAAGAATTGGCATCCTTTGCAAAAGAAAAGCGACCGCTTTCTTTGAAATTAGAGGATTTGAGTATTATTTATGAGGCATTTTTAAAAGAGTGCGAAGAACATTTTATTACGAAGGAAGAAACTTTGGATTTATTAAGCAAGCGTATTCCTCTTTCTGCCATGGTGAAAAAAAGCACCTTTGTTTTTGATGGGTTTACCGGCTTTACTCCGATTCAGAATCAGGTTATTGCACAGCTTTTGGTATGTGCCAAAGATGTTATTGTGACCTTGGAGATGGACCACAGGTACAGCCCGTATCGGTTGGAGGGCGAGGATTTTCTTTTTCATTTAACAAGACAAACGGTGTACAGTATTCAGAAGCTTGCGCAGGAATGTAATGTAAAAATGAAAGAGGATATAATGATATCCGAAATGCCGGTAAAGCGTTTTGAAGGTAATCCAATGCTTGCACATCTGGAGCGGAATCTATTCCGTGAAGAAAGTCAGGCATATGAAGAGATAAGTGATTCTTTAAAAATTATAAAAGCGTCAAATGTACGGCAGGAGTGCGCTTTAATGTGTGCTGCCATGTTTGAATTAATCCGTGAAAAAGGTTACCGCTATCGTGATATTGCAGTAGTAACCGGTGATATGGGGAAATATGAGCAACCCTTGCGCAGGGAATTTGAAAAGTATGGAGTTCCGTACTTTATGGATACTACAAAGAGCTTATTAAGTAATCCTTTTGTGGCATATTTACGAAATGCAATAGCGGTTTTAAAGCAGGGATTTCGTTATCAGGATGTGTTCCGGTTTCTGCGCACGAGTATGACGGATATTTCGCAGGATGATATTGATAAATTAGAAAATTACGTAAGAGCCAGAGGAATCAAAGGCTATAATATGTGGAATCGGGAATTCATTCATGCACATAAAGAAAGTGCCGGAAATGAGGAAGAGATTTCTTCGTTAAATGAATTGAGAGTTCAGGTGTTGAGTCTTTTTGATGATTTGTATTCGCAGGCAAAACCGGAAGGGTTGCCGGCAGTTTCATGGTGCAAATTATTTTATAATTTTTGTGTAGCAGGAGATTTGCAAAAAAGGCTGGAAGCATATGCTGATTTCTTTGAAGCACAGGACGATTTATCCGCAGCTATAGAATACAGGCAGATATATCGTCTGATTATGGAACTCTTTAATCAGATAGCGGAATTACTGGGCGAAGATATTTTAAGCCTGCAGGAATTTTCGGACATTTTAGATGCAGGATTTGCAGAAATCCGAGTGCGTTCCATTCCGCAAGGTGTGGATACGCTTGTAGTAGGTGATATTGAAAGAACTCGATTAAAAAGTATTAAGGCATTGTTTTTCCTTGGCGTAAATGACGGTAATATTCCGCAGAGCGGCGGAACCGGTGGCCTGATTTCGGATTTGGAAAGAGAATTTCTTTTGGGGTCCGGCCGTGAATTGGCACCGACACCTCAGTCACAGATGTTTATTGAACATTTATACCTTTATATGAATCTGACCAAGCCTTCGGATGTTTTATATTTATCATATGCGGCGATGGAGGATGACGGAAGTACTCTCAGACCGGCATATTTAATTGCGGAAATCAAGAAACTGTTTCCGGCATTAGAGGAAGAAATCTATACGGACGGACGTCCTGTTTTAGCCTTGCAGGATGCTAAAGAGTGTATTGCCATGCTTCTTAGCGAATATGCGGCTGGTACCCTGTCAAAGGATGACCGGAAAGAATTCTTTGCTTTATACGGAGATTTATCGGCACGGGAAGAGTGCCGGGAATGGTTAAAAGAATTGACGGAGGCGGCATTTATTACGTACAAGCCTACTGCATTGGAGCAGAAACTTGCAGAAGATTTGTATGGAAAAATTATGGAATGCAGTATCAGTAGCCTGGAGCGGTTTGCGGCTTGTCATTATGCACATTTTCTGTCATACGGTTTGAAATTAAAACCGAGGGAAGAATATGGTTTTGCACAGCTTGATATGGGTAATGTGATGCATGATATTTTGCAAAGCTTTGGAAAAGCGTTAGAAAGCAACGGACTTGATTGGGCAGATATTGAAAAAGAAACCATAGACTCTTTTATTGAGACTGCGGTACAGGAGGTTAGCACCGGATACGGCGGAGCGATTTTAAAAGACAGTGCCAAGCATTTATATTTTACAAACCAGTTAAAAAGAATTGTACGGCGTACCATAGCTACCTTACAGGAGCAATTACGCCACGGGACCTTCCGTCCGGTTGCGTTTGAAAAGGAATTCCGGCATATATACAACTTTGACCAAGAAGGTCAAGGGAAAGGCCAGTTACTTTTACGGGGAAGAATTGACAGAATAGACACTGCAGTACAGGAAGATGAAATCTTTGTAAAAGTTGTGGATTATAAGTCAGGAAATCATGCTTTTGATTTGAATACCTTGTATTACGGCGTGGCATTGCAGTTGGCAGTTTATCTGGGACAGACTGTAAAAAATATTCAGCTTGCAAATCCTGAAAAAAAGGTAGTGCCTGCGGCCATGCTTTATTATCGTACCGTGGATCCGCTTTTAAATACAGATGCGGCACTGACTGCAGAGGAAAGTGAAACGGAAATTTTAAAAGAATTAAATAATACAGGAGCGGTATCTGCAAGAGCGGGTATTGTGGAGGCCTTGGATGAGGGACTTGACGGTAAGTCGATGGTGGTGCCCGTAACCAAAAAGGGCGGAGAAGTACGTTTAAGTGACAGTGTATTTGAACCGGTATTTTTAAATGCAGTTTTGGATTTTGCGGGGGAAAAAGTAATATCTCTGGCAGAGGAAATTGTGCAGGGAAAGATTGACATTCATCCGCTGGAAGCTGCGGGAACGGATGCATGTGAGTATTGTGATTACAAGGGTGCTTGTGGGTTTGACCGCAAGATTCCCGGATACGAGAAATGCAAGCCGGCAGTGAAAGATAAGGACGAATTAAAAGAAGAAATATTGTCCGGCAGGGATAAAGAAAGCGTAGAAAGTGAGGAGGCATGAAATGGCAGTGACCTATACAACAGACCAGCAAAAAGTCATCGACTTGCGGGATTGTAATATTCTGGTATCTGCTGCAGCAGGAAGCGGAAAGACAGCTGTGCTTACGGAACGTATCCTGCAAAGAGTTTGCGATCCTCATAATCCGATACAAATTGATCGTATGTTGATTGTTACATTTACCAATGCGGCTGCGGCAGAAATGAGAGAACGTATCGGCAACGCCATGCGCAAGCGCCTGGAGGAGGAGCCTTCCAATAAGCATTTACGCAGGCAGATTACCCTTTTAAATAATGCACAGATTACCACCATAGACAGTTTCTGTCTTTATTTGCTACGCAATCATTTTCATGAAATTAAATTGGATCCCGGTTTCCGTGTGGCTGATGAAGGAGAAATAAAACTTCTGAAAGCAGAGGTGTTGGAGGATTATCTGGAATCAAAATATGAAGAAGGAAAAGAAGCATTTCTTGACTTGATTGAAAAGTATGCGGGAAGCGGAAACGAAAACAATTTGGAAGAATTGATATTGCGTTTGTATACGTTTTCACAAAGCCAGCCTTTTCCTGAATTGTATTTAAAAGAGGCAGTAGAGGTTTTAGAGAAAGAAGGCGGAGAATTATCGGGGGAATGTCTGCTTTATTTGCAGGAGTATGAAAATAACCTGATAAAAGAGTGTATTTCGTATACGGATGAAGCCATCAGAATATGCAATTTAGAGGGAGGCCCGTGCTTTTATACAGAGGCATTAAAGTCTGATTTGGATTACTATCAAAGACTTACGCAAGCCGAAAACTTATCGGAAAGGGCGGCATTGTATGCAGGACATAAGTATGTTACCTTGTCCAGAAAAACGCCGGAATATCTGGTGGAAGAATATCAGGCAGAGGTAAAGAATTTACGTGAGACCTGTAAAAAAGTTGTACAGGATATAAAGAAGCGTTTCTACTATGCATCTATGGAAGTACTTCGGGAAGATAACGAAAAAGCAAACCGCACACTGGCAGAGTTGTTGCGTCTTACCTTGGAATTTTCAGAAGCTTTTGAGCGGGAAAAACGCCGTAAAAATATGATTGATTTCTCGGATATGGAGCATCTTGCACTGCGTATCCTTTTTCGAAAAGAAGGAGATGCTTATGTACCCGGTGAAGTGGCATTATCCTATCGTGAGTATTTTGAAGAAATCATGGTGGATGAATATCAGGACAGTAATCAGGTGCAGGAACTTTTATTGGAGAGCATCAGCCGCCAGACCGAGGATTTCGGTAACCGTTTTATGGTGGGAGACGTAAAACAAAGCATCTACCGTTTTCGTCTGGCACGTCCGGAAATATTTATGGAAAAATATGCTTCCTATGATGCGGATACAGGGAAAAACAGACGTATAGATTTGTCTCAGAACTTCCGAAGTCGTAGCGAAGTCTTGGAAGGTGTAAACGCTGTTTTTGAGAAGTTGATGACTCCGGCTGTAGGTAAGATATCTTATGATGACGCTGCCCGCTTGTATCCGGGAGCTAAATATCCGGATGCATCAGAGAATGAAACAGAGATTCTTTTATATGACCGCAAGTCCTTTGAAGAAGAGGAACTTTCTGCTGTGGAGGCAGAAGGACATATTATTGCACAGCGTATTCGAAGTTTGTGCAGAGATTTCCTTGTGACGGATAAAAAGACAGGACTTTTGCGACCTGCCAAGTATTCCGATATGGTTATTTTACTTCGTACGGCGGCAGGCGTAGATGATGTATTAAAAAAGGTGTTGGAAGAGGAAGGCATTCCTACCTATATTTCTTCCGGAAAAGGATATTTTGCAGCTCCGGAAATCAGAACTGTTTTGAATTATATTACAATCATGAATAATCCCCGACAGGACATCCCTTTATTGGGAGTACTACATTCTTTTGTAGGGGGATTTGAGGAAGAAGAAATTGCAAAGATAAGAATTGCAAATCATAAAGAAGGCCGGCTGTATGACAGTCTTGTGTATTACGGCGAATATGGCGCAGATGAAAGTCTTCGAAGAAAGGTAGACATATTCCTCTCTAAGGTGGATGCGTGGAGAAAAAAATCGTCGTATTTATCGGTGTATGAATTGCTGGAAGATGTTATTGATAAAACGGGGCTTTTACAGTATTGTATGGCAATGCCCGGCGGAACGCAGAGGCGGGCAAATCTTTTGGTGCTTTTACAAAAGGCAAAGGCTTTTGAGAAGAGCGGATATTCCGGCCTGTTTGATTTTATCCGTTATATTGAATTGATGAAGGAAAAAGAGGTGGATTTCGGAGAGGCCAATGTATTGGACGAGGGCTCTGACGTGGTCCGCATTATGACTATTCATAAAAGTAAAGGACTTGAATTTCCTATTTGTTTTGTGGCCGGTTTTTCGAAGCAGTTTAATATCCGGGAAACTGCAGATGCGGTACTGGCCGATGCGGATCTTGGTTTGGGAAGTGATTGCATTGACTTACGTCTGAGATGTAAAAGAAAAAGCCTTCGTAAAAATATCATAGCTGTTAAACAAAAGATTGACGGGAGAGGTGAGGATTTAAGAATCCTTTATGTTGCACTTACCAGAGCAAAAGAAAAGTTGATTTTGGTGGGGCATGGGGATGCTTCTGCCATAAAAAATTGCGGATATGGTGTACATGGTCTTTTGAAAGCAAAATCTTTTATGGAGCTTGTTCTTCCCATAGCAAAAGAAAGAGAGGACTTATTTAAAATCTATCATTTTACGCCGGAAGATATGCTTCTTGGAGAGGTTTCCGAAAGGGCCGAGGCAGCGGTTTTACGCAGGCAACTTGCGGATGTTACGCCGGCAAAGGTATGGGAACCTTATGTGTATCCTCATGCATCCTTAGAAGGTTTATACACGAAGACTACGGTGTCCGAGTTAAAGAAGGCCGCCTATCTGGAAGAGGAAGAGCATTGCAATGAATTGTACAGGGAAGAGGAAATAGTACCTTATGTACCTGATTTTATTGCTCACGAAGATAAGGAAGCCGGCGGAGCCGGAAGAGGTAGCGCATATCATAGGGTTATGGAACTTATGGATTTTACACTTGCCATGCATAAGGAAACAATGGAAGATGCCGTGAAGGCACTTCGAAAGCAGGCGGTGGATGATTTGCGTATATCGGCATCGGATGATGCGTTGGTAAGCAGTGAGAAGGTATTAAAATTTATGAATTCCGAGCTTGCATACCGAATGGCATTGGCTGAAGAGAATGGTAAATTATATAAAGAGCAGCCTTTTATGATGAGGGTGGATGCCAATACGGTATCTCCTGACTTCCCGGCGGAGGAAGATATTCTGGTGCAGGGCGTGATTGACGTGTATTTCGAGGAAGATGACGAACTGGTTTTGATGGATTATAAAACCGATCATGTTTTCGAACCGGAAGAATTGATAAAACGATATAAAACCCAGCTGGAGTATTATGCCAAAGCGTTGGAGAAATTAACCCATAAAAAGGTAAAAGAAAAGTTGATTTATTCGTTTGCATTGCATCGGGTAATCAGTGTTGAATAGAAAGGGTGTAACATGTATAAAGTTGTTTTGTTTGATTTGGACGGAACGCTCACCGATTCCAGAGAGGGAATCTGCAAATCGGTTCAGCAGGCGTTGGTAAAATTAGGATATCCCGCACCTACATTAAAGGAGCTGGAATGCTTTATCGGACCGCCTTTAAAAACCAGTTTCAGGGAGTTTTACGGAATTGTGGGAGAAGAAGCGGACATGGCAGTTGCCTTTTACAGAGAGCGTTATTCTGTTATCGGCAAGTATGAAAATATGCCGTATGAAGGCATTAAAGAGATGCTTGGAATTCTGCGTGAGGCCGGATATGTTCTCGCCGTGGCTTCCAGTAAGCCTGAGGTATATGTGGAAGATATTTTAAGACATTTTGATTTGTACGATTATTTCCACTATGTGGTTGGCAGTGATATGGAAGGAAAACGTGGGGAAAAAGAAGATGTTATAGAGGAAGCTTTCCGACGCATGGGCTTGGAGGAAAAAGCACGCAAAGAGCAGGCGGTTATGGTAGGCGACAGACATTTCGATATTAACGGTGCGAAGTTTTTTGGCATTGACAGTATCGGAGTCACCTATGGTTTTGCACCTGCGGGTGAACTTACGGAAGCCGGCGCCACTTATGTAGTGGATACGGTAGAGGAACTTCAGACATTATTGTTGGAACAAAAGGCGGATGCATAATGGATCAAAAAAGAAATATATGCAAAGTACTTTTTACAATCTGCATAAGTGCTTGCATTTATATTGCAGGATACCTGTTGGCTACGGCGTTAATCGGCTCAATACCTGCATGGAAAGAATTGCATATCATGTATATCAACGCCATTGCCATGGCACTGGCAGCAGTGGCGGTGTGTATGACCATACGCAGGGAAGAATATGGTTTTTGCATGGAAAAGAATCCTGTGCTTAGTGTAGTGGCAGTCATATTACTGGCCTACAGCGGTTCGGTGTTGTTTAATGTTTTGCTGGGAAGTGTTCCCTGGCAGGATATTTTTTCGAAAGATGTAACACCGAATCAGGCAGTGTTTTTCGGAATTCCCTTATGGGCACGTATGTTGTGCTACGAAGTGGTAGCACCGGTATCGGAGGAACTGCTGTTTCGGCAGGTGATTTATAAAAGAATGAAAAAGATTACTCCGCTATGGGTGGCAGTAATGGTTTCTGCACTGCTATTTGGTATCTATCACGGAAATCTTGTACAGGGGATGTATGCTTTTATAATGGGCGTGGTGCTTGCTTTGGTATATGAATGGACCGGAAGTTTTGCAGCACCGGTACTGTTTCACATGGTTGCAAATCATGTGTCGGATATGACATATGAGTTTGAAGAACTAAATAAAGTTTTATATTCTCCCTACGGTGCGGTGGTTTCTGCATTGGTATTTGTGTGTGCAGGTTTCCTGCTAATCAAAAATAAGAACAAATGTTCTAAAAATGGATTGCATTCCGAATAGAACTGTGTTATGATAATTGCAACGAAGAGAATAGAAGGCGTCGATGCGATACAAAGAAGCGCTGTTTGTATTGCATCGGCGGAGATGCCCTTTTTGACAAGGGCACTGGAGGATTTACGAATTGGAAATCCATATTTCGGTCCGTAACCTGGTAGAGTTTATTATGCGTTCCGGTGACATTGATAATCGTCGGGCAGGGAAGACTTCTGAGAAAGCGATGCAGGAAGGCAGCAGAATTCATCGCATGATTCAAAGAAGAGCCGGCAGTGCTTATGAGGCAGAAGTGTCCATGAAATACTGTTATGAAACGGAAGCATACACCATTACCATTGAAGGTAGGGCAGATGGCGTCATTACAACTTCTACAGGTATTGTAATTGATGAAATTAAGGGTACATATAGGGACTTGGATAAGTTAGAGGCACCGCAACCTGTGCATTTGGCACAGGCAATGTGTTATGCCTTTTTTTATTGTGTCCAAAATGATTTGGATTCGATTTCGGTACGATTAACCTATTGTAATCTGGAAACGGAAGAAATCAGATACTTTGAAGAACTGTATTCACGGGAATATATTACCGAATGGTTTGATGACTTGATGAGTCAATATAAAAAATGGGCAGATTTTGAAGTGGAGTGGCGTGAAATCAAGCAGAATTCCATTAAGAATACGGAATTTCCTTTTGAATACAGGGAAGGGCAGAAGGAATTGGTAACCCATGTATACCATACAATTTGTCATAAAAGAAAGCTTTTTATTGAGGCACCAACCGGTGTAGGAAAAACAATATCTACCTTGTTCCCGGCTGTCAAGGCGGTAGGCGAAGGTAAGGCTCAAAGGATATTTTATTTGACCGCCAAAACCATCACACGCACTGTTGCGGCAGATACCTATGATTTTATGAGGCAAAACGGATTGCGGATGAAGACGGTTGTCATTACTGCAAAGGAAAAGATATGTCCCATGGAGAAGGCAGAGTGTAATCCTAAGGCGTGCCCTT
Organism: Lachnospiraceae bacterium; assembly: GCA_045591685.1. Classification (GTDB taxonomy): domain Bacteria; phylum Bacillota; class Clostridia; order Lachnospirales; family Lachnospiraceae; genus UBA3766. Next base: position 34,791 of record JAZNTK010000077.1, read on the forward strand.
ATGCGAAAGGTCATTTTGACAGAATTAATGATGCCATGTATGACCTGCTTGTCACGGAAGATTCTTTTACCAGGGAAAAGATAGAAGAGTATGCAGAGAAGTATATGGTATGTCCTTTCGAATTCTGTCTGGATATGAGTCTGTATGCAGACGGAATAATCTGCGATTATAATTACCTATTTGATCCCCATGTGTACTTAAAACGGTTCTTTGCGGAAGGAAGTAAGGGAGAGCATCTGTTTCTGATTGATGAGGCGCATAACCTGCTTGAACGCGGAAGAGAGATGTATTCCGCACAGCTTGCCAAAGAAGACTTTTTGACATTAAAAGGTGCAATCAAGGAGTTTACGGAGAATAAGCTAAAGATTTTTCCGCAACTGGAAGCAATTTCCAGACAGCTGGGGAGTTGTAATAAAGAGATGCTTCGATTAAAAAGAATGTGCGAAGGGGAATATTGTCTTTTTGAGGATGCAGAGCTTTTGTCCCCTTTGATATTGAGACTGAATAATCTCTTTAGCAAGATGGAGAAGTATCTGGAGGATGAAGAAAAGGACAGTGACTTACGTAGTCAAATACTGGATTTTTACTTTGAAATATCCCATTTTCTTATGATTTGGGAGGGTTTGGATGAGAATTACAGTATTTATACACGATTCGAAGGGGATGAGCGTTTTATTTGCAGATTGTTCTGCGTGAATCCTTCCTATCATCTTAGGACCTGTATGGACAGGGGCGTAAGCTCCGTGCTGTTTTCGGCAACGCTACTGCCGATTCAGTATTATAAAAGTCTTTTGGGTGGACAGCGTACAGATTATGAAGTATATGCAAAGTCGGTATTTGATCCTGAAAAGCGTGGTCTTTTTATTGCGAAGGATGTTACCAGCCGGTATCGTAGCAGAAGCACATCAATGTATCAGCATATAGCGAAATATATCCGTGATATTACAGGTTGTAAAAGAGGAAATTATCTTGTATTCTTCCCTTCTTATGCCTTTGCCAAAGCAGTATATGAGTGTTTTTCACCGAAAGAAAAGGATGAAATTCTGATGCAGGAAGAGCATATGCGGGAGGACGAGCGAGAGGCCTTTTTACAGTGCTTTGAGGCCGGAGATGACGAGACAACAAGTGTGGTTGCGTTTTGTGTTATGGGCGGTATTTTTTCCGAAGGAATTGATTTAAAAGGAGAGCGTCTGATTGGTGCCGTTGTTGTGGGAAACGGTATGCCTCAGGTAGGAGCAGAAAGAGATATACTGAGGCAACATTTTGACAATGCAGAGCAAAACGGATTTGATTATGCTTATACTTTTCCGGGGATGAATAAGGTGTTACAGGCAGCCGGGCGTGTGATTCGTACTGCAGATGATGTCGGTATCGTGGCACTTTTGGAAGAACGATTCTTAGAACCGTCTTATCAAAGATTGTTTCCAAGAGAGTGGGAAAACTATAAAGTTATGGATATTAATAATGCTTCGGAGCAGATAAAATCCTTCTGGGAAGTGCATAAGTTATTGTAGAACCCGGTCAATAAAGCGTGAATTTTAAAATGAGCGATTTGGGAAGAAAAATGTCGTTTTATAGAATTATGTAACTGGATTTTGACAAAATTTTACGTTATGACACTTAAAATGACACGGATGTCTCAAAAAAACACTGTCATACGACAAAAAACACCCTGTGGATAAGTTGGTGGAAATGGTGGATTTTTCGAGCAAAAACGTAAAAAGTTATCCACAAAAGGAAGGGTTGTCATGGAAAAACAGTTAAAAACGGCATAAAACGGCCGAAAAAAGGTCGAAAAAATTATGTTAACATCATAAAAAATACTAATCCGGTCAAAAATGAGGAAACCTTGTCAAAATCTTTAAACAACTATATAATCATAGTTTAGATATTAAAAAATAAGCAGATATGCGGAAAGGAGTAATATGAGCGAAAAGCAAACCGGTAAAAATTATACGGCGATGGAATTGATTCTTGCCATTACAATTTTATTTTTTCCGATATTGATTCTTCAAATGATATCGGTGCTTCTTTTTGTGGGCGTGCTTGTATTGCTTCTTGGTTTTGTTGTACTGGGTATTTTTGGAATATTTGAACTGGTAGCGGGAATTATGATGATGGGGGTAGGGATTGAGAAACTGTTTTCCATTCCCATGGGAGCATTTTCGGTTATGGGCTTTGGTGTTATAAACATAGGACTGGCTTTATTGACGGAATGCTTTGTGCTGTGGTTGTTCGGTGTGGCCATTCCTGCATTTTTTAAGAAAATATTCGGCAAGGAGGTACGACATGAAGAAGCGTCTTAAATCCTTGTTTAAATTATCAATTGCTTTGATTACGCTGGGGTCCATAATAACTATCGTTGGTCTTTTGATGGGCGGAGCCGGGGAATTGAGCAAAGAAGTAACGGAATTGGTTCACGTTATTCGCATCAGTGTATCCAAAACCGTGGAAAGAATCCCCATGTTAGAGAGTTTTGCCAATATCAATGGTTTTACATTTGAGGTGAATAAGGAAGAATTTTCTGTAGTGCTCAACGAAGAATATGAGACCATCACGGGAGATTATACGGATTTGAAACTTGCGGAAGCAGCAGAGGTGGAGAACCTGGATATTAGCGTTATGAGCGGCATATGCAATATTCTGCCTTCGGAAAACGGATATTACGGTGTGGAAAGCAGCGGTGCGGAAGAGTTCCAGTGCTATGTAGATGAGTCCACCTTGTATTTAAGTGTTTTTCCGAGGGATTTCGGGAAAGCAGAGGAAGAGTCGGAAATTACGCTATACATCCCCGAAGATGTATATTATGAAAAGGTACTTTTGTTCTGTTCGGGCGAGGAAATGGAAGTGGATGCAGAACTTTCGGGTGAAGAGTTAAAAATAAGTTCCATTTGCGGAAATAATGTATTCCGGGAAAATATGATTTTTGACGAAACCGTAATGACTGTCGGAATCGGAAGTCTTTCTGTTGCAGGAATAAAAGGAGAGACGCTTAAGGCGGAAGTAAGCACTGCAGATGTTATCATATCCGGTATGGAGGCGGAAACCCTGGAAGTTAATTTGGGCATGGGTAATCTGACTATAGCAGGCACTACTACCGGTGATATGATATTGCATTGTGGTGTAGGACATTTGGAGATGCTTCTTGCGGATGCACAGGATGCATATAATTATGACATTTCCGGTTCGGCAGAAAGCGTACAGATTGGTCAGGATACCCTGGCAGGCATGGTAATGGAACGTTGGATTGATCATGGCAGTGACAAAAAAATTACCATGAGTTGTTCCATGGGAAGTATAAAAATAGAATTTGAACAGTGATTTTCACGGTTGGGAGTAATCAGGTGGATCATAAGCAGAAAATAAAAGAGAAAGCACGTAAAGTAACCAAGGGGTTATTTACATTCTACAATATAAAACTGGCGATTCGACTTGTGGTATTTGCGTCAGCGCTTGTTGTTTATTTTATCGATAAAAATTGGTTGGATTTTACCGGGGAGTGGCAGTGGCATCATTTCGCACCTACACATATTATATGGCTGGTGTTAATGGTAGAGATTATTCTTCAGTTAATTCCGAAAAGTAAAGTAAGCAAAGGTTGCTTGAAACAATTCCCGTCCCACTATGTCGCACCGGAGGGCGGCTATGACAAGGAAGAACTCAAGCGCCAGGTGAAATATAAAGATAAAGGGGCTCTGAAAGTCCTTATTGTTTGGATATTGTTTAACGCAATATTTGCAACGCTTTATTTTATGGGAATATTAGGCGTGCCGGAAATGGTATTGCTGAGTCTGTTTTATTATGTGGCAGATTTGATTTGTGTTATTTTCTACTGTCCGTTCCAACATTTCTTTATGAAGAACCGTTGTTGTGTAACCTGCAGGATTTTTGCATGGGGGATTCCCATGATGTTGACGCCGATGTTCTGGGTTATAAGCTTTTATTCCACATCCCTTTCCGTTATGGCGGTGATTGCCACGCTGATGTGGGAGATTGTATATCATAAGCATCCGGAACGTTTTTTGGAATTCAGTAACGCGGCACTTCAGTGTGCAAATTGCAAGGATAAAATGTGTAAAATTAAAAATCCCAAATTCTATTTGCCGAAGAAGGTTGCCAAAGATGGTAAAGATGTTGTAAAATAAGGCTTGATGCGTTGATATATTATGTATGTTTGGTGAAAATCAAACAGTATGTTTTAGCATAGAACAAAAAAGGAGTACTTAAGAATGAGCAAAGAACTTGCAAAAACCTATGATCCTCATGGCATTGAGGACCGTCTCTACGCAAAGTGGTTGGAAAAGAAATATTTCCACGCAGAAGTGGATGAGAATAAAAAACCTTTTACCATCGTGATTCCGCCCCCCAATATTACGGGACAGCTTCACATGGGACATGCATTGGATAACACTATGCAGGATATTTTAATCCGTTTTAAAAGAATGCAGGGATATAATGCCCTTTGGCAGCCCGGCACCGACCACGCAAGTATTGCAACCGAGGTTAAGATTATCGAGAAGTTAAAAGAAGAAGGCATTGATAAGGCAGATCTTGGACGTGAGAAATTCTTAGAGCGTGCGTGGGATTGGAAGAGAGAATACGGCGGAAGAATTATCAGCCAGTTAAAGAAGTTAGGTTCTTCCTGTGACTGGGACAGAGAACGTTTTACCATGGACGAAGGCTGTAATAAGGCAGTTACGGAAGTATTTATTAAAATGCACGAAAAAGGATGGATTTATAAGGGCGCAAGAATTATCAACTGGTGTCCTGTTTGTAATACATCCATTTCGGATGCAGAGGTAGAATACGAGGAGCAGGCAGGTCATTTCTGGCACATTAAGTATCCTATCGTAGGTAGTGATGAGTTCCTTGAGTTTGCAACCACACGTCCTGAAACAATGCTTGGCGATACTGCGGTTGCGGTAAATCCCGAAGATGAAAGATATACCCATTTGGTAGGTAAAATGGTGAAACTTCCGTTTGTTGACCGTGAAATTCCTATCATTGCGGATTCTTATGTAGATAAAGAGTTCGGTACCGGTGTTGTTAAGATTACTCCGGCACACGACCCTAACGACTTCCAGGTTGGACAGCGTCATAACTTACCGCTTATCAATATTATGAATGATGATGCTACTATCAACGAAAACGGTGGTAAGTTTGCAGGTATGGACCGTTATGCTGCAAGAGCCCAGATGGTAAAAGAATTGGACGAAATGGGACTTCTTGTGGAAATCGAAGATTATTCCCACAATGTAGGTACTCACGACCGTTGTAAAACAACCGTTGAACCCCTTGTAAAACAGCAGTGGTTTGTTAAGATGGATGAACTCATTAAGCCTGCTGCAGATGCGGTTCGTAACGGCGAAATCAAGCTGGTTCCCGAAAGAATGGATAAGGCATACTTTAACTGGACCGACAACATCCGTGACTGGTGTATTTCAAGACAGTTATGGTGGGGACACAGAATTCCCGCGTACTACTGTGATGATTGCGGTGAAATCGTGGTGGCAAGAGAAATGCCTGATGTATGTCCTGTTTGCGGACAGAGTCATTTTACACAGGATCCCGACACTTTGGATACCTGGTTTTCATCAGCACTTTGGCCCTTCTCAACTTTGGGATGGCCCGAAAAGACCAAGGATTTGGAATACTTCTATCCTACTGATGTACTTGTAACAGGTTACGATATCATCTTCTTCTGGGTAATCCGTATGGTATTCTCAGGTTATGAGCAGATGAAGGAGAAACCTTTTAAGACTGTTTTATTCCACGGACTTGTACGTGACTCTCAGGGACGTAAAATGAGTAAGTCCTTAGGCAACGGTATTGATCCTTTGGAAATTATTGAAAAGTACGGTGCAGATGCACTTCGTCTTACATTGATTACCGGTAATGCACCGGGTAACGATATGCGTTTCTACTACGAAAGAGTAGAAGCAAACCGTAACTTCGGTAACAAGATTTGGAATGCTTCCCGTTTCATTATGATGAATATGGAAGGCAAGGAAGTAACCACTCCTGCAGCAGCTGATTTGGAACCTGTTGATAAGTGGATTCTTTCTAAGCTTAACAATGTAATCAAAGAAGTTACCGACAACATGGAGAACTACGAGTTAGGTATTGCCGTTCAGAAGGTTTACGATTTCATCTGGGATGAATTCTGCGACTGGTACATTGAAATGGTAAAACCCCGTCTCTATGCATCCGATAATCAGGTATCTTCCAATGCGGCACTTTGGACCTTAAAGACTGTATTGATTGATGCGTTAAAATTATTACATCCTTATATGCCTTTTATTACAGAAGAAATCTTCTGTACCTTACAGAACGAAGAAGAGTCAATTATGATTTCTTCATGGCCTGTATATACCGAAGAGAGAAACTTCGCGAAGGAAGAAAAGGAAATCGAAATCATGAAGGAAGCGATTCGCGGTATCCGTAACGTAAGAACTTCCATGAACGTTCCCCCTTCCAAGAAGGCACAGGTTTATGTAGTATCTGAGAAGCCTGAAATGAGAGCGATTTTTGAAGAAGGTAAGTTATTCTTCGCTTCTCTTGCTTATGCATCCGAAGTAATCGTTCAGGCAGATAAGAGCGGTATTGCCGATGATGCGGTATCCGTAGTGATTGCTAACGCAAACGTATACATTCCTTTTGCTGAACTTGTTGATATTGCACAGGAAATTGAACGTCTTGAAAAAGAAGAAAAGAAGCTTGCAGGCGAGCTTGCCCGTGTAAACGGTATGCTTAACAATGCAAACTTCGTATCGAAGGCGCCCGCGGCTAAGATTGAAGAAGAAAAGGCGAAATTAGAGAAGTATACACAGATGATGGAGCAGGTTAAGGAGAGACTTGCACAGCTTAGATAAAGTGAGTATCCCCGCCCGGTTGGGGCTGGCTTTTTGTTTCCGGTGCCCCACTGGAAGATATATCGTGGTGTCTGCAGGAATTGGAGCATTCGTTTGGTTATAGGGTAATAATTGTGCAGATTATTTTATATTCCAACAGAACGCGCTCTCGCTCGAGTGAAATCGTAACGGGCACTAAATTCGTACTTCATTGCATTTGTACTCATTAAGTGCCGACGTTTTCACACGGTTCTTTATGTAATAAAAATATCTGCACAATATTGAGTCTGATAATATCAATAAACGAATGTCCCATTCCTGCTGTCCCCTTGCGAAGGACTGTAAAGCGGGGCAGGGAAATAGTAGCAACGCCTGAACCGGGCGTGCATGCCTCCAATAAAATTGTGGCCCGAAAGATGAAATAACCTCTATATCAATTCCAAAAAATAGCCTATAATGAGTATATTAAAATATAAAAGGAGCACCGTATGAAGTATCCCTACGATAAAGGTTTCCGCAAGGTGGCGTTCAATATGCCTTTTAGCGGTTGGATGTGTAAAATGACTCATAAGCCCTTAAAAAGAGTGGTGGATAGAATGAAGCCGCCCCAAGGGGTGACTTTGCGCAATTTTAAGATTCCGGGATATCAAGGCGAAGCTATTGATGTAAAAGAAATCACGCCGGAGCGACCTGCTGATGTTGCGATTTTAGATTTGCACGGAGGTGGTTTCGGATATAAAACATCACCGGGGCAGTTTATGTTTGCCTGTGAGTATGCCAAAGACTTGAATTGTCGAGTTTTTATGCCGGATTATCATTTGTTGCCGGACTATCCGTTCCCGGCGGCTTATGAGGACGCAATGCTTACATATCAGTATGTGGTTGACCATGCCACAGAACTTTTGGTTAATCCGAATAAAATCATTGTTTTAGGCGACAGCGCCGGAGGTGCTTTAGCAGCGAATGTATGCAATACGGCGGAAGCAAGAGGATTGCCGCGCTCTATGTGTCAGGTGCTTATTTATCCTGTTGCAGATGATGAGATGAATACAGAATCTATGAAGCATTTTACGGATACTCCCTTATGGAATGCGAAAAATAATCATAAAATGTGGCCAATGTATTTGAAGGGCGTCGCAGAAGAGGCACGACAAATTGCAGTGCCTATTAGGAATCCATTGCCGAAAACGTTACCACCTACTTATATCGAAACTGCGGAATTTGATTGCTTGCATGATGAAGGAATTGCATACGCGAAGCATATTGAGGGTGTGGCTGAGTGTGTGGAAATTAACGAAACCAAAGGGACTTTTCATGGATATGATATTTTGTCTAAGCATCCGATTGTAAGAGACAGTGTGAAGAAGAGAATTGATTTTATGAAAAAGTGCATACACAGTTGATGGAGCGGAAGCTCTTAAAATGTTTCGAAAATTGGGTATGATGAGGTGTAAAAGATTGAATTACAAAGAATACGGAAAAGAGAACAAAGATGTGATTATCCTTTTACACGGAGGAGGTTTATCATGGTGGAATTATCGGGAAGAAGCTCAAATGCTTCAGTCGGAATATCATGTAATTCTTCCGATATTGGATGGACATGCGGGAAGTGATAGGGATTTTACAACAATTGAAAATAATGCAGCGGAGATTATCGCTTTTATTGATGAACAATTTGGAGGGTACGTTTTGTTGATAGGTGGTTTATCACTGGGAGGACAGGTCTTACTTGAAATCTTATCTCAGCGTAGCGATATTTGCCGATATGCGATGATTGAGAGTGCACTTGTTGTACCTTCTAAATTCACGCATTCCTTGATTAAGCCGATGTTTGGAAGTTGTTATGGTCTGATACGCCGTAAATGGTTCTCAAAGCTCCAATTCAAATCGCTTCGAATAAAACAGGAACTTTTCGAAGATTATTTCAGAGATACTTGCGATATTACAAAGCCTAATATGATTGCCTTTTTACAGGCGAATTCCTTGTATTCCATAAAGAATACCATTGTTAATAGTTCTGCAAAAGTTTACATATTCGTAGGCAAGAAAGAAAATCATGCAATGCGAAGTTCAGCAAAAATAATTTATGAAAAATTGCAAGGAAGTGTATTGCAAGTCCTTCCCCAAATGCATCATGGGGAGTTTTCAATTAACCAAGCTATTGATTATATAAATAAAATATTAGAGATAATAGGAGGAGCGCTATGAGTATTTTAGAAACCATCAGTAAAAGACACAGTTATCGTAAAACTTATAAACCGGACCCTGTGCCTCGGGAGGATTTGATTAAAATCATGCAGGCCGGATTGGACGCACCTTCCGGTTGCAATAAGCAGACCGTAAGTTTAATCGGTGTAGATGACCCGGAGGTTCTTGCAAAGCTTCACGCAGTGATTGACCCGCCTCAGGGCGAGACGGCACCAGCCATGATTTGTGTGCTTTCCAAGAAAAGAATTGCTTATGCGAATCGTTGTTTTGCGGTGCAGGATTATTCTGCGGCAATTCAGAATATGCTTCTTGCCATTGTAGAACTCGGATATCAGAGTTGCTGGTATGAAGGACATATTACGGACGAGGACAGAATCTGTGATAAGATGGCTAAGATTTTAAATGTTCCTGATGAGTATAACTTAGTGTGTATGCTTCCCGTAGGTATTGCGGCAGAAGAATTCCATGGTCCCAGAAAGCGCCCGTTTGAGCAGAGGGCATGGTTTAATTCTTTTCCGACGGAAGAGGAATATAATAAAATTTTTGAAAATGCCGGCGTAAAGCCACCGAGGTAATTATGATTCAGCACCCTATTCAACCTATATACAATAAGGATTCCGAAATACTGATTCTCGGTAGTTTCCCTTCGGTTAAATCCAGAGAGGCAGGGTTCTTTTACGGGCATCCGCAGAACCGTTTCTGGAAGGTAACGGCGGCAGTTTGCGGGGTAGAAACACCGACTACCATTGAAGAGAAGAAATCCTTTCTTCTTGCCAATCATATTGCAGTGTGGGATGTGATTCATTCCTGCGATATTGTTGGTTCTTCCGATAGCAGCATTAAGAATGTGGTGGCAAATGATTTAAATGTCATTCTGGAAACAGCAGATATCCGGCAGATTTATGTGAATGGTAAAAAGGCGGAAGAACTGTACAACAAATACATTTATCCGAAGATTCAAAGAGAGGCAATCTGCCTTCCTTCCACCAGCCCTGCTAATGCGGCTTGGAGTTTGGAGAGATTGATAAAGGAATGGAAGCAGATGTATTAATAAAGATTAATAGAAGTCGATGAGTAATTTGCTCATCGACTTTTTTATGCTCATGCCAACATTTTTTATAAAAAAGTAGTTGACAAACAATTAAACATATGGTTACATAATTATATAACAGTTGAATACTTGCTCAACTGTTCAAATGAAAAGAAAGTTGTAAAAAGAAAAAGTTAATCATATGTCTGTTATAATAGGAGGAAGAACATGAAAACAGAAAAGAACATTTTAATCGCTTTTATTTTAAACTTGGCATTTTCAATTTTTGAATTAATTGGTGGAGCCTTGACCAACAGCGTCGCTATCATTTCTGATGCAATACATGATATCGGAGATGCAATCAGTATTGGTATTTCCTATTTTCTTGAAAAAAAGAGTAAAAAGCAGCCGGATGAGACCTATACATTTGGTTATGCCAGATATTCAGTCATCGGTAGTGTTATAACCACTCTGATTCTGTTGTTCGGTTCGGTTATGGTTATTTGCAATGCTGCTAATCGAATTTTTAATCCGGTAGAAATTAATTACAACGGAATGATTATCTTTGCGGTGATTGGTACGGTTGTTAATTTTGGTGCTGCATATTTTACCAAAGACGGTGATTCTTTGAATCAAAAAGCGGTTAATCTTCATATGCTGGAAGATGTTCTTGGCTGGGTGGTTGTTTTAATTGGTGCCGTAGTTATGCGTTTTACGGATATTTCCATTATTGACCCGATTATGTCTATTGCAGTAGCGTTGTTTATTTTTATCAATGCGATTAAAAATCTGAAAAGAGCATTGGATTTGTTTTTGGAGAAAACACCTCACGGCATTTCCGTAGAGGAAATCAAAGAGCATGTATCAGAAATTGAGGGTGTTATCGATGTGCATCATATTCATATCTGGAGCATGGATGGACATAACAATTACGCAAGTATGCATATCGTAACAGATGCTGATGCACAGAAGGTAAAAGCGGAAATCAGGGAAGAGTTGAAGGAACATGGAATTGGACATGTAACATTGGAACTTGAAAGTTCAGATGAAGACTGTCATGAGGAGCATTGTCATGTGGAGTATGAGGCATCAGCAGGGCATCATCACCACCATCATCACTAGCAGGAGGTATAAAATGAAGGGACGAGAACATTTGCCATTAACGGGTGTAGGGCCAATTTATGTTGTGATAATTATAGTGTGCACAGTCGCAGGAATTGCGTTGAAAGAAAATGTGGCATTGCAGTCAGGGAAGATTGTTGCCATGAAAATTCCTTTCATGGTATTGGGAATATTACTCATTGCATTTGGGCTGTATCTATGGACAAGTGCCAACTTTCAGTCAAAACTTGGTGACAACATAAAGAGCAATACATTGGTGACGACGGGCGTGTATGCCCATGTGCGCAACCCGATTTATTCAGCGTTTATGCTGATGTGCACGGGCGCTCTGCTTAGTGCAAATAACCTGTGGCTTTTGATTTTGCCGTTTTTCTATTGGGCGTTTATGACAATTCTTATGAAGAATACTGAAGAAAAGTGGTTGTATAATTTGTACGGGGAGCCGTATCGAGAGTACTGCAAGAGGGTAAATCGGTGCATTCCCTGGTTTTAAGTTGCTAATATATAAAATGTAGAAAAATAGTTGTTATGAGAGGAGAAAAGCGTATGCTTCAAATGGCATTATTATTCGGTTTGTTGGGTGCCATACTTATGTTTTTAGGAGATATGACGCTTTACTATAACAAGGCTGATTATGCTGTGGACGGAACACTGAATCCTATTATTGATATTATGAAAAAAGAAAGTCGCACCAGACTTTATGTTGGTGGAATGATAGGTCCTGTCGCGGCATTTATCTATTGTATCGGTTATTATCACTTGGTGCTCTTTATTGATGATAGGTTTGTGATAGCCGGCTGGGGCAGTTTCTTTATAAACTGCCTCGGGATAATATGCGGAGGCACATATCACAGTCACTGCGCGAACCTTGGGTTGATAGGTCGTCTTGAGAATCAAGAAGCCATGGGCGAAGTTCTTAAGTATATGAATGTTCAGAAATTAGTTGCATTCGGACTTCAGGCGGTTGGCTTCATTGCACTTGCGATATTCATAGGTGCCGGTTGGACAACGCTTCCGAGATGGATGGCGATTCTTACGCCAGGAGTACTTGTGTTGCTTATCCCAATTATGAGAAAGTTGCCAAAAGGATTTCATATGATAATCTGCGGTGGATGGACGAATCTAATATCGGTGATATATTATGGGGCAGCTTTGATAGTAATGTTGGGACGGTAACGGAGATAGTAATCTGGTAGTAGTTTAATCGCGAATTTAATAAGAAAGAGTGATAGAGTATGAAATTTTATGAGTTTGGAAAAGAAAATGATATAACCCTTCTTTTGCTTCACGGCGTGGCTACTACTTGGCAACTGAGTTTTAAAAGATTTATTCAATTGGCAAAGCACAAATATCATATCATAGCAGTGGCGGAGGATGGGTTCAACACTGATGAGCCTGATGTAGATGCAATAAGCGTTGTTGATGAAGCCAAAAAGGTGGCTGATTACATAGTTGCTAATTTTGACGGTAAAATAGACATTATTCTTGGCGAGTCTCTCGGCGTAATGATTATGACGGAAATTCTCCTGGATCCACGAATAAAGGTGCATACGGCGATTGGTGACGGTTACACGATAATGGAATACCCTAATTTCAGATTTGATTTTATGAAAAGATTTTTATCACATGCAATTGCCGGATTTGAACGCTTTGCTTTCAAACATATGAATCTATTGAATTGGGCATTGGGTGAAGATGTTAAATCTATGCTTTATACCAAAGCCTCTAAAGCAACATTATATAATCTTGAATATTCCATGATGCCATACAGATATAAATATGAGGCATTCAATTTGGCGGACAGTTATCTGTGGCACGGTGAAAAAGAAATAGGTCTCAAACAGGTCTTAAAAAAGATTGACAAGTCAAAATATCATTTTGCACATAAAGTGTTTAAAGGAAGAGGGCATGGCTCTCTTTTATTAGAACCGGATAGATTGCTAAAAGAAGTTGATAAAGCATATAAGGGATATAAAGGGAATATTATCTCTAAATAAAAACGAATTGAAAAAGTCGGTGAGGAAATACTTATCGATTTTTTTCTTTTCAAACATGTAGTTCAATGATATAATGTTGTCGGTACTATTTTTTATGAGGAATTGACGAATGAAGAAGTTAAGCCAGTTTCAAAAGAACTTAATAGCTGTTATTATTGCGATTGTCGCTTTCTTGCTTGCTATGGCAGTGGTTTATGTGTGGTCATTGCACTATAATAAGACGGACAGGCAGGTAAGTCTTGCGGATGGTAGTTTTGATGGAGAGAAGTATGTTTTTTCGGATTTTACCGTGCAGATCGGTCCCCGTGGTGGTGACAGCGGTGCCTGGTTAAAAGACCCGATTTACGATGAGGCCGGTAATGAATTGCATGGTGCCAGTGTGGGTACTATTTATGAAATTATTTTGTATAATAAGTCTGATGCCACTATTACCGATTGGAATATGGAAGTATTTGCTCCGGAATATATGTGGTTAAATAATGCATGGAACGGAACCATGGAACTACGTCAGACCACAACGGGGGAAGAATTGGTCCAGGAATTGGATTTGAGCGAGTATACCCAAAAAGAAATTATTTTGGATTATTACTTAGACCATACCGGTCCTATGATTCCGTTGAACGAGGGCGACAGTTTCGTATATATTCCCAGTCAGGCAGATAATGAGATGCCGCTGGTTCCGTCAGAAGAAGATAAAGATGTTAAAGATAAAGCAATTGTAGGTTTTATTATATATGTGCCGGATCAGACCTTGGATTATGTGACGGTTTTTGATGAAGCAGTTATAAACTACCATATGCAGAAGAGTGTTTGGGATTATCCTATTTTTATATTCTTACTTGTGGTGTTGAGCATATATATTGTTATTTTGATTACTTTGGTAGTGTCACAGATTCGTGTCAATAAATTATTAAGGCAGCAGAAACACGATGCCCAGATTATTGAGCAGTCAATTAGTACGTTCATTAATTTTATTGAGGCGAAAGATCCGCAAACCAAGGGACATTCTGAACGTGTGGCAAGGTATTCGTATCTTTTGGCCCAGAAGATGGGGTATTCCGAACGTGAATGCAATCGTATTTCCTATGTTGCTCTGATGCACGATTGCGGTAAAATCAGTATTCCGGTTACAATTTTGCAGAAGAAAGATAAGCTTACCGAAGAAGAATATGAAGTAATCAAGAGTCATACCACATACGGAAATCAGATGCTTAGGGATTTTTCTTCTATTGACGGCATTAGTATGGGTGCATTATATCATCATGAGCGCTATGACGGTAAGGGATATCCTTCCGGCATTTCGGGAGAAGAAATTCCCATGATTGCGCGTATTATCGGTGTTGCAGATTCATTGGATGCAATGAATAGTAACAGATGTTATCGCCCTCGATTAACCAAAGAAGTAATTATGCAGGAATTGGTTAATAACAAGGGAAAGCAGTTTGATGCAACCGTTGTTGATTATGTAATTGAATTAATCAATGAAGGCAAAATTGTTATTGGTGAAGAAGTAGCAGAGACAGAATAATAAAAGAAAAAGACATCAATTTTATTGGTGTCTTTTTTAGAGACTTTAAAGGAAGTTATATGAAAACACAAACAATTAAAACATTTCAACAAGCAGAAGAATATTTATATAACGTACCGAAATTTACCACCAAATCAACCCCGGAAATGACGAGGGCATTTTATGAATTTTTAGGTTGTCCCGGTGAAAAACGTAAAATTATTCACGTGGCGGGAACCAACGGTAAGGGTTCGGTTTGTACTTATTTGAGCAGTATTTTAACAGCCCACGGACATAAAACGGCAATGTTTACTTCGCCCCATTTGATTTCAATGTGTGAACGTTTTCGTATTGACGGGGAGTTGATGAGCGAAGACGAGTTTATGCGATATTTTTATCTTGTTCAAACAAAGGTGGATGAAGTAAGAAACCGTGTTTGCAAAGTGCAGGAGAGTGTCTGTGAGAATAAGGTTTCTGAGCATATAGAAGTGCTTCCGCCCGACTATCACCCCACCTTCTTTGAATATCTCTTTTTTATGGCGATGCTTTGGTTTGAAGACAAAGAGGTGGACTATATCGTTTTAGAGACAGGGCTTGGGGGCAGACTGGATGCCACCAATGTTATTAAAAAACCGGAACTTTGCATCATTACCAAGATTGGTTTGGACCACACCATGTATCTGGGCAATACTCTGGAAGAAATCGCAGGTGAAAAAGCCGGTATTATAAAAGATAATGTACCGCTTATTTACTATGATTTCGACAAAAAAGTGACATCTGTAATAGAGAAAGCTGCCGGTTTAAAAGGGTGCAAGACATATCCTGTCGGATTGTCCGATGTGAAGAATGTGAAAATTCATGAAAAAGACATTGATTTTTGTATGTTTTATGAGTATGATAATTATGTGTGTCCTGTATGGGAAGAGTTTCGTATTCCCACAGTGGCAACCTATCAGACCATTAATGCTACGTTGGCTGTGAAGGCATCCAAGCTTCTTTTGGAAGAAGGATGGATATTTGAGAATGTTAAGCAGACCTTAGCACATACCTTCTGGGAAGGCAGAATGGAAGAGGTGTTGCCGGGCTTTTATGTGGATGGAGCACACAACGAAGATGGTGTGGAAGCGTTTTTGGACGGGCTTGCCGCAAGCGATGTGAAAGAGGCAACTCTTTTATTCGGCGTGAACGGTGATAAAGATTACGGAACGATGATAAAACGCATTGCTGAGAGCGGATGTTTCGCCAAGATTGTAGTGACTAAGCTTGCGGGAGACAGAAGTGCTCTGCCGGACGTAATTGCAGAGCAGTTTGCAAGGTACACCGATTCGGAGATTGTTGTAACATATAGTGTAAAAGATGCAGTGGGGAAGAGCCGTAGCTTGACAAGCGGTGCTAAAATATACGCAGTGGGTTCTTTATATCTTGTAGGAGAGATTAAGGAACTTGTCAGGGAGGAATTGTTGTGATCGATTTTGAAGAAGAATTAAAGAAATTTCATCCGAGCCTTGAAATCGGTGATGCAGAAGATGCGATTAAGAGTCACGATTTATCGGATATGGTAGATATTATTGTAGATGTTGTAAAGGAATCCGGAAAAGACGAATAGAGGATAAAAGAACATGAAGTGCTATAATTGTGGCTGTCGTTTATCTGAGAAAGATTTTTGTACCGGATGCGGTGTGGATGTGGCACATTACAAGAAAGTAATGTTTCTTTCCAACCAGTATTACAACGAAGGTCTGGAGAAGGCGCAGGTAAGGGATTTATCCGGTGCCATTGCCAGTTTGCGACAGAGTTTAAAATTAAATAAAAACAATACCAATGCAAGAAACCTTTTAGGTCTGGTTTATTTCGAAATGGGTGAACCCGTTGCGGCACTTACCGAATGGGTTATCAGCAAGAGTTACCAGAGTGAGAAGAATATTGCAGAAGACTATATTACCAAGGTACAGTCTAATCCGTCAGGTTTGGACGATATGAATACCAGCGTTAAGAAGTACAATCAGGCATTGGCTTACTGCCAGCAGGATAGTCTGGATATGGCAACCATTCAGTTGCGTAAGGTAGTGCAGACCAATCCGAAGCTGATTCCGGCGAGACAGCTGTTGGCATTGCTTTATATGAATGAAGAAGAGTGGACCAAGGCGAAGAAGGAATTAGAAGCTTGTAAAAGAATTGATAACGGTAATGTATTAACCAATCGTTATCTCAAAGAAGTCGACAGTATGCTTGGCTTTGAAGAGAGCAAGAATGCCGGTAAACGTAAGGTACAGGAAGCGGCAATCTGGTCCAAGAGCGGAAATGATATTGTAATACAACCGAACAATCCCAGAGATTTGGGAAGCTGGAATGTAATCTTCAATATTTTAATCGGTTTGGTGATTGGTTTGGCAATCGGTTGGTTCTTATTATCGCCTATCCGTGCCAATCAGGAAAGCGCAAGTCTGGAAGACGAGCTGACAAGCCTGAGAGAGCAGCTGAATGTGAAAACTACGGCGGTAAATGAGCTTACGCAGGAAATTAATCTTTTGAACGCAGATAAAGAAACACTGGAAAATCAAGTGGAAGATTATGAAAGCAGTACCGGTCTTTTGGCGGCACACAGTAATTTGATGTTGGCACAGATTGAGTATAACAAGGGTGCGGCAGCAGATAAGTTATTGATTGCGGAGTATTTGGATGCGGTTGATTTGGATTTTATCGAAGATGTTGCATCGGAAGAATACATTACGTTATATCAGAATTTAAAACTTGCCATCGGTTCATCCGTAGCGGAAAGCTTTTATGAAAGCGGATACGAAGCATATCGCAACGAGGATTACGAGACTGCAATTGAGAAGTTAAGCAGAGCAGTAGATTATGATCCTAATAATGCGGAAGCTTTATATGCACTGGCAAATGCATATCGTGAGAATGAAGACTATGTACAGGCCAGACAACTTTATGTCCAGGTCATTGAGTTATTCCCCAATACGGAGAAAGCAATTAAGGCACAGGGTTACATTGCAGAGATTGACGCGATGGGACTGTAATACGTAAGAAAAATAAATAAGATACGAAGGAAGAACATGGAACAATAACGTTTCGTGTTCTTTTTTATTTTATAAAAGGAAAAGGAGAGCGTTATGGAAGAGAAAAAAATGCTGGAGGGCACGTTTGCGGTGTTGGACCGTCATCTGATGATAAAAATGCCCAGAGAGTTGGATCATCACAATGCAGGAAGAATTCGGGAAAGAGCAGACGTGTTTTTGCTGATGGATAATGTGGATCATATCGTTTTTGATTTCGAAGATACGGTTTTTATGGACAGTTCCGGAATCGGTGTGATTATGGGGCGTTATAAAAAGGTATCCTGCTTCGGTGGCAAGGTATATGCCATCCATACAAATGAACGTATCAAAAAGATAATGCGGATGTCCGGATTGCAGAATATTGTGGAGATTATGAGTTGATGGAGGAGAAAAGCGTGAAGGAAACCATAATAAAGGAAACGAATGAAATGGAGATTGTTTTTGATGCAAGCTCAGAGAATGAGGGATTTGCAAGAGTTGCCGTGGCAGCTTTTATGACAGGGATGAATCCTACCTTAGAGGAAGTATCGGATGTAAAAACGGCTGTGTCCGAAGCGGTCACCAACGCAGTAATCCATGGATATGGCTTTGTAAAAGAGGCGGATGCAGTGAAAAATAAGGTGCGACTGCATTGTATGGTGCAGGGTCGGACTATCCGTTTATCCGTAGAGGATAAGGGTGTGGGTATTGAAGACGTACATAAGGCTATGGAGCCGCTTTTTACCACGAAGCCGGAGTTGGAGCGTTCGGGTATGGGTTTTGCCTTTATGGAGGCTTTTATGGACGATGTGCAGGTGTACAGCGTGGTTGGTGAAGGTACACGTGTTGTGATGGAAAAGACCCTTGGAAAGGATTGCGAATAATGTCTGAGACAAGAACTTTGCTTGCGAAGACAAAAGAAGGAGATGCTGAAGCCAGAAATACATTAATTGAGGAAAACCTGCGTCTGGTACATCATGTTGTAAAGCGTTTTGCCGGAAGAGGCGTGGAAATGCAGGATTTATTTCAGATTGGAACTATAGGGTTAATTAAGGCTGTAGACCACTTTGACATTGACAGGGAGGTGCAGTTTTCTACTTATGCGGTTCCTATGATTATGGGAGAGATTAAACGATTTCTACGTGATGACGGCATGGTAAAGGTAAGCAGGAGCTTAAAAGAAAATGCATGGCGCATCAAACGTGAGCAGGAGCTGTTTGTAAAAGAATACGGTCGGGAACCTATGGTTACAGAGTTATCGAAGCGTTTGGAAATGACGCCGCAGGAAATTGTAGAGGCATTGGATGCCAGTATGGAAGTCGAATCATTACAGAAGGAAATGTATCACAGTGACGGTAGCAGTATGATGTTGGAGGATTTGATAAAAGATACGCGAAATGAAAAGGAAGATTTATTAAATCATATGGTGCTGGAGCAACTTCTGGGGCAATTGGAAGATAAGGAGCGTGAGATTATAGTTTTGCGTTATATGGAGAACCTGACACAGTCGGAGGTTGCAAAGCGTCTGGAAACCAGTCAGGTGCAGATTTCGCGATATGAAAAAAAGATATTGAAGAAGATGAGGGAGTGCTATTTCGTTTCTGCTCAAAAAAAATAAAACTTTCTATTGACATAAGGGTACAATCTATCATATAATAGCAATCGTCGGTGACGAAAGTTACGTGTGTTCGTAGCTCAGCTGGATAGAGCAACGGCCTTCTAAGCCGTGGGTCGGGGGTTCGAATCCCTTCGAGCACATTATGTGTGACATATGGCACACAGGATAAAGGCGAAGAAGCCCAAGCGAATATTTTTTATGGTGGGTATGGCGCAGTCGGCTAGCGCGCCAGATTGTGGCTCTGGAGGCCGAGGGTTCGAGTCCCTTTACCCACCCTCTACTGGGCTATCGTCAAGCGGTAAGACACAAGATTTTGATTCTTGCATTCGCTGGTTCGAATCCAGCTAGCCCAGCTTACTTTGCTAAATATCGCATAAGATAAGGTCTTATGGATATCATATAGAATACGGGCCATTAGCTCAGGTGGTAGAGCACTTGACTTTTAATCAAGTTGTCCGGGGTTCGAGTCCCCGATGGCTCACTTGCGAAAAACCTTGAAAATTCAAGGTTTTTTGTTTTTTTATGGTGTTTTAATTTGAACCCTTTTGAACCCTTTTATGTTACAAAAATAAAAAAATCCCTATAAACGGTGAAAAACACAAGGTATAGGGGTTACCTTGTGCTTTTCTGTTAAAGGGAAAAACAATCGGAAAGACGATTGATTTTGGCAATATTCATCGTTTTAGGAAATCCTAAAACTTAATAATATAATATTCCTTTTTTGTCAAAAAAACAATGCTTTTTTGCTAAAATATGGCAAGTATATGCTATTTTTTATATATTTGTGCACTTTATTCGGGTGCCAAGATATTTTATAAAAAAATAAATCCTTACTCTTTACAAGAAATTTTTTTAGAGATAAAATAAGCTTTGTGCGTAAATGAGTTACCAGCTGCAAGGCAGAGGTCTTGTATGAAAGTGAGAGTATATGAGTGATTATTATAAAGATGAGAATGTAACAGAAGAAAAAAATATAAATTACTATGATGAGGAGGAGACTGTTTGGGAAAGATATAACGCAGACGAGCAGTCACCCATGGAAGAGAATAAAATGGGCGTGATGCCCGTCAATAAGCTTTTGCTTACCATGTCCATTCCTATGATGGCGTCTATGCTTGTGCAGTCTCTTTATAATATTGTAGACAGTATTTTCGTAGCGAAGTTAAGTGAGGATGCGCTGACGGCGGTTTCGCTGGCCTTCCCCGTACAGGTGCTTTGTATGGCAGTGGGCGGCGGTACCGGTGTAGGTATTAACGCTGTATTATCCAAGGCATTGGGAGAGAAGAATAAAGAGGCGGTTAACAAGTCGGCGACAAACGGTATTTTCCTTATGTTTTTAAGTGCTTTGTTCTTTGTGTTGGTAGGCCTTTTCTTTGTAAAACCGTTCTACTATATGCAGGGAACCGAAAGTCCTGCTATTACAGAGTATGGAATTCAGTACTTAACGATTATATGTTGTTGTTCCATCGGTATTTTTACCCAGGTAACTTTTGAACGTCTCTTGCAGTCTACGGGTAAAACCGTGTTATCCATGATTACACAGGCTACAGGTGCGATTATTAATTTAATCCTCGATCCGATTATGATTTTTGGTTTGTTCGGTTTCCCGAAGCTTGGCGTTGCGGGTGCGGCCCTTGCTACAGTAATCGGTCAGGTGTGTGCAGGTTGTCTGGCAGTATTTTTAAATTATAAATTTAATAAAGAAATTTACATTTCGTTCCGTGGTTTCAGACCGGACGGTAAAATGATTGCCAGAATTTATTCCGTTGGTTTCCCGTCCATCATTATGCAGGCCATCGGTTCCATTATGAACTATTTGATGAATCAGATCCTTCTGTCTTTCGCGGACACCGCGGCAACCGTATTCGGCGTTTATTACAAACTCCAGAGTTTCTTCTTTATGCCTGTATTCGGTTTGAACAATGGGTTAGTACCGATTATTGCTTACAACTTTGGCGCGGGTAAAAGAAGCCGTATGTTAAAGGCCATAAAGCTTGGTATTGTGTATGCGGAGATTATTTTTATCATAGGTATGCTTTGCTTCCTTTTTATCCCGGACAAATTATTGCTTCTGTTCAATGCAGAAGGTGATTTGATGGAAATGGGTAAGGTGGCGCTTCGTATCATTGGCGTGCATTTCCCGATTGCGGCGTACTGTATTATCTTAAGCAGTTCTTTCCAGGCGTTGGGACACGGATTCTACAGTATGTGGGTATCCATTGCAAGACAGCTTGCGGTGCTTATTCCGGTGGCGTACCTGTTCTCGCTGACAGGGCAGTTAAGCCTTGTGTGGTGGGCATTCCCTATTGCGGAAGTGGCATCCATGATTATGTGTACGATTTTTATGGTGCGTGTTATACATAAGACGATTCGTAATATTCCGGATAATGTGTAGCTGGGATGTTAGGAAAGTTTGCTTTGAAAAGACTTCCGAATTTTATACCTCGGGTTGAATTGACAAAATGATGTGTTCTATCATAAAATAGAATGCGTACAATATAAAAGTTGCAAAAGTTTATATGTTTGCAACGCAAGCGGATGTGGCGGAATTGGCAGACGCGCCAGATTTAGGTTCTGGTGTCCCCGACGTGCAGGTTCAAGTCCTGTCATCCGCATTGGCCCGAGCCGGGCGGTTTAAGACCATACGATGAAAATCGTGTGGTCTTATTTTGTTATAGTAACGAGGCGAACGTCCATCGTGCGTGTGCGACAGGGCATTTCCCGCCGGCTAAGATTTGGTTAAGAACCGCTTAAATCTCTTTTTTTTAACTAAAAGAATGCTATAATGTGTTGAATAAAAAATATCGTGCATAAATAGAAGTAGAGTGCATGAGAAACGGAGTATTTAGCATGAATTTATGGTTAGCGATTCTTTTGTTGGTAATTGGGTTTGCTCTTTTGATTTGGGGTGCTGATTTTTTTGTAGACGGTGCCAGCCGTGTGGCGGCAAGATTAAAAATTCCGCAGATTGTAATCGGACTTACGATTGTAGCCTTTGGAACCAGTGCACCGGAGGCGGCGGTAAGTATTTCTGCAGGATTAAAAGGCAGTGCGGATTTAGCGGTTAGTAACGTTGTGGGAAGTAATATTTTAAATGTCGGTATTATCCTTGGTATTTCTGCGCTGATTACACCCCTTGCAGTGCAGAAAGGCACCAGAAAATTTGAGATGCCCTACGTAATGATTATTACTATCATTCTTATGCTGCTTGGTATGTTTGACGGCAAGCTTGGTTGGGTAGACGGTCTGATTCTCTGGGCGGGCATGATTCTCTTCCTGGTTTATCTTTTAAATGTAGCAAAGAAAGGAAAAGCTGAGGCGCAGAAAGAGGAACAGGACGAAAAGAAAAAAAAAGCACCGCTTATTTGGCTGATTGCTAAGATTTTAATCGGTGGCGCAGCGATTGTATTCGGTAGTGATTTTGCGGTAGACGGTGCAACTGCAATTGCAACTTCCGTAGGCTGGAGTGAACGTTTAATCGGTCTTACTATCGTATCGTTGGGAACTTCGTTGCCGGAGCTGGTTACTTCTGTTATTGCAGCTATGAAGAAAAATGCGGATATTGCCATTGGTAATATTGTGGGCAGCAACATTTTTAACATTTTATTTGTTTTAGGTACTACGGCATTGATTACGCCAGTGGCATATACGGAAGCTTTTATTATTGATAATATCGTGGCCTTTGTGATTGCTACGTTGTTGCTGGTGTTGGTACTAAACAAGGATTGCAAGTTAAAACGTGTTGGCGGCGGAATTCTGTTGGCATCTTACGTTATCTATTTTGTATATCTGATGATTAATCCGTTCGGATACGGCGTATAGACATTTATTGTTTTTTCTCATAAACGAAAGGCGGGTGCCCTGTAAACAGGGGCAAGTCGGATCGTAGCC
>JAZNTK010000078.1:0-13571 GCA_045591685.1 Lachnospiraceae bacterium
TTCGCCATTCGTATTACCGAAATAATCTGCCAACCAAAGATTATCTTCTGTAATCATATTAGCCGAAAACTTCTTCTCGCGAAGTATATTGGTCTTTGTAAATTTCGTCCCACCAACTGTCATCATAAGGTGAGGACCATTGTCAAATCAAAATCCAAGCCAAGTAATAATACAAAAATTAGGGGTACCATCTTCATTTTTGGTTCCAATAATATACATAGGTTGCGGGCTAAACACCCACTCCGCCGAAATACTTATTTTGTCCATTTATTTTTCTCCAGAAATTATATTTCTATAAAAATATAATTCTCTTTTTATCCCTGCTTTTTTTAATTATACTTCGGCAAACCGGCAACTGACAATCCATTTATTGTTCTTAATTGATTGATTGCTAATTCCCGCAACAATATCATTCTTTCTTTTTGAGTCTTATTCTGATTAATTAATACAGCATTATAGCTTTCTAAATTAGCTAACACAAGCAACTGATCGATAGATGCGTCATCTCTTATGTTTCCATGCTTTCCGGCGTTACTGTCTCTCCACTCCTTGGCAGTCATTCCAAATAAAATAACATTTAGCATATCTGCCTCGCTGGCATAAGCAAAAGATGTCTGTGCGGGTGTAAGATCCGGCAAAATCAGATTGTCTTTTATGGCATCTGTATGAATACGATAATTAATCTTGGATATTTCGCGATGAAGATTCCAATCCAAAGATAATCTGCTATTTTCATCCGTCTTTAATCTTTTATAGTCCTTAATTATGTATAACTTAAATTCCGCCGAAATCCAAGAAGCAAATTCTAGCGCAATGTCAGAATGCGCAAATGTACCACCATATCTGCCTGATTTGGAAACAATACCGATGGCATTAGTATGTTCTATCCATTTTTTCGGCGACATCGTAAATGCATTTGCTCCTGCTTCTTTTTTAAACCCCTCGAATTCGAGGGGTTTAAAATCTGCATTATGCAAACTCTCCCATAAACCCAAAAATTCAATTATATCCTTATTTCTCATCCAATTCTGAATTGTAGCAGTTGGATCATCACTCTTGTATCTCGCAATATCTGTCAGTGAAATGTAATCATTTTCAAAATCTGTAGTATATATTCCTATTTCAATATCTTTTGCATATATTGTTTCTTTAACCATTTTAGCCATAGTAACCATCCTCCTTACGCCCCTCATAGCTATAATTTTATTTTATCATATCGAACATATGTTTGCAATATATTTAAAATAAAAAAGCTAACTCTCTTAAGATTTTATTTAAACCTTAGAGTGTTAGCCTTCTTTTATCTTCACCAACTCACCAATCATAGCGCCACCAATAATACACACAGCGCCAATGATTTGTATAATGGTCATTTTCTCACCCAACAGAACAGACGCAAAAAACACAGCGGATAGGGGTTCCAGATAACCAAATACAGCTACTGTCTGTACCGGCAATTTAGAAAGTGCTGAAAAATATAAATAACAACCGATACCGGTATTTACAATGCCCAATATCAAAATCCAAATCCATGCTTCAGACGGGACTTTTATCACAAAACCCTGTTTAAATCCTATGAAAATTGCAACTGTTACAAAACTTACTACCAGTTGAAGCACAGTATTTTCCATTCCGGTAATGTGCTTTGACTGCTTGTTTAATGTCACCATCCCAAAATATGTAACCGCCGAGAATGCACCGCAAACAATTCCCCATATGTTGCTACCGTCTTCCATCGTATTGCCATTAACAAATACGATTCCTACAAGCACAACGACAAATCCAACTATTTTCGGTGCCGTAAGTTTCTCTTTAAACATCAAGGGCGATAATATCATAACAATCACCGGACCGCAATAATACAAAAGAGACGCTAAACTTACACCAATCTGTTGATATGCTTCGTACAGAAACATCCAACTTGCTCCCATTGCAATTCCAGATAATGTAATAAAAATATAATCTTTTTTCCGGTTGGTAAAATGAAATTTCCCTTTACTCAACAAAAATAAAATGATTAAAAGCGCACTTCCGATGAATGTTCTTAAAAACACAATCTCATAACTATTCAATGCAATATGGCTTGCAACAATGCCATTCATCCCAAACAATAATAATGCAGACAAATATTTTATAAATGCTTTTTTATCCATAATAGCCTCTTGATTTCTGATATTGTGAAGTATATCATAATGTGTATTATAACAAAAACAAATATTTATCATTATATAAATCACATTTTGGAATAGAGAGGGCAATATTATGGAAATGAATTTACAAAAGTATCTTGCTTTTATAAAAACTGTAGAATACGGAAGCTTTACAAAAGCTGCTGAAATTCTCAACTATACACAATCCGGTGTCAGCCGAATGATTGCTGACCTTGAGAAAGAATGGAATATTACACTTCTTGAACGAAACAAATACGGAATCAAACCCACAAGTGATGGTATGAAATTGTTACCCTATGCTCAGAATCTTTGTGCCGAATTTAATAAACTCCAAATGCAAATCGATGAGATCAACGGCCTCGACTCCGGACTAATCCGCATCGGTACTTTTTCAAGTGTTGCTACACATTGGCTTCCTAATATCATTAAAGAATTTCAAAAAGATTACCCGAATATTGACTATGAACTTTTGCTGGGAGATTATACAGAAATCGAAGAATGGATTCATACCGGCAGGGTGGATTGCGGATTTTTAAGACTTCCTACTCACTGGGAATTTGAAACTGTTTTTTTGCATCAGGATAAACTTATGGCCATTATCCCGGAAACTCATCCCTTAAAAGATGTGGACAAATTCCCGGTTTCTGCACTTTGTGACGAACCTTTTATGTTGCTTGAAAAAGGCGCAAAAGCTGAAATATCCGAAATATTCGAACGAAACAATCTAACACCAAATGTAAAATTTACAACCTGGGACGATTACGCAGTTATGTCAATGGTTGAAAGCGGTCTCGGAATCGCAATTTTGCCGGAACTCATATTAAAGCGTGTCCCTTATAAAATACTCTCAAAGGAATTAGATGTTCCGGCATACCGTGATATAGGTCTGGCATTCAGAAGCAAGAAAAATGCTTCTTTGGCGGTAAAAAGATTTATGGATTATCTGAAATATCGTTAGTGATAAAAGATAAAATCCGCGCCACATACTCTTCCGTAAAATCACAAGAGTATGACATATGTCCATGCCCTTTCTCTATACGATAGTTTGCCAGCGGATATGCCTTTTTTACCAACTTATAACAGGTCTTATATGCCTTCTCATCTTCCCCATAAAAGAAATAAGTGCGCTTCTGCATCTTATCATCCAATTCAGGGAAATCAAAGGTATAACAACATTCCACTTCGTTTTTAAGGGAATTCTTGTTCAAATAAGGCGCAACCTCAACCAAGGACTCTATCATAGGTCTTAAACTCTCTATTTTATCACCTGCAAATTGTTTTAAGAATTTCATATTCATGGCTTCTTCTATGGTTTTATCCCGAAACATTCTAATCATAGTTCCAAATTTGAAACGCATAAAAGCCTTATATGGAGTCGACAAGCGAATCATGGGTGCTCCGTCAAAAAACAAATAATCCACTTTGACCCCTTCCGACGAAAGTTGTCTGTAAAGTTCCATCCCCACTTCCGAACCCATTGATTGTCCGTATATCATCCGAATATGGTCGATACCAAGCCGCGAGAGATATTCCCGAATTTCTCTTGCCTCATTCTCCCTGGTAGTAAAATCCTTGGCACCCTCATAATGACCGTTGTATGTAGGAACGATAACATAGTAATCATCCATTCTCGAATAAAGATATTCCAAGCATTCTCCCGGACAAAAAGAACCTGTAAGCATAATCACTACCGGATTGCCCTTTTGACCTATAACTTGAAACTTCATACACATTCCTCCTTACTATATTTCATCCAAAGATTCTTCAATTACACGAATCATCCGATCCATTGTATCTTTACTCTCTTCCGGTAAATCATTCATAATCAAATCTAACTTTTGCAACATATCTTTATGCATATTCTGATGATATTCAAACACAACTTGGCCTTTCTCTGTTAATGAAATCAGCACCTCGTTGTTCTTCTCCATAGAAGGCTCTTTCACAATCATATTTTTCTCCGACAACTTGCGGGTAACTTGAGAAACGGCACCCTTGGTAATACCTAAAACTTGTGCCAGTTTGGTAGTTGTAATGCTCTTATGTGAGCCGATGATTTCAATCATATGAACTTCTGCCGGATATAACAAATCATCTGTTCCGTAATACTTTGCAGCCTTCGTTTTTTGATTGTATTTATTAATGATACGATAAGCATTCTCTAAGAAATTCATAACCGCCTCCATAGTTGTTTAGCTACTAAACAATAGTATAAAAATAAAGAACTTGATTGTCAAGTTCTTTATCTTAGAATTCGCTTTGTATAAATCACTCTTAAATGTCCGTTTAATACAAGTTCAACAATTCCAACACTTCCGGTATATCATCTTTTAATGTCTCATATACAATTGTTAAATCCACATGCCCATAATCGTGTACAAGTCTATTTCGCATACCATACAAAGCAGTCCAAGGAATGTCATTTCTCTTTTGTTTATATTCTTCTGATAGTTTCCTTGCATTCTCCGATATTTGAATCATAAGAAACAACATAGAATCCAACAAAACTTCATTCGTATTCAACTCTTCAATATCCACGTCATTCATATGCAACATAATAAACTCTAAATCCTTCTTTATCTTCTGTATATAGTAATTATCATTCTTGATATTATCCATATATTTTAATTCCATCCTTTAGAATTTCTTCCATTAATTCGGGGTTCTGATTCAGTTGCTTACTATCCAACACATCCACTCTTTTACGCAATGCAATTCTTATATTCTCAACCAACGCATAAAATTCCAACCCCTTCACATTCGCAGAGATCAGTAAATCCACATCGCTTGTGTACTTCGCTGTTGCTTTGGCATATGATCCGAAAAGATAACAGTAGTTTATGTCATAATCCTTAAATACCTTCGAACACTTCTTTGCAATATCTTCTATCTCAAGAATTCCATGCTCTTCATCAATCGGGTTAATCTTTTCTAATTCACTTACGATATAATTATATTTAGCCGTTCCTTTTTTGGATTCTTCATTTTCGTAAGATTTGTAAGAACGCAAAGAAATCCCCACCAGATCGGCAACCTGCTGTTGGGTCATCTTCTTTTCAATTCTCAATTCTTTTAAATCTCTCATATTTGCACCTCTTTTTTAAAATAGTGCAAAAAATGCACCTTGTCAATCGCAAAGTGCATTTCAACTAAAATATATTATTACTTCATCTCTCTAAAAGTGCTCATAGCATTCCAAAACTGTTCTTTCGTTTCCTCATCCTGAAACTTAAAAACAGATGCATTTTCTTGAAGTGCCACTACCAAATTAAACATCCCCGGATATTCATACAGATTTCTTGATAAAAACACCTTGCCATCTTCACCGTATACTCTTATTCTGGCATATCGGTTTACTTCCACCTTTGTAATATCCGCCACTTGTATTTCTTTTATTTTACCCAATCTGTTACAGTATGTAATACGGTTATCTTTTTTGGATATCATCCATGTTCTGTTATCCCGCCATATAAGAAACAAAAACACTTCAAACAGCCCAATAAAATAAACTACAAACCATATCAAGAATCTTTCTTCGGATTTCACAGAAATTTGAATCCATGTTGCTCCCAGAATTGACATGATAAAAAGCACGGTAAACAAAAGCATCGCTATGTTCATTTTTCTTTTTTCATGATTTCTAAATGAAATGCAAAAATCCATTCGACTTACCTCAATACCTCAAACTCCAGCAACTTCTTCCTTCTCTCCACCATTTCATCAATGCGGACAAGATACTGCTCCACATCTTTGACATTGTCGGAACGCTCAATACGATTATCCGGTAGCACAAGCTTCGTAATGCTGCCTGCACCAACTGCCACAATGGTCTGCTTCTCTTCCATAATTAGCACATTGTAGATACCATCCTTGCCTTCCTTTGCAAAACCCACATTCTCTAAATTACCGGCCATATTTTTCTGGCGATAGAGATAATAGGGTTCCATATCCAAAGCCTTCGCGCAGGCCAAAGTAAGCTCCATCATATCGCTTGTATCATTTAATGCCTCGCGACCGTTCTTCTCAATCCATTCACCCAATTTAGACGCACGCTTAATGGCAAGGGAATGGGCGGTCAGACTGTCAGGATTCATCGCCTTAATTTCTTCCAAGGTCTTAGCCACCATATCCGCGTCTTCGCCGGGAAGACCAAGAATAATGTCCATATTGATATTGTCAAACCCGACTTCTCTTGCCAGTGCAAACGCCTCTTTCGTCTGCTCTATGGTATGGCATCTTCCAATCAAATCCAGTGTCTCTTGGTTCATCGTCTGGGGATTTACCGAAATTCTTGTGATACCCAACTTATATAACACTTCCAATTTGTCCCTTGTAATACTGTCCGGGCGTCCTGCCTCTACGGTAAATTCCAGCAAGTGTGACAAATCAAACTTGCCCTTCACATAGGTAATCAAATCCTCCAACTGCTCCGCGGAAAGAGATGTAGGCGTACCGCCTCCAATGTAAATCGTATTCAAGGGCCTGTCCTTATAGGTCTCACTCCAGAAATCGATTTCCTTTTTCATGGCATCGATGTATTCCTGCATACGGTTCTTCCACTTAAAAATAGGATTCGATGTAAAAGAACAATAAAGACAGGTGGTAGGGCAAAAAGGAATGCCTATGTACAAGCTATACCCTCTTTTACAATCCAAGCGGTCCAAAATTGCCTTCTCACGCTTAGCAATACCAATGCCTAATTCACACTTTTCATCGCTGACAAGATGTGTCCCTTGTAAAAACTCTTTAATTTCATCATCGGACTTCTCCTGCTCAAGCATCATCATGGCAAGCTTGGTGGGACGAATGCCTGTAAGATTTCCCCAAGGAAGTTTTTTGCCGGTAATCTTTGATAACGCCTGATAAAAGCAAAACTTAAATCTGTTTTTAACTTCCGACTTTTCTCCGATAAGAGAGATAGCATCCTCTGTAACAGTTTCGCCAAAGCGACATTTTAACACAAGTTCATCACCTACGGGTTCAAGAAGAACATTCCAGTCTTGAATTTCTTCTTCCCGCGCGAACACCAACTCTTCCGCCGGATAAAAGGCTTTCACCAAAGAATGCACATCATATTCATAATCAGGTTTTCTGCAAATAATTTTAATCATTTTATCAAAAAAGGGATTATGCGCTCATAATCCCCTCTCCTTTCTTTACATCCGTTATACTACGCAGCAAAAAGGATTGTATGCCTTTTCATGTCCGATGGTAGTAGCATCACCGTGTCCGGGATACACGTCAGTTGCATCCGGAAGCATATACAACTTCTCAATAATGGAAGTACGCAATGCTCCCGCATCACCGGTAGGAAAATCCGTTCTGCCCACTGATTCAAAGAACAATGTATCACCACTGATTAACACGCCGTCTTCTTCGAAATAAAAACATACGCCGCCGATGGAATGTCCCGGTGTTTCAATTACCTTACACTTCATAGAACCCACGCTGATTTCATCATCATCTTTTACAAGGACATCGGCCTTAATTATATAAGGCTTTCCGATTAATACGGAATGATTCATTTTCGGGTCTTCCAAAAGAATCGTTTCCTTACGGCCTGCATAAATTGTTACATCGCCAAAGAGTTCTTTTAACTCGTTGGTGGCCATCATATGATCAAAATGCCCATGGGTAATAAAAATCGCTTTTACTTCCAGGCCCCTTTCTTTTAAAGTCTCATAAATATGGTCTGCCTTGGTGGATGGGTCAACCATAATAGTTTCCTTTTCGCCTTCCTTGTGCAGGTAATAGCAGTTGTTCTCCAATCTGCCCAGCACCATATTTTCAACCATTAACTTACTCATTTTAGCTACTCGTCCTTTCAACATCCACTACGCTTTCCACCGTCATAATCTTGGCGATAATACGGTCAAGTTCATCTTTGCTTGCGATTTCAAAGGAAGTCTGCATAGAAGAAATGCCTTTTTTACTGGTCTTGGTAGAAAGACTTACAATATCAATATCTTTCTCGGTAAGCGCCTTCGCCACATCCGCCAAAAGACCGTTTCGATTATATGCATAAATAACGATCTCCGCCAGATACTTAGCATTCGTATCGCTACCGCCACCGCCCTGCTGCCACTGTGCCTCAATCAAACGTACCTTGTCTTCATCAGGAAGATTAATTACGTTGACACAGTCCACACGGTGAATAGACACACCACGGCCTCTGGTGACAAAACCTACGATATCATCACCGGGAATAGGACTGCAACACTTACCGAAACGCACTGCAACATCATCTACACCTTCTACCACAATACCGCCCTTCGGCTTGCGGAACAGCTTCTTCTCTGCGGTCTCAGCTACCGTTTCCAGAACCTCTTCATCCGTAGGTGTCTTCTTATGGTCCTTATCATACAGTTCCCACATTTTATTGATAATCTGACCTTCTTTTAAACCGCCGTGTCCTACTGCGGCAAGAAGTGCATCCCAGCTGTGAAAACCATACTTACGCATAACAAATTCCGTATATGCAGGTTTCATAAGGTCTGATAACTGAACACCTTTCGCCTTACAATATCCCAAAAGAAGTTCTTTACCTTTTACGATATTCTCTTCTTTAAATTCATTCTTGAACCACTGGTTGATTTTATTCTTGGCAAGGGTACTCTTGGCCATGGTTAACCAATCCCTGCTGGGGCCGGTTGCGTTGTTGGACGTAATAATCTGCACTACGTCACCATTGTTAATCACATAGTCCAAACTCACCAGTTTTCCGTTTACCTTGGCACCTACCATACGATTACCTACGGCACTGTGAATGCTGTAAGCAAAGTCAATGGTATTAGAACCTGCGGGAAGATGCTTCACTTCACCCGTCGGTGTAAAGCAATAAACGCTGTCAGAGAATAAATCCAAATCACTCTTTAAAAGATTCATAAATTCTCTGTTATTGTCAGACTCCTTCTGCCATTCCAGAATCTGACGAAGCCAAGCCAGCTTCTCTTCTTCCCCGCCGGCACTCTTCTTACCGTCGGAAACTTCTTTATACTTCCAATGGGCTGCGATACCGTATTCTGCGGTTTTGTGCATCTCATAAGTACGAATCTGAATCTCAAAAGGCTGTCCTGTGGAACCAATCAAAGTGGTATGCAAAGACTGGTACATATTGTCCTTGGGCATCGCAATATAATCCTTGAAACGCCCGGGAATCGGCTTATAAATCTCGTGAATTACACCCAAAGCCGCATAACAGTCTTTGACACTGTCTACGATAATACGCACCGCAAAAAGGTCATAAATCTGATCCAGAGACTTACCCTGATTTTTCATCTTTTTATAAATACTGAAAAAGTGCTTTACACGACCATCAATTTCAGCCTTAATGCCTGCATTATGGATATGCTTGCTGACTTCATCGACAATGCTCTGCACATAAGCTTCACGTTCATTTTTCTTGATGGCAATTTTATCTACCAAATCATAATATACGTCGGGCTCCAGATATTTTAAGGATAAATCATCCAACTCGACCTTAATCTTGGAAATACCGAGACGCTGTGCAATGGGCGCATAGATATCCAAGGTTTCCCTTGCCTTCTCCTGCTGTTTTTCAGGACGCATATGCTTAAGGGTACGCATATTATGAAGACGGTCAGCCAATTTAATCATAATAACGCGGATATCCTTTGCCATGGCAAGGAACATTTTACGTAAGTTCTCTGCCTGCTCCTCTAACTTGTCGCCACCGGCGAACTCCAAACGGCCCAACTTCGTTACGCCATCTACCAGGTTGGCAACGTCCGTACCAAACATTTCCGCGATTTCATCGTAGGTCATAATGGTATCTTCCACAACGTCATGCAGAATACCTGCCACGATGGTCTCTTTATCCATTTCCAAATCCGCAAGGATAATTGCTACATACAACGGATGAATAATATAAGGTTCTCCCGACTTACGCATCTGATCCTTATGGGCCTCATTTGCCACATTATAAGCCTTCTCAATTAAGGAAATATCATCCGAAGGGTGATATTTGCGCACACGAACAATAAGGTCATTATAAAGCTGTTCCGGACTCAAAAACTCCTGTAACGACTCTATTCGCCCATCATCAATGACAAACTCGTGTTTAATTGTATCTTTCTTATCCTGAGGTTCCATATAAGTGTTTCCTTCCGGTCTTCGATTCTCCTGTTTTCACAAAAAAATCTTTACTCTTCTGTTATTTAATATTTTATCATTCTAAAATTAATTTATGCAGATTTTACCAATCAGTCAGTTTTACTACCGGTTTAAAACCTGTTGTCTTTCCGAATTTCATATTGTATTCAAAATTACTCAGTGAATCGGATGGATCAATAGCATCCAAATTAATTTTCTCAAAGGTTGCTCTGTCAAAAATTACGGATACATATGTAACTTCTTCCTGATTGCCGGTCGCAGTATTCAACGCATTGTCTACCGCATGAACGATTACCTTATCTATCGGTAAGAGTGCAAACATATCCCTGGCAATACGAATCATAACACTGCATACATAGTCCTGAAGCATCTCATAATAGGCGGTCTTGGTCATCTTCTTCTCGGACACATTACCTGCCTCTGTCAAGGTCACCATGGTGTCCGGAATCACATCTTCTTCTTTAATATTAAACTCTGCCACCATAAGCTTAGGATTCTCTGTTCCAAGTTCAAATTGGCTTCCGAAATCCACTAATTCCGCAAAAGGTTCTACAGCTTCAATGACTTCATAATATGCGTCAATATCACCTTCTAAAACTCTGGTCTGCAATCCTGCAAGTTTTCTGGGAATAGTTTCTACACGATTCCAGTCAATAACGTCCACACCTGTTCTGTGAATACCGATGATTTCTCCTACCTGTTCATTGTAATCCTGAACCACTTCCTGATTCTTCTCTAATTCTTTCTTTTTGGCTCTGTCGGTTTTGGCACTCTTCTTTTTATCGCCAAATGTATGGGTATAAGAAATTCCGGTTCCGGGAATACCAACAGTTGCTCTTCTCTGACCGTTTGTATTAACGGAATATCTTGCACCTTTGACACCGAAACTCAAACCGGCACTCTTTTTATTTAAATTCAATTTCACACCCGGTAACAATGAAATACTCTTTCTAAAATTTAACCCCATAGCAACCTCCTTTTACACATTGTAAATATATTAAAATCTATCCGATAGTACACTTTAAAATATACCAACGTAAATTATACCACAATTTGTGACCTTGTAAAAGTAGATAATCACAAGATATTGCTATTATTTGTAAAAAAACAGCCCTTCTACCATCATTGTGATAAAAGGGCTGAACTTTTATATACTTATTTTCTTAACTCTACACGACGTACCTTACCGCTGATGGTCTTAGGAAGTTCTTCCATAAACTCAACGATTCTGGGGTACTTATAAGGTGCGGTACGATTCTTAACGTATACCTGGATTTCCTTCTTCAACTCATCGGAAGGCTGTGTTCCCTTGGTAAGAACGATGTTTGCTTTTACAACCTGGCCTCTGATTTCATCGGGTGCGGCAACAACAGCGCACTCAAGAACATAAGGCAATTCCATGATAACACTTTCGATTTCGAAGGGTCCGATACGGTAACCGGAAGACTTGATTAAGTCATCCACACGGCCGACGTACCAGAAGAATCCGTCTTCATCCTTCCAAGCGGTATCACCGGTATGATAATAACCGTCATGCCAAGCTTCCTTGGTCTTTTCTTCGTCAAGATAATATCCTTCATATAATCCGTTAGGCACTGCCTCTTCGGTGCGAATTACGATTTCACCAACTTCACCTACGCCGGCAGGCTTACCGTCTGCAAGCTGGATATCCACGTCATATAAAGGACTGGGTTTACCCATGGAACCGATTTTATTAGTCTCACCAACGAAGTTTGCGATGGTAAGAGTGGTTTCAGTCTGACCGAAACCTTCCATGATACGGATACCTGTTGCTTTTAAGAACTGGTTGTAAACCTCAGGGTTCATTGCTTCGCCCGCAACGGTTGCATACTTTATGGAGCTTAAGTCGTAATTCTTCAAATCTTCTTTGATGAAGAAGCGATACATAGTTGTAGGTGCACAGAAGGTTGTAATCTTGTATTCTGCAAACATAGGCAGGATATCGTGTGCATCGAAACGGTCAAAGTCGTAAACGAAGGTTGCTGCTTCGCATAACCACTGTCCGTATAATTTACCCCAAAGTGCCTTACCCCAGCCGGTATCGGAGATTGTAAAATGTAAGCCGTTCGGGTCTACATTATGCCAATACTTTGCTGTAAGGAAGTGTCCCAAAGGATACTTGTGGTTGTGGGCTGCGATTCTGGGATAGCCTGTGGTTCCTGATGTAAAGAGCATTAACATTGTATCAGTACCGCAAGCTGCATCTGCAGGTCTTTCGAATACGGTATCGTATTTTACAAGGCTTTCATCGAAATTGTCCCAACCTTCTTTGGAACGGCCACAGATAATCTTAGTCTTAACAGTAGGTGACTTCGCTAAGGACTTATCTACTTCTTCTGCTACATCTCCGTCACCGGTACATACGATTGCGCTAACACCGGCTGCATTGAAACGATATTCAAAATCGTGGTCTTTTAACTGGTTGGTCGCAGGAATTACGATTGCACCAAGTTTATGTAATGCAAGGATTGAGAACCAGAACTGGTAATGTCTCTTTAATACAAGCATTACGCGGTCGCCTTTTTTGATGCCCATATCTGCGAAATAGTTTGCAGTCTGTGCTGAGTAACGGCTTAAATCCGCAAATGTAAATCTTCTGGTCTTTTTATCGTTGGTAACGTGGATCATGGCAGTCTTGCTGGGTGCCTTACGTGCCATTTCGTCCACAACATCAAATGCAAAGTTAAAGGTATCGTCGTTTTTAAACTTAACTGAATTTACAACACCTCTTTCGTCTACTGTAGTTTCCACAAACTTCTCGTACACAGGTGCTTTTAACTTCGCAAGGTCAACGTTGGTTGTTGTAAAAGTTTTTACCTTTTCTTTGTATTCAGCAACGCCGCCCTCTTCAGGATTCATAACAATTGCATAGATTTCACAATCCTCGCCGCCGAGAGCGATTTCGTTATGGGGTGTGGAACTGTCGTAGTAGATGCAGTCGCCTTCGTGAAGAATTTCGGTACGCTCGCCAATCATCATTTTAAGGCTGCCCTTGATTACGATATCCATTTCCTGACCGGTATGTGTCGAGAAACTGTAAGGGGGATTTAAGGCCTCCTCAGAGTAAGGAATTTTAACATAAAAGGGTTCTGCCAATTTATTTTTAAACTTAGCAGCAAGTCTGTTGTAAACAAAACCTTCGCGTCTTACGATGGGCATTTCCTCGCCTTTACGGGTAATGGTGTACTCGGTAAGGCTGGGGCTTTCACCTTCCATAATTTCGGTCATTTCCACGCCGCAGACATG
>JAZNTK010000079.1:0-27361 GCA_045591685.1 Lachnospiraceae bacterium
CTTAAAATTAATATAAAATGACTTTTTAAGGGATGTGTAAAACTTAATAAAAAAAATATACTTATCCAAGAGTTTTTCTTAAGTTATGCATTGGAATTTTCCCTTAAATTTAGTATAATATATAGGGTTATCCACATTTAAACATCTATTAATACTAATAATACGAATAAATTATTAAATAATATATTTAAAAGAGGCACAAAAGTTAACCTCAGTCAGGGAAGGAGTTTATACACACTATGAAACTTATTATTTCAAAATCAGATCTTTTAAAAGGTGTTCAAATTGTATCAAAGGCAGTTTCATCAAAAACTACCATGTCAATTTTAGAATGTATTTTAATTGATGCAACCAAAGGTAATATTCGTTTAGTTGCAAATGATATGGAACTTGGAATTCAGACAGTAGTGGAAGGTTTAATAGCAGAAAG
Source organism: Lachnospiraceae bacterium (assembly GCA_045591685.1). Taxonomy (GTDB): domain Bacteria; phylum Bacillota; class Clostridia; order Lachnospirales; family Lachnospiraceae; genus UBA3766. The sequence continues at coordinate 431 of JAZNTK010000079.1, forward strand.
AGGTATTATTGCTTTAGAATCCAAGGTATTTTCTGAAATTGTACGTAAACTTCCTGACAGTGATATCGTAATTGAAACAGAAGATAATTATAAAACTACCATTACCTGTGAAAAATCTAAATTTACCATTATCGGAAGAAATCCGGAAGAATTCACTGATATTCCTGAAATTGACAGACAGGAAGGTTTGATGATTTCTCAGTTTACTTTAAAAGAAACCATCAGACAGACTATTTTCTCTATCAGTGATAATGATACCAATAAGGCAATGGGCGGTGAATTATTTGATATTAATGATAACTGCTTAAAAGTTGTTTCATTGGATGGTCACAGAATTTCAATCCGTAAAGTTTATTTAAAGAATTCTTATGAACCTAAGAAAGTAATTGTTCCCGGTAAGAGTTTAATTGAATTGATGAAGATTCTTGGCGGAGATGCTGATAAGGATGTAACTATTTATTTTACAGACAAGCATATTATCTTTGAATTTGATAAAACAATTATGGTTTCAAGATTAATTGAAGGTGAATATTTTAAGATTGACCAGATGTTATCTACGGATTATGAGACTAAATTAAGCATTAACCGCAAGGTTTTCCTTGATTGTATAGACAGAGCTACTCTTCTTGTAAAAGAAGGAGATAAGAAACCTGTTATTATTACAATTAATGATGATATGATGGAATTAAAGATTAATTCTGTTGTTGGTAGCATGAATGAAGAGATTATGATTACCAAAGAAGGTAAGGATTTAATGATTGGTTTCAATCCTAAATTCTTAATTGATGCTCTTCGTGTAATTGATGATGAAGAAGTAACTCTTTTCCTTGTAAATCCGAAAGCTCCCTGCTTTATCAGAGATGAAGAGCAGAATTATGTTTATTTGATTTTACCGGTTAATTTTACAACTGTTAGCTAAAGGGAATTATCATGGAAGAATTGAAATTAAGAGATGAATTTATTAAATTAGGCCAAGCTTTAAAGGCTGCCAATCTTGTATTTAACGGAGCAGATGCTAAGTTTGAAATTCAGGATGGCAGGGTAAAAGTAAACGGTGAAGTAGAATTACAGCGTGGTAAAAAGCTTTATGACGGAGATATTGTGGAATATGAAGGTCGTAAAGTGAAAATTGTGAAGTAATTTTAGAAATAATTGATATTAAAAGTGGCAGGTTGATTTAAAGTATGTATATAAAGTCACTGGAACTGGAAAATTACAGAAATTATAAGTCTTTACAATTGTCTTTTGATAAAGGAACAACAATTCTTTATGGAGATAATGCCCAGGGAAAAACCAATATTCTTGAGGCAATCTATGTTTCTTCTACAACAAAGTCCCATAAAGGAAGTAAAGACAGAGAAATTATAAATTTTGATGCAGAAGAAGGACATATCAGAACTATTTTAGAAAAAGATGGTTTAGATTTTCGTATTGATATGCATCTTCGTAAGGCTAAATCCAAAGGAATAGCAATCAATTGCGAAAAAATTAAAAAAGCTTCGGAATTGATTGGTCTTTTAAATGTCGTTTTCTTTTCACCTGAAGATTTGAATATCATCAAAGACGGACCTACATACAGAAGACGTTTTGTTGATATGGAATTATGTCAGTTGGATCAGTTTTATATTTATAATCTTACGAATTATAATAAAATTATAAATCAAAGAAATAAACTTTTAAAAGATTTGTATTTTAATCCTTCTTTGAGGGAAACCTTGACAATATGGGATACCCAGCTGGAATCTTTTGGTAGTAAAATTATCGAAAGAAGAGAGCAATTCTGTGAACAATTAAATGAAATTATTTATGATATTCACCAGAAATTGTCCGGCGGTAAAGAAGAGATAAAAATTGTTTATGAACCGAATGTATCAGCATCCGATATAGGAATCATGCTTTCAAGAAGTCAGGAAAAAGATATTAAAAGCAAAATGACTTCAGTAGGTCCTCACAGAGATGATTTTGCTTTTATGGTAAATGGTATAGATATTCGTAAATACGGTTCACAAGGACAACAAAGAACAGCAGCTTTATCATTAAAGCTTGCAGAAATTGAATTGGTTAAAAAAATAACCAAAGAATGTCCTTTACTTTTATTGGATGATGTTTTATCGGAACTTGACAGTAACCGACAGAATTATCTTTTAAACAGCATCGGAGATATTCAAACAATTATTACTTGTACCGGTTTAGATGAATTTGTAAACAACAGATTTGAAATCAATAAAGTTTACAAAATAGTAAACGGTACTGTGGAAGAATAAAGGAGAAGATTATGAGTCAGCAGGAATACGGCGCGGATCAAATTCAAATTTTGGAAGGTTTGGAAGCTGTTAGAAAAAGACCGGGTATGTACATAGGTAGTACATCTGCGAGAGGTCTTCATCATCTTGTTTACGAAATAGTAGACAATTCCATTGATGAAGCTTTGGCAGGTTTTTGTGATACTATTACAATTACCTTAAATAAAGATAATTCTGTAACGGTTGTGGATAACGGACGTGGTATTCCTGTAGGAATCAATGCAAAAGCTGGTATTCCTGCGGTTGAAGTTGTATTTACTATTCTTCATGCCGGCGGTAAATTTGGCGGTGGAGGGTATAAAGTATCCGGCGGACTTCATGGTGTAGGTGCGTCTGTAGTTAATGCGCTTTCAAACTGGTTGGAAGTTGAAATCAGAAGAGAAGGTAAAGTTTATAAGCAGCGTTATGAAAGAGGACACGTAATGTATCCTTTGGAAGTAATCGGTGAATGTTATGAAGAAGAATCAGGAACTAAAGTAACTTTCTTCCCGGATGATACTATTTTTGAAGAAACTGTTTTTGATTTTGATATTTTAAAACAAAGATTCCGTGAAATGGCTTTCTTAACCAAAGGTCTTAGAATTACTTTGATTGATGATAGAGAAGAAGAGCCGAAAGAAAGAAGTTTCCACTATGAAGGTGGTATTAAAGAATTTGTTCAATATCTGAATAAGGGTAAAACTCCTCTTTATGAGAATATTCTTTACTTTGAAGGTACTAAAAATGGTGTTTATGTGGAAGTTGCGCTTCAGCATAACGATTCTTATAACGAAAGTACATATAGTTTTGTAAATAATATTAATACTCCTGAGGGTGGTACACATTTAGCAGGTTTTAGAAATTCACTTACCAAGACTTTTAATGATTATGCCCGTAGCAGCAAACTTTTAAAAGAAAGTGAAGCAAATCTTTCCGGTGAAGATATCCGTGAAGGTTTGACATCCATTATTTCTGTTAAAATTGAAGAACCTCAGTTTGAAGGCCAGACTAAGCAAAAGCTCGGTAATTCTGAAGCAAGAGTTGCTGTTGATAATATCGTAAGTGAACAGCTTACTTACTTTTTAGAGCAGAATCCTTCCGTAGCTAAGATGATTTGTGAAAAATCTATTTTAGCACAGCGTGCAAGAGAAGCAGCACGTAAGGCACGTGATTTAACAAGACGTAAAACTGCTCTGGAAGGTATGGCACTTCCCGGTAAATTGGCAGATTGCTCAGACAAAGATCCTAAAAACTGCGAAATTTACATTGTCGAGGGAGATTCTGCGGGTGGTAGTGCAAAGACTGCAAGAAGCCGTGCAACTCAGGCTATTTTACCTCTTCGCGGTAAAATTCTTAACGTAGAAAAAGCAAGATTAGATAAAATTTATGCCAATGCGGAAATTAAGGCTATGATTACTGCATTCGGTACCGGTATTCATGATGATTTTGATATTAGTAAATTAAGATATCATAAAATTATTATCATGACTGATGCGGACGTTGATGGTGCTCATATTAGTACACTTTTATTAACATTCCTGTATCGTTTTATGCCGGAATTAATCAAGCAGGGTTATGTATATTTAGCACAGCCTCCTCTTTATAAGCTTGAAAAGAATAAAAAAGTGTGGTATGCGTACTCAGATGAAGAATTGGATCAGATTCTTACAGAAGTGGGTCGTGACCAGAATAATAAAATTCAGCGTTATAAAGGTCTTGGTGAAATGGATGCTGAACAGCTTTGGGAAACTACTATGGATCCCGAGAAGAGAATTCTTCTTCGTGTAACCATGGACGAGCAGGCTGAGTCTGAAACAGACTTAACTTTTACCGTACTTATGGGTGATAAGGTTGAGCCGAGACGTGAATTTATCGAAGAAAATGCGAGATTTGTAAAGAATCTTGATATTTAATTTTAAATTGATGAGTCTAATTTTAAGACAAAAAGATTGGAGCCAATAAAATGGATGATACAATTTTTGATAAAGTGCAAGAAGTCGATTTAAAGAAAACCATGGAAACCTGTTACATCGACTATGCTATGAGCGTTATTGCCGCGCGTGCATTGCCTGATGTAAGAGATGGTTTGAAACCGGTACAGAGACGTGTTCTTTACTCTATGGAAGAATTAGGTAACAGACCTGATAAGCCTCATAGAAAAAGTGCCCGTATTGTCGGTGATACCATGGGTAAATACCACCCTCACGGTGACAGCTCTATTTATGGAGCTTTGGTTAATATGGCTCAGGAATGGTCAACCAGATATCCTCTTGTTGATGGTCATGGTAATTTTGGTTCCGTAGACGGTGACGGTGCTGCAGCGATGCGATATACCGAAGCAAGATTATCTAAGATTTCCGTAGAATTATTAAGAGATATTAATAAAAATACAGTAGATTTTGTACCTAACTTTGATGAAACGGAACAGGAACCTGTTGATTTACCCAGCCGTTACCCTAACCTTTTGGTAAACGGTACTACAGGTATTGCTGTAGGTATGGCTACTAATATTCCGCCTCATAATCTTCGTGAAACCATTGAAGCAGTGGTTAAAATCATTGATAACCATGTGGAAGAAGATCGTGTTACGGAAATTGATGAAATCCTTGATATTATCAAAGGACCGGATTTCCCTACCGGTGCTACTATTCTTGGTACCAGAGGTATTGAGGAAGCATATCGTACCGGTCGTGGTAAAATCAGAGTACGTGCGGTAACCGATATTGAAACTTTACAGAACGGTAAAAACAGAATTGTCGTAACCGAATTACCTTATATGGTAAATAAAGCCCGTCTTCTTGAGAAGATCGCAGAGCTTGTAAAAGATAAAAAAATCGACGGTATCACAGATTTACGCGATGAATCAAACCGTGAAGGTATGCGTGTGGTAGTAGAACTTCGTCGAGATGTAAACCCTAACGTAGTTTTAAATCATTTATATAAGCATACCCAGTTGCAGGATACTTTTGGTGTTATTATGCTTGCTTTGGTGAACAATGAACCTAAAGTGCTTAACATTCTTGAAATGTTGACACATTACTTAAATCACCAGAAGGAAGTTGTAACCAGAAGAACCCAGTATGATTTGGATGAGGCTGAGAAGCGTGATCATATTTTACAAGGCTTATTGATTGCTTTGGATAATATTGATGAAGTGATTTCTATTATCCGTGGCAGCAAAGATACCCAGACTGCTAAAATTTCTTTAATGGAACGCTTTGCTTTAACAGAAGTACAGGCTCAGGCTATCGTAGACATGCGTTTACGTGCGTTAACCGGTTTGGAACGCGAAAAGCTTGAAAATGAACATAAAGAATTGCTTGAGAAGATTGCTTATTATAAGTCTATTCTTGCAGATGAAAAGAAGCTTCTTGGTGTTATCAAAGAGGAAATCATGTTAATTTCCCAGAAGTATGGCGATGACAGAAGAACCAAGATTGGTTTTGATGAATTTGACATCTCCATGGAAGATTTGGTTCCCAATGAGAATACCGTTATTGCTATGACAAGCTTAGGCTATGTAAAGAGAATGACTGTAGATAACTTTAAGTCTCAGCATCGCGGCGGCCGTGGTATTAAGGGAATGCAGACCATTGAAGATGACTATATTGAAGATCTTTTGATGACTACAACCCACCACTACATTATGTTCTTTACAAATTATGGTAGGGTTTACCGTCTGAAGGCTTACGAAATTCCCGAAGCCGGTAGAACTGCAAGAGGTGTGGCAATCATTAACCTTCTTCAGTTAAATCCCGGTGAAAAGATTTCCGCTATCATTCCTATCAAGGAATACGAAGAAGAAAGAAATCTCTTCATGGTAACCAGAAAGGGTATTGTAAAGAAGACACATATTACCGAATATGAAAATATCCGTAAAAATGGTCTCATTGCAATCACTTTAAAAGATGATGATGAATTAATTGAAGTAAAATCTACCGATAAAGATACTGACATCTTCCTTGTAACCAAGCAGGGTATGTGTATCCGATTTAAGGAAACCGATGTGCGTGCAACCGGACGTAGTTCTATGGGTGTTATCGGTATGAATCTTGCAGACCAGGATGAAATCGTTGGTATGCAGTTAGATCATCAGGGCGATTCACTCCTTATTGCATCCGAAAAGGGTTACGGAAAGCGTACTTACCTTGATGAATTTACCGTTCAAAAACGTGGTGGTAAGGGTGTGAAATGCTACAAGATTATCGAAAAGACAGGTGATGTTGTAGGTGTGAAGGCTGTAAACGATGATCATGAAATCATGATGATTACCACAGCCGGCATCATTATTCAGATTCGTATGGAAGACGTATCAATTTTAGGACGAATTACTTCAGGCGTTAAGTTAATTAACCTTGATGATAAAGTAACCGTTGCCCAGATTGCTAAGGTTCGTGAGAAAGTAACCGATGAAAACGGTGAAATCGCAGTAGAAGATATGACCAGCGAAGTGGTAGAAGAAGAACCGAAGGAACTTGATATGATTCCGATTCAGGATGAAGAATAAGTTGAAGAAGAAAGTTCTGAAGAATAAGAAGTTATATCATTTTAAAAACTTAATTTTATGATGAAGCGACCCCGCCTTAACGGCGGGGTTGAATTTTTTTATAATTGTTTCTAATTTATACCATAAAATAATATACTCTAAACCGTATCTATGATATAACCCCAATACATAAACTACTTTTATAAAAAAATATAGTATGGTACAATTACGAAAAGGGGTTAATGAGGAGGAATTCATTATGAGAGGAAAAGAAAAGTGTAAAGCTTTAAAAGAAATTCGTCAAAAAATTGCGGAAGAAAACGATATTGCTTTTGCGGTATCGGAGTGTACCCATCAGGGCGATTGCAGAGGAACTTGCCCGAAATGTGAGGCAGAGCTTCGTTACTTAGAACGTCAGCTGGAAATCCGTAAAAATCTTGGCAAAGCTGTAGTAGTTGCCGGAATTTCTGCAGGAATGTGTGCGCCCATGGTAGCATGTAATCCGATTGAAGCAATCAGTGATGTAATTGAGGATGTATATTATACCATTAGCCCTGATGAACTCGGTGGTGCTGCACAACCACCCGAGGATTTAGCCGGTGATGTACAGTATATTCCTCCTGAGGATGTTGCAGGTATGGAAGGTCCCAGACCGGAAGACAATTATGATGAACCGGATGGGGAAGATATTCTCGGTGGTTTGGAAGAATATGACCCTGAAGATTTGGTAGAACCTTCGGAAGAAGATTCTGAAGAAGAAAGTATTGAAATTGAAGAATACATTTTAGAAGGCGATATTGCTATAGACCCGGAGTTTATGGATGAAGAATAATATTACAATGCCGGTAGTTTCATTAAATAGACACCGGTTAAAAACTGATGGCGTGGGCGTTACGACTTTGGTGGCATCCTACGGTTGTCCCTTAGCCTGCAAATACTGCATTAATAAAAGGGTTTTGGATCCGTCTATTTTATCAAAGTGCGTAAATATGACCCCGGAGCAGTTATATGATAAATTAAAAATCGATGATTTATATTTCATTGCTACTGGCGGAGGTGTTACTTTCGGCGGAGGCGAATCACTTTTATATGCGGATTTTATTGCGGCATTTCGTGAGGTTTGCGGAGATAAGTGGCAGATTACCGTAGAAACTTCTTTAAATGTTCCAACAGAGAATTTATATACTATTCTGCCTGTGGCGGATGCTTTTATTGTGGATATTAAGGATATGAATCCGGAAATTTACAAGGCATATACGGGGCGTGATAATAACAGAGTAATCGAGAACTTAAAGATACTTATTAAGGAGAAGTCGCCGGAGCAGATTCGCATCCGGGTACCGAAAATACCGGAATTTAATACAAAAGAAGATTTGGAATCCTCTGTTCAAATTCTACAGGAGATGGGTTTTACGGATATTGAAGTGTTTCCTTATATTATTCGAAAAGAAAGTTAAAATATAAATTATTTTACCTTATATACATATGCATTCCCCTGTTTTCCAATCCGTTCCACAACTTTCACTTCATATAAAATATTCAATGCCGTTCCGGCAAGGCTTCTGCTGATTCCTGCCTTTTTTGCAAAAATATCTGAGGTAAATTCTTCCGGTAATCCATCCGGCAGCAGTTGTTTATAATCTTCGGCATTTAGGATAGTAATTAAATCCAGCAGTTCAATGGGTACCTTATCTGTCTTGGTAGCACGGATTTTCTTCTGCGGGCCGTATCCGTCCAAAAGGCGATATTCTTCCGTGGCCATAATTGCCAGGATGAAATGCAAATTTGGATGATGTAAAAAATCTTTAATACCGTACAATTCATGGAAGAACAGATAGGGCATACCTTTTTTACGGGTTTTGCGGCTTGTCGTAATGCGACGATTCTTTGAATCTGCCAAATCAGCTGAGGAGTCTTTACTTGTCCCCATATCCGCATCACATTCCACCCAATGCAGGGTATTTTCCAATGATACCGGATAAACAATCGTCACTTCATGTTCTTTAAGAAAAAGTTCCAGCTTACGTTTCATCAGATAAAACTGCTTCGTTTGGATTTCATAAATCTCCCCGTCAATGCAGATATCTGCCACAAAAGTACCTATTTTTTGCTCATGAAAAGCTTCATCCGGAGCAAAATAGTATTTTAAAACCGAGTGGACCGATTTTTCACTTAAGGTACCGATTCCCTTCTCACCTTGTACTTTACCGTACATTCTGTTTTTGGCTTCTTCAAATAATTTTTCATCAATATAAGACTTCATAGGGGAATTATAACAAAGAAATCCCGAAATTCCTATGTTTTTCGTGCGAAAAGCCACTTGCAAATTTACAAAAATTGTAGCATTATGTGAATGATGTGTGAAAAAGATTTGAGGAGAGAAAAAAATGGAAGCGTATTTGGTGTTTAAGGATTTGGCAATTATTATTGTATTTGCCAAAGTTTTCGGTATCCTTGCCCGTAAGTGTAAGGCACCCATGGTTGTGGGAGAAATTATTGCCGGTTTGATTATCGGACCCTGTCTTTTGGGATGGGTGCAGCCCACGGATTTTATTTTGCAGATGGCAGAAATCGGCGTAATTTTACTAATGTTTTCAGCAGGTCTGGAAACTAATTTAAAAGAAATGATTAAAACAGGTCCCAAAGCTTTACTCATTGCCTGTGCAGGTGTGTTTGTTCCTTTAGCAGGCGGTACCCTGTTGTATATGTGTATTTATGGTTTTTCAGAAGTGGGAACACCGGAATTTTTTAAGGCTGTTTTTATCGGTACCATTATGACTGCAACTTCTGTAGGTATTACGGTTGAGGCTTTGCGTGAGATGGGTTACTTAAAGGGTAAAATCGGTACTACAATTCTGAATGCAGCAATCATTGATGATATTATCGGTATGATCGTGTTAACGGTTGTAATCGGATTTAATGATCCTAAGTCTCAGCCCTGGATGGTAGTAAGAAATACGGTATTGTTCTTCTGCCTTGCTTTGGTAGGTGGCTATATTGCTTACAAAGTATTCAAAAAAGTGGATCAGCGTTATCCCCACACCCGAAGAATTACCATTGCAGGTCTGGCACTTTGCTTGATTATGGCTTATGTGGCAGAGCATTATTTCGGTATTGCCGATATTACCGGTGCTTATGTAGCAGGTATCATTCTCTGTAACATTCGTGATTCCGAATATATTGCAAGAAGACTGGATATCAACTCTTATGTAATGTTTGGACCGATTTTCTTTGCAAGTATCGGTTTGAAAACCAATATCCAGAATATGGACTGGTCGATTCTTGTTTTCTCGCTGGGATTTGTGGCAGTTGCTCTTCTTACCAAGATTATTGGTTGCGGTCTTATATCCATGGCATGCAAAATACCCGCAAGACATGCTATTAAAGTCGGCGTTGGTATGATGACCAGAGGTGAAGTTGCCTTGATTGTAGCACAGAAGGGTATGTCGGTAGGTTTGCTTGACCCTGTATACTTTACGTCGGTAATCCTGCTGATTATTATATCTTCCATTTTAACGCCTATTCTGTTAAAATTGTTATATTCAAAATATCCTGAAGAAGAAGCTGCGAAAGCGTAACTTCAGGATAAGGTTGAAAGTACAAGAGATAAAGATATTTATGAGCATAAAAGATGCATAAATATATAAAGTAAAAGGAATAAAGAATTCTTAGGAGGAAAAAATGAAAAAGAAACAGGTTATTGCAGGTGTAATTGCTGCAGTTCTCTTTGTTTTTATCGGAGTAAGCAGTGTCGGTATGAACATAGTGGATAAAGTAATTACAGACAAATTAGGTATGAACAGTACTACCATGGAGAGTAGTGCACTTTATGGTTTTCCCATGGAAAACTTTGTCGGAATTGTAAAAATAGACGGAGATATGATGGATTCGGCAGGTTCATCATCTTACTTCTCAACAGGTGGTTATAACCATGATGCTACCGTAGAGTATATTGAAGCTTTATCGGAAGCAGGTAACAACGTGGGTATTTTACTTTACGTGAATTCCGGTGGCGGATATTCTTACATAGGTGATGATTTGTATTTGGAATTAATGGAATACAAAGAAGAAACCGGTCGTCCCATTTATGCATATTTTGATTCCATTGCAGCAAGTGCAGCTTATTATGCAGCAATGTCAGCGGATGAAATTTATGCGAACCGTATGACAACCACAGGTTCCATCGGTGTATACATGACTGTTTATGATATGACAGAGTTATATGATAAATTAGGTATCGAAGAGTACATGATCCGTAGCGGTGACAACAAAGGTATCGGCGGTGGCGGACAGGAGGTAACCGAAGAATACCTTGCAATTGAGCAGTCTCAGGTTGACGAAATGTACGAAATTTTTATTGATGTTATTGAACAGGGCCGTGGTATGGACCGTAATGATATTTATGCATTGGCTGACGGTAGAACTTTTACGGCAAGTCAGGCATTGGACAATGGTTTGATTGACGGTATTTGCCGTTACGAAGAATATCAGGAACAGGTTTTGGAATATGTAGGCGGAAATGCTGTATTTTATGAGCAGACAGCAGAAATGGATGCTTTTAGTGCAATGTTCGGAAGTATTTTAAATTCTATCCCGAAGTCAGATAACCAGGCAATTCTCGAATTTATCGAGAGTCACGAAAACGGAGGAGTACACTATGAATCAATCTGTCAGTAAGGCAGGCTTTTTCCCCAGACTCGCCGCATTCCTGGTAGACAGCTGTATACTTGGAATCGTGATTATGTGTCTGAAAGTACCTGCATTTTTTGCGGAGCTTTTCTTCCCTGACGCATTGATTTTTAGGGATGTATTGTTCCAATTTAATATATTTGATATTTTATTTTATCTTTTTGGTGTTTTATATTTTACCTTATTTACATGCCTTACGGGAACTACCATCGGTAAAAGATTGTTTAACCTTGCCGTTGTAGATAAAGAAGGTAATAAGTTAAGTTTCCTTATGGCATTGTATCGTGAAACGGTTGGTAAATATTTAAGTAATGTAGCATATTTCGGTTATATCATGATTTTTATCGATAAAAATAACCGTGCATTTCACGACTATCTTTGCGATTCTTCTGTTATTTATACCTGTAAAATGAAGGTTGTAAAAAAAGAAGTTCCGCAATATACTGCAACACCGCAGGGTATGTCTGATCATTCCGTAAATGATAATATGTATGCGGGTGGTGTTGCAAATCCGACACCGCAGAATATCAATATGGGAGATGCCGGAACTCAGCCGGTAAATCTATATATCGAGAGTACTACGCCTCAGAGCGGATGTTCAAAAGGAAACGAAAGTAATGTTCAAACTCCTTAAGTATTTGAAACAATATAAAAAAGAAACTGTTTTAGGGCCTCTGTTTAAATTAATGGAGGCCTCTTTTGAGTTGCTGGTACCCTTGGTAATGGCAAGCATCATTGATGTCGGAGTGGAAAACGGTGATAAGGGTCATATTTTCTCCATGGGCGGCGTTTTGTTTTTATTGGCTGCAGTAGGATTTGGTTGTGCGATTACGGCACAGTATTTTGCCGCAAAGGCGTCCGTAGGCTTTGCGACCGGTTTACGCCATGCTATTTTTGAACATATTCAGACCAGAAGTTACGCACAGATGGATGAATTCGGTACTTCTACCATGATAAACCGCTTAACCAGCGACGTGAATCAGGTACAGACCGGTGTAAATTTAACCCTTCGTCTTTTATTGCGTTCGCCTTTTATCGTATTTGGCGCCATGATTATGGCTTTTACGGTAGATGTAAAAGGTGCCTTGATTTTTGCAGTGACGATTCCTATTCTTGCGGTTGTTGTATTTACCATTCTTTTGGTAAATATTCCTCTTTATAAAAAAGTGCAAAAGGCATTGGATAAGGTTGTGGTAAAAACCCGTGAAAACTTAACCGGTGTCCGTGTGGTACGTGCTTTCTCCATGGAGCAGGATGAGGTGGAGGAATACGATAAATCCGTGGATATCCTGAAAGGTTTTCAGCTTTTTGCAGGCCGTGTCAGTGCTTTTATGAATCCTGTTACCTTTGCAATTGTTAATTTTGCCACCTTGGTTCTTTTATATAAGGGTGCTGTTCAGGTAGATACAGGGCTTCTTACCAAGGGCGAGGTAATTGCTCTGGTAAATTATATGGCACAGATTCTTGTGGAGTTAATAAAGCTTGCAAACCTGATTATTACCATAACCAAGTCCATGGCAGGCGGTTCCAGAATTGCAGACATGCTGTATTCGGACGAAGAAACTGACAAAGAGAAAGATGTTAAGTCCCAAGATTCCGGCACGGAAGCAAACTCCCAAAATGATTGTAAGAAACAGGAAATTCCGGTTTCTGCTATTCAGGAAATTGCCTTTGAAAACGTTTCTTATACATATAGAGGTGCAGCGTCGCCGTCCATTTCCAATTTAACTTTTACAGCGAAAAAAGGTGATATTGTAGGTGTTATCGGCGGTACCGGTTCCGGTAAAACATCTTTGATTAACTTGCTCGCAGGCTTTTATAAGGCTGCAGAAGGCAGGGTTTTAATTAACGGAGAAGATATTACGGCCTGTAAACAGGAAGATTTGCGGGAACGTATTGGTATCGTGCCTCAGACAGCAGTTCTTTTTGCAGGAACCATTGTGGAGAATTTGCAGTGGGGTAAAAAAGAAGCTACGGAAGAGGAAATGTGGGAAGCACTGGAGCTTGCCCAGGCAAAAGAATTTGTAGAAGAAAAACCCCGACAGCTTCAGGAGAAGGTTTTACAGCGAGGTAAAAATTTCTCCGGCGGACAGCGTCAGCGTCTTTGTATGGCGAGAGCTTTTGTCCGTAAGCCGGATATATTGATTCTGGATGACAGTACCAGTGCTTTGGACTATGCAACAGAAGCCAAGGTACGTCAGGGAATCCGTAAAATTACGGAGGATGCAATTTGCTTTATTGTATCCCAGCGTGCGGCTTCCATTATGGATGCAGATTTGTTAATTGTACTGGATGAGGGCGAAGTGGCAGGAATGGGTAAGCATGAGGAATTACTTAAGACCTGTGACGTATATGCTGAAATCTATTATTCTCAGTTCCCTGAGGATAGAGAGGAGGCGGCACATGCGTAAAAAGACTCTTCGACAGATTTTTAAATATATCAAAGCAAATACCGTGCTTTTGGTTATTTCTTTAATTTGTGCCCTGCTTTCCGTTGTGGGAACCTTATATCTTCCCATTTTAATCGGTAAGGGTGTGGATTTATGTATCGGTACCGGTCAGGTAGACTTTGGAGCAATCGGACAATTGCTTATAATCGGAGTGATTGTAATTGCCATAACCATGACAGCACAGTTTATCATGAATTTGTGCAACAACCGCATGACAGCCAATGTTGTGGCAAGAATGCGTAAGGATGCCATCCGTAAGTTACAAAAACTCCCGATTCGTTATTTGGACAACAAGCCTTACGGTGAGCTGGTAAACCGTATTATAGCGGATGTGGATACATTCTCAGAAGGTTTGTTACTGGGATTTTCTCAGTTGTTTACAGGTGTACTTACCATCCTCGGTACATTGATTTTTATGCTTACCATTGATGTTAAGATTACATTGATTGTAGTTTTGGTAACACCGCTTTCCTTCTTTGTGGCAGGGTTTGTATCCAAAAAGACGTTTAATTTATTTACAAAGCAGTCTTCTGCCAGAGGCGAGCAAACAGCTTTTATCGAAGAAATGGTCGGAAACCAGAAGGTTGTCAGGGCATTTGGCAAGGAAGAAGATGCCATGGAGCGCTTTGATGCCATTAATCATAAGCTTCAGGAGGTTTCCGTTAAGGCGATTTTCTTCTCTTCCTTAACCAATCCGGCTACCCGTTTTATCAATGCCTTAGTATACGCGGCAGTAGGTGTATTCGGAGCTGTTCTGGTTATGGATGTGGATGCGGCAATTACGGTAGGTGAATTATCCTGCTTTTTAAGTTACGCAAATCAGTATACCAAGCCTTTTAATGAAATATCAGGCGTCATTGCGGAATTCCAGAATGCTTTGGCATGTGCAGAGAACTTCTTTAAATTCTTAAATGAAGAAGAAGAGAAGGATGCGGTATGTGTTGATATGCTTAATCAGGCCGATTCTGAGAGAAGCCAAGAGAAAGTTACCGATGTTGTATCAAATGATAATCAAAAAGCAAATGCATTCAGTCAGGGTGCGAAACTAATCGGTGATGTTGCGATACAAAATGTTAGCTTCTCTTATGTGCCGGACCGTAAATTAATTGAAGATTTCAATCTTCGCGTAAAACCCGGACAAAGGGTAGCAATTGTAGGACCTACCGGTTGCGGTAAGACAACTTTGATTAACCTGTTAATGCGTTTTTATGATATTAATGAGGGTGAGATTATATTGGACGGTGTGCCCATTGATGAGCAAAGCCGCCATGATTTACGTGATTCCTACGGTATGGTACTTCAGGAGACGTGGTTAAAAAACGGAACCATTCGCGAAAATATTGCTTTTGGAAAGCCGGAAGCTACCATGGAAGAGATTGAAGCAGCAGCAAAGAAAGCCCATGCTCACAGTTTTATTACGCGTATGCCGAAAGGATATGATACCGTAATTATGGAAGACGGCGGGAACTTATCCAACGGACAAAAGCAACTTCTTTGCATTGCCCGTATCATGCTGATGAATCCTCCGATTCTGATTCTTGATGAAGCAACTTCGTCTATCGATACCAGAACCGAAATGAAGGTTCAGGATGCTTTCGCAAGGCTGATGCAGGGCAAGACCAGTTTCATTGTTGCTCACAGATTATCTACCATTCAAAGTGCGGATGTCATTTTGGTTATGAAGGACGGTAATGTAATCGAACAGGGAACTCATGAGGAACTTTTAAAAGAAAAAGGTTTTTATTACGAATTGTATCAGAGCCAGTGGGCATAAAGTACAAGAAAGAGGGTAATCCGTTTGTTATATCGGATACCCTCTTTTATAGTTATTATAAAAATATTGTATAAGTGAAAAGTAAGATTAAACTTCTTCATTCACTTCAATTCCGGTCAAATCCGCTTCCAACAGACTCATGCTGTTTTTAATGTCTTTCAAGGCTTTCTGTGCCTTGCCGGTTTCGGTATTAACCTGGGCAAGTTTCATTAGGTCTTCCAAGGGAATGTCCGGTGTATTGTTTTCTTCATGACGTGCTTCTGCCTTCTCAACTGCTTCTTTGGTCCGGGCAATCATTGCCTCCTGCATTGCCTTCATTTCCTTGATATCTTCCAGCTTCTCTTCTTCGATTTCTTTCTTTTCGGCATCTTCTTCGGCCTTTTCCTGTGCTTCTTCCATCTTTTCTTCGATGTTATCCTTTGCTTCCTGCATTACCATGCCGATGATTTCCTCGTCGGTAGCAGCATGGATGGCATCTGCGGTTTTCTGTGCATCCAGCATAGGATTAGATTTTAAGCGCTCTATAGTAATGGCACGGATATCCGCCACGTCATCCTTCATGGCTGTATCTGCATCATGGATTTGCTTGTTTAATTCATCCATAGGTTCTTTTAGGGCAGAGTATGCCTGCTTAAACTCCGGTGGCCAGTCTTTGGATTTCATCTCATCCGTAATGCCGTATTCTTCTTTCAAAGCGTCGATTTGGTTATTGATATCGTTGATTTGTGACTGTGCCTCGTTTTTGAGCGCAAGCATTTCCTGATAATGATTACGGCGTTCTTCGATACTTTTATCAATTGCCTTGTCTGTATCCCAGGCATCACCTACAACCTTCATTGCCTTCTTCTGTGCTTCCATGCGTTTCTCGGCAATGGGGTCGTTTTGGTTATTCATATTTCCGGTAAAAAATGTTTTGCGGCTTCCCTGCTCATTTATTCCCGGACAAAAAGTACCATTTACACCAAAATTAGTGTTATTTACATTAATATTTATTGCCATACAATCTCCTCCTTGAGCATTGTAATAGGGTATACTTCATAATTTATATCGACATATTTGAAAAAAATTTTATAAAAATGAAACCTTCGTAGAATTTTATGTGTTTTATAGGTGTAAGTACATAAAAACAGATTGCCGTAAGGCAGTCGGAAACTTGTCAAAACATATTAATACGGAGGTTTTTAAATGATGAAAAAGGGTAGAGTTCTTTTGGTTTTGTCGGCAACTATGGTAACCATGTTAGGTTCCGTGCTTCAGGTATCAGCAGCGGCACCTTCTTATGCAGGTATTTTTGATGCGGAATATTATGCTGAAACCTACAGCGATGTAGCAGCTGTCTACGGAAATGACGAACAGGCGTTATATAATCATTACCTGACATACGGAGTTTATGAAGGCCGTAATGCAAGCCAGGCTTTTGATGTACAAAGTTACCGCGAAAGTTACGGTGATTTACAGGCTGCTTTTGGTGATGACTGGAAGGCATATGCAGATCATTATTTGACTTATGGCTTGTCAGAAGGCCGTGACGGTGGCGGAATGTTTGACGCTGTTTCTTATGCAAACCGCTATTCAGACTTAAAAGAAGCGTTTGGCTACGATATTACAAAGCTCTGGTCTCATTACGAGCAGTTTGGTGTGAATGAAGGCCGTAATGCCATTTCACAGTCCGTTTTAAATCAGTGGGCCGCAGAAAGTCCCAAGGAAGATAACGATTCTTATATTAAAACGTATGTGGATGAATATGGTTACACCATTGTAGAAGAAGTAAAAGATGGTGTGTTAAGAAGTCTTTATGGTTACGACCCTGACGGAAATTTGGGAATGATTTATCTCTATAACAGCCAAGGCAAAGTAACATCATGGACAAATTATAATGAAGACGGTGACCTTGTATATGAGGAATCATATTTATATAATGCAGACGGATTGTTAAGTAACCAGTTCATGGTTTCTTATGTAGAAGATATTAGCATTAACAGATCTTTCCGATACGATGAATACAACAGATTAATCCTTGAGACAGTAGAATGCAAAGAAAGTAACGGATATACATATGTATATTATATTGATTATATTTATGAAGGTACATCGGATGTTTTAATTAAAACAGAAGAGAGATATGAATAAAAAGAATCATAGTTTTTTGCGGGCGGCAGGATGCGAATCCACGCCCGCTTTTTCATTGACTTTTTAGGATATATATACTACACAAGGTTTGGTTTTTGATCTGATTATCTTCCCTGTTGTTGTTCCACCATTGCCAGAGCTTCTTCTTTTTTAAGCTTCATTCCGTAATTGCAAATGGGACAAGTAATAAAGTACTTGGAACTAATAGGAAAGATAGGTATCCAAAACAATGTAAACCAGGTTCTTACACGCATGATTTTGTAATATTCCGTATTGTTACAGTGCTGGCAGCGATAAGGTTGTGCCGAAAATCCCAAATGCTTCTCAATTCCTTTGGTTCCCCAGATAATAAACATAATATTTTCCTCCGAAAGTATATACAACAGTTGCTTTTATGATAATTTGAAACAGGAGGAAAGTCAATCTATTAAGAGGTATAGGAAATATTTTTGTGTTTTTTTTATGATATTGCAAATTTTCATTGACATTAAAAAATAAAATGCATAACATAAAACTGTTTATATGTTTATAAATGTAGATAAAAGATCCTTTTCGGATATAAAAGGAGGAAACACAATTTGTTTGGTATTCTTAAGTATTTACGTAAAAGAGAAATGCTTTTTATGTTTGGTGCCATTGTTTTTACAGGGCTTCAGGTATTTTTAGAGTTAAAATTACCGGATTACATGTCAACCATTACAGCAACTATTGTAACTCCGGGAAGTATCATGGCAGAAATATGGATTGCCGGTATTAAAATGCTTTTGTGCGCCTTGGGAGGTTTGGTGGTCTCTATATTTGTAGGATATTTTTGTGCTAAGGTTGCAACAGGGTTTTCCCGAAGGCTGCGTAGTCAGGTATATGACAAGGTTACTTCCTTTTCCATGGAGGAAATTAATGGATTTTCTACCGCCAGCTTAATTACCCGTTCTACCAATGATATTATGCAGGTGCAGATGTTCCTTGTGATGGGTACGGCCATTATGTTTCGCGCTATTTTGATGGCAGTTATGGCAATTGGTAAAATATACAGTAAGAATTGGCAATGGACCATGAGTACGGCCCTTGCGGTAGTTTTATTGCTGATTCTTATTATTACGCTGACCATTATTGTATTACCGAAGTTTAAAATTGTGCAGACCTTAACGGATAACTTAAACCGCGTTACCCGTGAGAATTTAACCGGTATCCGTGTAGTTCGTGCTTATAATGCCGAAGATTTTCAGGAGGGTAAGTTTGAAGAGGCCAATGAATCCTTAACCCAAACCCAGTTGTTTAACCAGCGTGCGTTGGCGATTATGGGACCCGGTATGTCTTTGATTATGAACGGATTGTCTCTGGCAATTTACTGGATTGGTGCATATTTAATCAATAAGGCTCCCATGCCTGTGAATGTGGCAGATGCAGTACTTTCCGGAGAAATGAGTTTCTTGGATGCTGTTGCAACGCCGGTTGCGGACAAAATTACGGTATTTGCAGACATGATTGTGTTTTCTTCTTATGCAATGCAGGTAGTAATGTCTTTTATGATGTTATCCATGATTTTTATCATCCTGCCTAGAGCCAGTGTTTCTGCTAAGCGTATCCGTGAAATTCTTGAGACCAAGACCAAAATTACGGATGGAACCGTAGTGGTTGCAGATAAAAAAGAAGGAGCCGAAGCAGAACAGGAGGCTTCAGCAGATAAGGATACTGAACATGGAGTAAAATTCGACAACGTAAGCTTCCGCTATCCTGATGCATCGGATGCGGTTCTAGAAAATATCAGTTTTACGGCGAAATCCGGCGAAACCGTAGCTTTTATCGGGTCTACGGGTAGCGGTAAGTCTACTGTTATCAATCTGGTGCCCCGTTTTTATGATGTGACCGAAGGACGCATTTTAATAGACGGAGTTGATGTAAAAGATTACTCTCAGGAAGCTCTTCGAAATAAAATCGGCCTGGTGCCCCAGCGTGCGGTTTTATTTGGCGGAACCATCCGCTCCAATATTGCATACGGTGAAAACGGCAAGCAGGCGGAATACACAGACGAAGAAATTTGGGAGGCACTGCGTATTGCCCAGGCAGAAGACTTTGTAAGCAAACTGGACCATAAGCTGGATGCAGAAGTAGCTCAGGGAGGAACTAACTTCTCAGGAGGCCAGAAGCAGCGTCTTTCCATTGCGAGAGCAATTTGCAGACGTCCGGATATCTATATTTTTGATGATTCCTTCTCGGCATTGGATTATAAGACCGACCGTGTTTTAAGAGGTGAGCTTTCCAAGGTGACCGGCAATGCCATTACCCTTTTGGTTGCTCAGCGTATCGGAACTATTTTGGATGCAGACCAAATTATTGTTTTGGATGATGGTAAAATTGTGGGCAAAGGCACCCATAAAGAGCTGATGAATACCTGTGAGGTATATCAGCAGATTGCCTATTCTCAGTTATCAAAGGAGGAATTGGCATAATGGCGAAGAATGAATATGAAATCGGTTCAAACAATAACAATACAAAAAGACGTGGCCCCGGTAGTGGACCTCCCGGAATGATGCCTGCGGAAAAGGTGAAGGACTTTAAGGGAACCATGACAAAGCTGTTAAAATACCTTAAGGTATATGTTCCTTTTATTGTGACAGCGGTTCTTTTATCCTTTATGGGAAGTATTCTTTCCGTAATTGGTCCTGATAAAATTAAGGATTTAACGGCGGTAATGGAAGAGGGTATTTTGACCGGCATTGATATGAATGCGGTAAAAGAGATAGCCATTCTTTTAATTATCCTTTACGGGCTCAGTATTCTATTCAGTTATATGCAGAGTCTGATTATGGCTACGGTTACCCAGAAAATATCTAAAAAACTTCGTAAGGATATTTCTGAAAAAATCAATGTGGTACCGTTAAAGTACTTCGATTCCACAACTTACGGCGACGTGTTAAGCCGTGTCACCAATGACGTGGATACCATCGGCCATACTTTAAGCCAGAGTATTGTTCAATTGGTAAATGCCGTAACGCTTTTTATCGGCTCCATTATTATGATGCTGATTACAAATTTGGCATTAACCGGTACGGCAATTTTATCTTCCGTGCTTGGCTTTGTTTTGATGAGCATTATTATGAGTAAGTCCCAGAAGTACTTCGTGGGACAGCAGAAGTATTTAGGTATGATTAACGGTCATGTAGAGGAAGTGTACGCCGGACATAACGTATTAAAAGCATACAATGGTGAGCGTAAGGCAAAAGAAGAATTTGAAGGTATAAACGGAAAGCTTTACGAAAGCGCTTTTAAGGCACAGTTTCTTTCCGGACTTATGCCTCCTTTGATGGGTTTTATCGGTAATTTAGGATATGTGGCAGTTTGTGTGGTTGGTGCAGCCTTGGCGTTGAGCGGGCATATTGATTTTGCGGTAATTATTGCATTTACTATGTATGTGCGTTTGTTTACTCAGCCTTTATCGCAAATTGCCCAGGCAATGAACACCTTACAGTCTACGGCAGCAGCTTCTGAGCGTGTATTCGAATTCCTGGACGAAGAGGAAATGGAGGATGAAAGCCATAAGACTACCCTACTTAAGGGAGAAGAGATAAAAGGTGAGATTACTTTTGACCATGTAAAGTTCGGTTATAACCCTGAAAAGATTATTATAAAAGATTTCTCTGTTAAGATTAAGCCCGGCCAGAAAATTGCGATTGTAGGGCCTACCGGTGCCGGTAAAACTACCATGGTAAACCTTTTGATGCGTTTTTATGAGGTAAACAGCGGTTCTATCAGCATTGACGGTACACCGGTTTCAGAGCTTACCCGTGAGAATATTCATGATTTGTTCGGTATGGTGCTTCAGGATACCTGGTTATTTGAGGGAACCATCCGTGACAATATTGTATACGGCAAAGAAAATATTACAGATGAGATGTTGGATAAGGTATGTAAAGCAGCAGGCATATATCATTTTATCCGTACTCTGCCTATGGGCTACGATACGATTCTAAATGATAAGGTGAATTTATCGGCCGGTCAGAAGCAGTTAATGACCATCGCCCGTGCCATGGTTGAAAATGCCCCCATGCTTATCTTGGATGAAGCGACCAGCTCCGTTGATACCAGAACGGAAGTATTGATTCAGGAAGCAATGGACCGCTTAACAGAAGGCAGAACCTCTTTCGTGATTGCCCACAGATTATCTACCATTCGTAACGCAGACATGATTCTGGTTATGAAGGATGGTGACGTAATCGAAAGCGGTAACCATGATGAATTGATGAAGCAGGGCGGCTTCTATGCAGAACTGTATAATAGCCAGTTTGAGAAGGCGAGCTAGAAATAAAGAAAGGATATCCATAACGGATATCCTTTTATCTTTTTTATTCAACAACCTCCCCGTCATAACCAATCATAACAGGGCATTCAAATCTGCCGTAACCGTAATCCGGCTCTCTGTCACACATGATAAACAGGAGTACAATGTATACCGGTTTAAATAGGACACTTAAGATTGCCCAAGTCATCGCAGATTTTTTAAAACCAAAGGTTTTTAGAAGGTCATATATTTTACGCCACTTAAACATGTAAATCAGCAGTTCGTAACCTACTTTCAGAACGTAGCCAAACAAGGGGACAATGCCTAAAATGGATTTAACCAGTGATTTTAATAAATCATTGGCAATATAACTCCAGGCAATGGTTTCTCTTTTATCCGTTTTAATCCAGTTAAGGACATTAAAATCGCGGATCGGAAGAACAAATTCCAGATAGTAAGAACCATAAGGAACAAAAGCAATCCAAGGACGTTTATAGCCTGCATGTCTGGCGATGATAAACAGGGAAATCGGACGCATAATACGGTTCAACACAAAGTTAAATGCAAAACCGCAAACAATTAAGAGTATAATTACGACATAAGTGACAAATCTTGTAAATTCAGGGAGTTGTACAATGGCATCCCAACTGCCGGCATTCATTATTTTCTCAATAATGAAAATAAAATCCTCAACCAAGAACATTATGCCGTAAAAACCCCAAATAGCAATAGAGCCCACGTATCATTCCTCCTATCAGGGATAATATTGCTTTATTAGTACTAAGCAGGTGTTCCTGTAGCGTTGTAATCTGTACCAAGGATGGGTTTGCGCTTCATAATAATGAAGGTAACAACAATAAATACGACAGGGAAGATGCAACCTAAAACAGACCAAAGCATCGCATTTTTCTCCATACCGTAGGTAATCAATAAATCATAGCTTGCGCGCCAAACGAAGAACAGTGCAAAAATAGTAACCGCATAAGTAACAAGGGAAGTAAAGGGTGAAAGAACACTTCCGATGATAGGAATAAATGCGACGCAGGAAACAACAATACTTACGTAAGAAGCAGAACCGTTAATGATGGCATAGGCTATAAAAGCCAAATTACGGTTCGGTGTCACAAACTTATCAAATAAATTATATTTTCGGTCTGATAAAATAAAACGCAGGTACATAGCACCCAAAGGGACAAATGCAATCCAAGGATATTTATACCCGTTACGTTTAGACATTACATAATAAGGAATTGCACCTACAATGCCTGAAATAACTACGCTTCCGAATATAAAAAGCATAATGAAAATAGGTAAAAAAGCGATGATAAAAGGCAATATCGTCATTATGATACCAACCATGACGCTTCCGGTTCCGAAAATCGCAACTAAAAGGGCTTCGATTGCTTCTGTCATTTCTGCAGATTCTGCACCATATTCACTTGATCTTAAAATCAATTCCTGCATGTTAAACTCTCCTTTTATAAATAATATTTAAATACTGTAATCAGGTTCTTTATTCATAATAATATAACCAAATACAGTCATTAGTAAGGGACAAAAGCAATTTACGATGGATGCCCACATGGCGTGTTGCTGCATTCCGTAAGTCATAAGGATATCGTAATTTACTCTCCAACCAAGGATGGAAACTAAAACAAGATAAATACCTGCAAGTCCGTAAGCAACAAAAGTACAAATGATGATAATTGATGAACCCAAAATTGTTCCGAGAAAAGGAATTAAATAAAAGAACGCCGAAAAGAACGTAGGTATAACAATCAATCCAATTACAATCGCACACGCAACGGGGCAGGAGATAAGGTAAAACCAGAATACCTTGGTTCTGTTATAGGTCCTTATCCAGTTAAAAAGGTTATATTCTCTTTTGGAGAGATTCACCAGTACATACATATCTGCCAAAGGAATCCACATAAGCCATGCTTTGCTCATACCGGCTTTTTTCGCCATTTTGTAAAAAGGAATGCGGGTTACAACAAATAAAGCTACATAAAACAAAAAGATAAAAGCATATACGGCAATGATAAAAATAGATGTACCGGCAAATATGGAGAGGGCAGCTCCCCCTGCCATTAAATCTTCAGCGGCCATTGAATATTCTTCCATAGTAGAACTCCTTTCTTTTTACACAAAAATTATATTAGTCTGCACTACGATATTTATGATAATTTCCCAAACCGTATTCGGGAGGGTTTTTACAAGAGAAAATGGTAAACAGGTTAAATAACCAAGGTACAAAAATTGCCACGATGGATACCCATAAAGCATTGCTCTTCTGTCCGAATGTCATTAAAATGTCGTACATCATACGCCATCTGAATAATCGAATTGATACCCAAAGAAGGGGCGCACCGAGAGATGTTAATATAGGAACCAAAAGATTTAATCCCGGAATATAGGAGAATACGGTTATGATAATACCGAGTGCGGTATTTCCGATAATCATAAGTCCTAAATAAATCAGTGCCATCATATCACGACGGTCGGTTTTAATCAGGTTAAAAATATTAAACTGGCGAATCGGCAATGTAAAAGATAAAAAGTCATTGGTATAAGGGAAAAATGCCATCCATGCGTTTCTGCATCCCGCTCTTCTTGCCATAATAAAAAGAGGAATGGTTTCCAATAGGTATTCTGCAAGGGCGATAATACCGCCAACGATAAGAATTGTTAAACTAACTGCAGCGGATATACCTGTAACTGCTAACGAACCAATTCCAAATAATGATGCCAGAATTCCTTCTGCACTGCTAAAAATTCCTTCTGCGCTGTCTAATCCCTGACTAATCTGATCAATATCAATAGTTTCCATAGTAAGGCTCCCTTCTTTTGTAAAAACTGCAATTTTTATATGATAAAAGGATTGCGGGGCAAGTTCCTTTTATATTAAAAAATAATATATCATAAACCGTATTTTTAAGCAACAAAAAGCCCTAAAGTATGGGCTTTAGGGCAAAAGTACTTAATATTCTTCTACGGGATAATAACCGTCAGCACCGTATTCCGGAAGACGTCCGGCAAGAACGATTGCAAATACCATCATAATCAACGGACAAAAGACATTGAGTGTGGGGACGATGATGGCGGTTTTATTATAGCCGTAAGTTTTCAATAAATCATAATTCTTCCGCCAATGGATAACGGATCTGGCAATAAAATATGCCAGCAGAAAGATTGCCAAAATGATTGCAATAATCAGTACCGTCGGAGGAAATGATGACATAGAGGGTGTAAATTCCGTAAAATATTCAACAATATAATCCGACTCGAAAAATATATATACAGAACCGACAGCGGATATAAGGTAAACCAATACTTCTGCAGCAAACCATATCCAGAAGATTAATTTACGGTTAAATGTGGAAAAAATACCCAAACTAAACTCACGATGCGGAATGGTAAAGGCAATGTAATTTTTACCGCCGGGGAAGAAAGCAATCCATGGCAGGTCAAACCCTGCCTCTTTACCCATTATATAATAAAAGATAGAGCATATGGTGTAAGCGAAAAGCATGCCAAAAAGAAGAAAGCAGGCCATTGCCATAATAATAAGGGCCCCGTACATCCAGAAACCCAAAAAAAATAAAATCATAAAAATGACACCCAAAGCAACCATTGCTGTATACCTTATCCTTATTATAAAAAATTTACTTACAAACTTAATTGCATTATATATTAGAAAGAAAAGTTTGTAAAATAAAAATAAGCACCAACCCCACGGCTCATATGTCCGCAAAACCAGTGCTTAAGTGCGCGATCAGGGGCTCGAACCCTGGTCACCCTGATTAAGAGTCAGGTGCTCTACCAACTGAGCTAATCGCGCATGCGATATTATGTCGACGTGTTTTCGTCACGTGCATTGTTGATTATAGTATAGGATTTTTAACTTTGCAAGTATTTTTTGAAAATTTTTTTAATTTTTTGCAAAAAAGTTGTGAATTGGGCATATATGCGTAAGTTTTTTCAAATATTCCGAGGGATTTAACAAGGAAAAAGAGAGGGAAACTTGCTTTTTAAGATAGTATGTTTTATATATAAAAGTAAGAAAAGTAAAAATGAGGAGTGGCCAATGATATTTGAAAGTCATGCACATTTCGATGATGATGCTTTTGATGAGGATAGAGAGAGTCTGATTGGGAGCTTGCAGGAAAACAGAATAGAGTACGTCATCAATGTGGGAGCCAGCATGGAATCTACAGAAAGTACCTACGCGTTGGCGAAGAAATATCCTTTTATTTATGCGGCGGTTGGTGTGCACCCCTCGGACACCTTGCCTTTAACAGAGGCGGATATGGATCGTTTAAAAGAGCTGGCAGCAGATGAAAAGGTGGTAGCCATAGGTGAAATAGGGTTAGATTATTACTGGGACGAGCCGGAGAGGGAAATCCAGAAGAAATGGTTTCAGCGTCAGATTGAATTGGCACAGGAAGTGGATTTGCCTATTATTATTCATTCCAGAGAGGCGGCCAAAGATACAATGGATATTCTTCACGAACATGACCAAGGCAATTACAGAGGCGTTATGCATTGCTTCTCATATTCCCCGGAAATTGCTAAAGAAGTTGTAAAGATGGGTTTTTATATCGGTGTGGGCGGTGTCTGCACGTATAAAAATGCCAAGAAGCTTGTAGAAGTTGTGGAAGAAATTCCGCTGGAGCATATTTTGCTGGAAACGGACTGCCCGTATTTAACCCCGGTGCCCTACCGCGGAAAACGTAATTCCTCGTTATATCTGCCTTACGTGGTGGAAAAGATAGCTGAGATTAAGGGTGTGAGTGCTGAAGAAGTAGAGCGTATAACTTATGAGAATGCGAAGAAATTAT
>JAZNTK010000080.1:0-3431 GCA_045591685.1 Lachnospiraceae bacterium
TTGACCACCCTTGCATCTGCTTAACCTTGTGTTCGGGTTCTTTGGGTGCTGACCCTGATAACGATGTGGCAGCTATCGTACGTAAGCATTGTGACCGTATTGCCTTTGCCCATATCCGTAACGTAAAACATTTCGAAAACGGTGATTTCTCAGAAGCAAGCCATCGTGATTGCGACGGTGATACAGGCATTCTTGAAATTTTAAAAGCATACCATGATTGTGGTTATGAAGGATACATCCGTCCTGACCACGGAAGACATTTGTGGGATGAAGGCCCTGGAAATGTACGTCCCGGTTATGGTTTATACGATAGAGCATTAGGTGTTATGTATATGTTGGGCGTGTGGGACATGCTTGACAGACTGGAAGGAAAGAGATAGGAGGAAACAAAAATGATTAATATTCCCATTCAGATTGATTTTAAGGACAAAGTAGTTGTTGTTACCGGTGCGGGCGGCGTTATCTGCGGCACAATGGCAAGAGCTTTTGCACAGTGCGGAGCAAAGGTTGCAGCCCTTGATTTAAATGAAGAAGCAGTGAAGAAACTTGCAGACGAATTAAAAGCAGAAGGCTTTATTTGCGAAGGCTACAAGGCAAACGTATTGGATGCGGATGCTTTGGAAGAAGTTCACCAGAAGGTACTTGCTGACTTAGGTAAGTGCGATATTCTCGTAAACGGTGCCGGCGGAAACAATCCCAGAGCTACAACAGATAATGAGTATCAGCATGAAGCGAAAGAAGGCGGCAAGTCATTCTTCGACTTAGGTGCAGACGGCGTGGATTTCGTATTCAAGTTAAACTTCCAGGGAACACTTCTTCCTACTCAGGCTTTTGCCAAAGATATGGTTGAAAGCCAGAAGGGTTGTATTTTAAATATCTCTTCCATGAATGCATATACACCGTTAACAAAGATTCCTGCATACTCTGCAGCAAAGGCTGGTATCTCTAACTTTACCCAGTGGCTTGCTACTCACTTTGCAGGCACAGGAATCAGATGTAATGCAATTGCTCCGGGCTTCCTGGTTTCTGCACAGAACAAGGCATTGTTATTCAACGAAGACGGTACACCTACCGAAAGAAGTAAAAAGATTCTTAACAGCACACCTACCCATCGTTTCGTGGATGCGGATGAACTGTTAGGCGCAACTCTCTTCCTTTGCGATGATAAGAGTGCAAGCGCTATCACCGGCGTTGTATTACCGGTAGATGCAGGCTTCTCAGCATATTCAGGCGTATAAACTACAGTATCTCTTCATAAAAATACCGGCTACCCTTTCTTGAATTTGGGTAGCCGGTATTTTTGTTGTAGGATTTAAAATAAAATTTTATATAACAAAGATTATCTTTGAAGTTCTTCTTCCCAATCCTGCATTAAAATAGGATTTCCTTTGCCGTCTGTATAGAAAGTAACAATCCAGTTTTGTTCCCAGACATCTACATACTGTGCGTCAATTTTATAAATAAAAGTACCTCCGCCCTGAGGGGTTATTTCAATTTCAGAAAAATGGTCTATGTAACCAAAGTTTTGCAAAAGTATGAAGGATTCCCTCAAGGAATCTTCTTCATAGGTTTCAACGTCGCCTTCGTCTATAATATATGTTACAAGTGATTGGGAGTAAATATATTCAAAAAGCTCCGTTTCCTTATCATACGGATAAAAGGTATACCAGGTTCCGTATTCTACTTCAAATTTGATATATTCACGATTGTTGTCTGCAATCAGCAAACCGCCCATGGTGAATTCACCATCCTGGGAAGTAAAGTAGACCGCGGTTTCCGTATCAAGAATCCCTTCTTCCGGTACGTTGGCATAGTGAGGAATGTCGCCGTCAAAAATGGCGAAGTCGTTCACCTCATAACCACCGTCGTGTACGCTCCAATTACTAGCTATGGTGATATCATAATCCCAGTCAAATTGGGCGTTTTCCGGCAAATAAATACTAATATAGGCAGCGTCTGTTTCACAAATCCATTTGCCTTGTACCAGTTCAAACAGTTTCATCTGTTCTATGGCAAAGTCGGAGAGGCCAGGGGATTCACTGCCTTCCGGATAGAAGTAATACCAGTTGTCCGTAGCATCACTTAACTGATATTTGATATAGCTGCCATCATTTGCAACAAGCAGATGACCGACAAAGAGATCCTTGTCATCGATGGAGGTAATGGTAATTGCGGTTTCATCCGGTGCGGCAATTTCGCCACTGTTATCGAATCCATAGGTTAAGTCAAAAATAGGATCGTTGCTTAAGATACCAAGGTCTGCCCGATACAGAAAACCCGGAAAATACAAATAGTCTGCAGAAGTATCCGCCATATAGAAATTTATATGGGAAACTGAGTTTTCGCTTACCCAGTTACCTTCAATTAAGGCAAAGATTTCTTCTTCCTCAGCGGTATATGTATTGGTCGTGCCGTCCAAGGGAATGCCGTCTACCGGTTCGTCTATAGGCTCAGCCTTTGTGTTACAGGCACAAAGCAACATCATGGTTGCGAGAAATATACTCAAAAAAACTTTTTTGGACATTATATTTTCCTTTCTGCTTAGCAATTTCCAAATATAACTGTTGTTTCTAAAATAATATACGTTAACAGTATGCAGATTTTATGGAGAATCCCCATACTTTTTATGAAAGATTAAAAAGTACGGGGATCATTATTTGCGATAAATTTCATGTAATTAGATGTAATTACGTATTCTCTTCATCATTCTCTTCAATATCCGAAATAGGTAATGTAAAAATAAATTCACTGCCTTCACCTTCGGTACTGATTACGTTAATATTCTCGCCGTGGGAACGGATGATTTCACGAGTAATGGAAAGTCCCAAACCGGTGCCTTTTTTATCCTTACCACGGGAAAGATCTGTTTTATAAAAGCGGTCCCAAATCTGACGGATACTTTCTTTTGGAATGCCGATACCGGAATCTTTGACACTTACAAGAACTTTATTATGCTTCTCAACGGTTTCAATCTTTATATCCGAATCTTTGTTACTGAATTTAATAGCATTGTCCAGAAGGTTATAAAGTACCTGCTGGATTTTGGTCATATCTGCGTGAACAAATAATTTATCTCCGGTTAATACCAATTTCAGACTGATGCGTTTCTGACGACAGCTACCTTCGAAAGTTGCCACGGTTTTACGAATAATTTCGTTAATGTCGAAATCGCTTTTATCCAGAATCATACCGTCGGTATTTAGGTTGTTCAAGGTCAAAAGACTGTTGGTAAGTTTAATCAAACGGTCTGATTCGTCACGGACGATAGTCAGATATTTCTCGTACATTTCCGGCGGAATAGTGCCGTCCAGCATGGCTTCCGAGTAGCCTTTTATTGAGGTTAAGGGTGAGCGGAAGTCGTGGGATACGTTGGCCACAAGCTTCTTTTGATCGTCCTCACCACGGGCAAGTTCGCTTGCCATGTAGGAGAG
>JAZNTK010000081.1:0-5379 GCA_045591685.1 Lachnospiraceae bacterium
GCGGAAGCAGTAAATATGACGCCGGCAGCATTGTCTTATCACTTGAAGTTGTTGAAAAATGCAGATTTTGTGCTGGAATATAAAGAGAAGAATTTTATCTGGTACGAAATCAATACTTCCGTTTTTGATGAAATTATTATGTGGATGCAACAGTTTGGAGGAAATAAAAATGAAAAGCAGTAAGATTTTATGGATTGTTTCATTGATACCTTTATTATTATCTTGTGTAGCAGTGCGCTTTCTGCCCGATAAAATTCCTATGCACTATGATATGGCAGGAAATATCGACCGCTGGGGTTCGAAATACGAAACGTTTATTTTTCCGGCGCTGATTATCTTTTTTTCTCTTATGTGGACGGCAATCAGTGCTTTTTATAAAAGAATGGCAACCAAAACCAAAGAAGAGAAAATGCAGGTTGAATATGAAAATAATGCGAAGTTTTTAAATCTTGTAGCGATTAGCATGGCATTGGCGTTTGGCGTTATGCACGTGATTTTTACGTATTCAAGTTATATGGAAGCTATAAATAATGCAAGCAAAAGTTCGATTGATATCAGTTCTGTTGTCTGTGTGATTTGGGGAATCATTTTTATTATTCTCGGTAATTTTATGCCAAAGGTGAAGAGAAACGGTATTATGGGATTACGCACGGAGAAAACCTTAAGTGATGATGATATTTGGCGTAAAAGTAACAGGTTTGCAGGTGTTACACTGATGATTGCCGGTTTAGTGATTGCAATACAGGCATTGTATATCAGTGGAATCGCATCGGTACTTGTAATGCTTGGAATTATTATTCTGATGACAGTTGTGGATTTGATTTATGTGGCAAGATTATAGGAAATCTGTTATGTACTAATCCAAAATAAAATATAGAGTGGCGCATATAAAAGAGAATAGTGACAGAAAAAACTCCTACTCATTTCTGAATAGGAGTTTTTATTTTATTAAAGATTTATTCCACAACCACAATCTCTCTGCTAAACTCACTTACCGGTTTGGTGCCGAATTTTTCGGTAACCAGTGAATCATAGATGTGCGATGCCTGAATGTCGCTTTCTAACATATCGATTGCAATAGAAGTTAAGAATTCTCTTGCATCAGCTAATTTTGAAATCATCGGAATGGAAGAAACCTTTTTGATGGTAGCGGTTAATTCCGTTGCACTCTTACGAAGTCCCAAAATTCTTGCATAGAAGATGTAATCTTTTTCGACGTAACGAGCCAGGGAGTCTTTACGCAGATTCAAAAGAATATGCAAGAGACAACGGCTGACACGTGCATAAGTAATATCTTTGGTTTTTAACAAATCACAAAACTGTGAGTAGTTTTCATAGCGATTCAGGTTTTTCACAATTTTAGCTGAAAAATCTTCCGAAATATCAACATATTCTGTATAGCCTTTGGCAGCATCCAGGAGGAGCTTATATTTCAAAAGGCTTGAGATATCTTCGTGGAAGATGGGGAAGGTTTTATGGAAGTCTTCCTTCATCATTTCATATACATAATCGGGCACGGAACTCTGAATCATATCCAAAGAATCGGTAGAACGGATGGATTCGCGGATGGAGAGTGCGGAACTCATCACATCGGTCACCATACGGTCATGATAACCTCCACCCATACGAAGGGTAGTGTGAGGTACGATTCGGCTGTTACGCTGTATAATTGCCTTAATGTATTCGATGCCTAAAATATTATTCGGATAACTCATTGCATCCACATGAGCAAAGGAATTGGGAATGGTTTCCTCAATTGCCTGCATTCTTGCTCTGGGGTAGGTGAGACCCTGTTTTACCTTGGATTTAATTGAATTGGAAAATGCTGCATTTTCTTCCGATAAAAGCTTGGCAATATCGGTTAAAATTTTAAGATTGCCGCACTCACTACCAAAACAAATAGTATCCACAACGCCTAACTTATCTAAAAGGGCAATTGCACCGGAAGCAAAATATTCTGCACTGCCTGCAGCGTAATAGAGCGGAAGCTCCAGTACCAAATCAGCACCGGCCTCCAATGCCATTTGTGCACGCGTATATTTATCAATCATGGCAGGAACACCTCTTTGGGTAAAATTACCGCTCATGACTACAACAAGATAATCTGCACCTGTGATTTCTTTTACCTGGCGTATATGATATGCATGTCCGTTGTGAAACGGATTGTATTCAGCTATAATTCCGGCTACTTTCATGGTAAGCCCCCTTTCCTAAACATAAATTCCCCTATTTGTTTTTGCCTTTCTTTTAAATTTAACATTTTTATAACTATGTTACAAGTTGAATTGCGTAAAAAAACTAAAAAACTTGTGCATGCCCTTGTAGATTTATAAAAAATTATGTATAATATCTTTCGGATTATGGCTTTTGGAACATAATCAAATTACTATCAAATATTGGAGCGGCCCCCCTGGTATGTTTAGAGGGACAACCCCAAACATATAAAGGAGAGACGAAAATGGCATTCGTAGACAGAATCAAAGAAAAAGCAAAACAGTGTAAGAAGACAATCCTTCTTCCCGAAACAATGGATGACAGAACTTATTACGCAGCAGCTCAGGCAATCAAGGAAGACTTGGCTGACATCGTTTTAATCGGTAGCCAGGCTGAAATCGATGAGCACGTAAAGAGCACAGGCGTTGATATCAGTGTAGCAAAGGTAATCGACCCCGCAAACTGCGATAAGTTTGAAGATTACGCAAATCTTTTATACGAAACAAGAAAAGCAAAAGGTATGACTTTGGAACAGGCTAAGGAAATCCTTTTAAAAGATACAATTACCTTCGGTATCGTAATGTTAAAGGCTGATGATGCAGATGGTTTGGTAGCAGGTGCATGTCACTCTACAGCAGATACTTTAAGACCTTCATTACAGATTCTTAAGACTAAGGCAGGTTGCAAGCTTGTATCCGCATTCTTCGTAATGGACGTTCCTAACTGTGAATTCGGTGCAAACGGTACTTTTATCTTTGCAGACAGCGGTTTGAACCAGGATCCCAATCCCGAAGAATTGGCAGCAATTGCAGCTTCTTCTGCAGAAAGCTTCGAAGCTTTGGTAGGAGAGAAGGCAGTTTGCGCAATGCTTTCACACTCAACCGTAGGCAGTGCAAAGCATGCATTGGTTGACAAGATGGTAGAAGCTACAAGAATCGCTAAGGAACAGTATCCTGAAATCACTGTAGACGGTGAATTCCAGTTAGATGCAGCAATCGTTCCTTCCGTAGCAGCTTCCAAGGCTCCTAACAGTGATGTGGCAGGTAAGGCAAACGTACTTATTTTCCCGAACCTTGATGCAGGTAACATCTCTTACAAGATTGTACAGAGACTTGCTAAGGCAGATGCATACGGCCCTATCCTTCAGGGTATTGCAAAGCCTGTAAACGATTTATCAAGAGGATGCTCAGCAGAAGATATCGTTGGTGTTATTGCGATTACCGTAGCACAGGCACAGTTGAACTAATAGGTTTGGAATGCTTACCGTCACTCGCGGATAAACAAGCGGGTGACGGTTTTTTTATAAACAGGAGAAAAGGAATGGAGCAACAGAATCAATTCACGCAGGAAGAACAGCTTGAAACGATGAATAATCAAAACAATAAACGCGGCATTGGAATTGTAATTACAATGGCATGTGTTTTTATTTTGCTGTTTCTTTTGATTCTTTTTGTTGCTTTTAAAATAATTCTTCAGATGGCAGAAAACCCGGAAAATATTCAGGTGTCTACAGAGACAACAGATGATAATAAAATTTTAGGCCTTTTTGAAGTGCCGGACCAAACCGACTGGAACAATAACGGATATTGCGACAGTGATGAAAAAGCACTCTTGGAAATCGTGCAAAATTATAATGCACTTGGGGCTAAGCTTGATGAAAATTTGGATTCGAATCAGTATGTATGGGAGAACGGAAGACTGGTGGGTATTGACTGGTCATTTGACGGCCTGACCGGCACTGTATCTTTTGAAGGATTAGATGCATTGCGAAGTATAAATTGTGAGTATTGTGATATTGAAAGACTTGTTGTGGATTATAATCCCGCATTGGAAGAGCTAAACTGTAATTATAATGAGTTGTTATCGTTGCATCTGGTGAATAATCCCGAACTGAAGCGGTTATATTGTCAGAGCAATGAACTGACGTTACTGGATATCAGTGCAAACACCAAATTGGAAGAAGTGAATTTCGGATGGAATGAAGTGGTTGAAATCGATGTCAGCAATAATACGGAATTAGTACATTTTAATGCGTTTGGCAATAATCTGACTGAAGCTGATTTTTCCAATAATACTCTGTTAAAAACCATAGATCTCGGCTCACAGGACATGACTGCTTTGGATATCAGTAATAATCTTTTATTGGAGGAGCTTAATATTTCCTGTGCAGATATCAAGCAGTTGGATGTCAGTATATATCCGAACCTTGAAGTGCTTGATTTATATGCCGTGGATATTAAGGAATTGGATGTCAGCGGGAATCCGGAACTTGTTTGCCTGGATGTTTCCTATTCTGAAATCAGGAACATTGATGTAAGCCATAATACAAAGCTTGAAACCTTAATATGCAGCGGCTTAGAGCTTACGGAATTGGATTTGTCAGCCAATACTAATTTAAAGCAGTTGGAATGTTCTTTTAATGAATTATCAGAACTGGAAATCAATCATTTGAGGCAATTGGAGGTTCTGAAATGTTATAACAATAATATCGCGGAATTAAATGTGGCAGCATTGACTAATCTGAAAGAGCTGGATTGTAACTGCAATGTGATTGCTGAGCTTTCATTGGAACACTTGATACTTTTGACGGATTTGAACTGTTCCTCAAATCAATTGCAGACCTTGGATGTCAGCAAAAATGTTTTATTGGAAAACTTTAATTGTGGCGGGAATCTGCTGACGGAATTGAATCTTTCAAGTAATTTGGCATTATATGAGTTATATTGCAGAGAAAATAGTCTGACGGAGTTGGACTTAAGCTATAATACTTCTGTGGAATGGGTGCATTGTGAGAATAATCAATTGAACTCGCTTTCTTTTGGACGGAATGCCAATTTGTATTATGTGGAATGTCATGGAAATCAATTGGAACTTCTTAATTTGAGTCAGTGTGAAGATGTGCATATTCTGGAATGTGATGCGGGAGTGACAGTGTTGGGAATGGATGAGGATGATATAGAGTTTATTGAATCAGAATAAGAAGACCCCCTTGCTTAATATAAAAGCAGGGGGGATTTTTACAATAGAAGAGCAATAAAAAAGACCTTCGTAACCGAAAGTCTTTTTGCTCTAAAATTAATCTTCAACTTTAACGATTTCTTTTTTGTTATAAGAACCGCAAGCCTTACAAACTCTGTGAGGAACTGTTAAAGCACCACACTTGCT
>JAZNTK010000082.1:0-32905 GCA_045591685.1 Lachnospiraceae bacterium
GCTAAGATCCCATAGCCTTTTTGCGACTGCCTTATTAATATACAAAAAACGCGTGAAAGTGTCAAGCATTTTTTTAAAAATATTTACTACATTCTTTCCGGTGCACTGAAACCAAGCACATCCATACAGCTTTCTGCCACAACTTTGGTAAGACTCAAGAGGGCAATCCAGCCGGCTTTCTTTGCTTCGTCTTCTTCAGAAAGAATCTTTGTCTCATGATAAAAGCTGTTGAATGCATTGGCCAAATCATAAAGGTATGCACAGATTTTATGGGGTGCGATTTCTTCATAAGCACTTTCCATCACGCTGTTAAACAATACCAACTGCATCATTAAGTTCTTCTCGGAAGTATTACTGTAATTTTTGCATACAATGTTGTCCAAAGAACCGCCATTCTCTGCATAACGCTTTAAGATAGACTTAATACGTACTACGGTATAAAGCAAATAGGGGCCTGTATCGCCTTCAAAAGAAGTAAAGCGGTCAATGTCAAAGACGTAGTCTTTGCTTGCCTGATTTGACAAATCACCGTATTTTAAAGCTGATAATGCAATCACCTTAGATGTCTCTTCCGCCTCGGAACGTTCCATTTCACGGCCGGAAAGAATCTTCTTAAGCATTTCCTCATTAATATCCGAAATCAGGTGCTCTAAACGCATAACGCCGCCCTGACGGGTTTTAAAAGGCTTGCCATCCTTGCCGTTCATTGTACCGAAGCCCAAGAACTTAAGAGACGTATTTTCGTCTACCAATTTGGTCTTTCTTGCACAACGGAATACCTGCTCGAAATACAAGTCCTGACGCTTATCTACAACATAGATAATTTCATCGGGCTTATACTCTCTCATACGAACCATAATGGTTGCAAGGTCTGTTGTATTATAAAGGGCCGCACCGTCAGATTTTAAAATCATACAAGGCGGAATTTCCTTGGTATCGGTCTCTTCCTTAACATCTACAACCAAAGCGCCTTCGCTCTCATGGGCATAGCCTTCCTTCTTCATATAATCCACCATTTCGGGGATTACATCATGTACATCAGATTCACCCTTCCACAAATCAAACTCTACGGAAAGATTCTCATAGTTCTTCTTTAAGTCCGTTACGGATACATTTAAAATGTGCTTCCAAAGGGCACGATACCCTCTCACACCGTTCTGAAGCTTAAACGTATTCTGCATCGCTTCTTCTTTGTATGCAGGGTCTTCCTTGGACTTACCGCTTGCGGTAGGATAAATTTCTTCCAATTCGGAAATGGTAAAAGGTGCTTCTGCAGGGTATTCTCCCTCGAAGCTTTCATCAAAATATACCAAGTCCGGCTGACGCAATTTTAACTCGGTAATGATAAGGCCCATCTGTAAGCCCCAATCGCCCAAATGGATATCGCCGGTCACATCATGTCCCATATATCTTGCAATACGCTTGATACTTTCACCGATAACCGCAGAACGCAAATGTCCTACGTGAAGAGGTTTCGCCACATTGGGTCCGCCGTAATCAATCATAATCTTCTTGGGATTCCCAGGTGCTTCCACACCAAACTTATCCTCTGCAGCCATATCATTTAAGTACTTCTGAATCATTTCTGCACTGACATTTAAATTAAGGAATCCGGGCGGTACCACTTCTGCCTTTTCAAACACCTCTGAATTCTTAAGGAATTCTGCCACCTCGTTGGCAATCATTACAGGGGCCTTCTTATACTTCTTTGCACCTGCCATGGCACCGTTACACTGGTATTCACACAAGTCAGGTCTGTTGGAAATGGTTACTCTTCCCAACTCCTTCTCATATCCTGCCTTCTCAAAAGCGCTACCCACTTCATTTGATAACAAGTCCAAAAACTTCTTCATCGCTAATTTATTCCTCCGTTTCCGCTCTCTGCGGTGTTTTACTTTTTATGATATAAAATTATTCCGCATTCTTCTGCTTCTGCAATTCCCTCTCCGCCTTGGAAAAAGCGCAGCCGCAATAATCCTGCCGATATAAATCGTATTTCTTTGACAACTCTATGCTTGTCTTATATCCGTTCTTCTTTTTAAAATCCGACACAAGATAAGATACATCATATTCCTCTGCCAAAGCAAGTCCCAATTCGTTTAAAACCGTTGCATTTTTCAAAGGGCTCACTGTCAAAGTAGTTGCAAAATAATCAAATCCCTGCTTCTTTGCCAATGCCGCCGTCGCTTCCAGTCGTTGTCTGAAACATAATTTACAGCGTTCTCCGCCTTCAGGACAAGCTTCATACCCTTTTACCAGCTCCAAAAAGCTTTGCGGTTCATAATCGCCCTCAATGATATCAATCGCATATCCGCTTCGTTCTTCATTCAGCGCTTCAATCAGGCGTTTCTGTTCGTCGACCCTTTTAAAATACTCGGAATCCGCAGTAATATTCGGGTTGAAATAAAAAACTGTCACATTAAAATACTGTCTCAAATACGTCAGCACGTAACTGCTGCAAGGGGCGCAACAACTGTGCAACAATACCTTTTTCCCCTGCTCACTGTCCTTGGCTAGTATTTTTTCAAGTTCTGACTGGTAATTCATAGCTATGCTTCCTCAGGCTTCCACATCTGTACGACAATATTTCTCCAAAAATTCATCCATGGGAATGGGTTTGTCATAATAATATCCCTGAACTCTGGTACATCCTAATTCTTTTAAGATATCCACTTGTTCCTTGGTTTCCACACCCTCACAGATAACCTTAATATTCAATCCGTGAGCCATTTCAATAATCTTTTGCATAATGACAATCGCAGACTTGGATGCTACGGATTCACTCACGAATCCCCTGTCAATCTTCAAAATATCAAAGGGAATATCTCTCAAAATATTCAAAGAAGAATAACCGGAACCAAAATCATCCATGGCAAGATTCAAACCTAATTTCTTTAATTCTTTTACCACTTCAATCATTTTATTCTTTTCATCAAAGAATACGGTTTCGGTAATCTCAATCTCCAGATGCTCTGCATTAATATCATATCTTGAAATTACTTTTTCTACATTTTTTACATAATCCGGATTATTAATCAGGATTCTGGACTGATTAACGGATATGGGGACAATTTTATAAGTCCCTTCATCCTCCAACTCACGGATGCGTTTACACAACATTTCAAGCATATGAAAATCCAGTTTTTCAATAAAACCGTTGGACTCAAATAATGGAATAAAGTCGGACGGATATACCATAGAGCCGTCTTTTTTAATCCAACGTACCAGTGCTTCCGCACCAACAAGACAATCATTCACAATATCCCACTTCGGTTGGAGGAAAATTTTAAACTCATCATTGGCAATGGCATTCTGCATCTGTGACTCAATCGCATCCACTTTTTTCATATTGGATACAATTTTTTCGGAGTACATAGCCTCCATTATTTTATCCGTTTCGTTCAACGACTTTCTTGCAGCATTGGCATGGTCAATCATGATATCAATATCATAATCATCCTTACGTACCTGATAGATGCCCACGCGCAATCTTATAGGATAACGAACACCGTTGCTTCTGGCACATTCCCCGATTGCATTGACATAATTACGATAATTTACTTTCGCATTCGTATCATTGATAATCAATGCCAAAAAATGATCCGAATTGATACGGACACACAATTCATTCTTCGAATAAACCTTTTCAAATTCCTGCACACAGGCTTTTAACACTTCATCCGCCTTCTCATGCCCATACGCTTCGTTAATATATCTGAAATTCATAATATCAAATCGATAAACCAAAAAAGGGGTCTCACGATTTTGATTGATAATTTCCGGAGCTCTTTTGCGGTAAAAATTTAAATTTTTTCCACCGGTTACCACATCATCAAACGCAAGGTGTTCTACTGTCTTTTGAGCTGCACGCCCCTGCTGCCAAACAAACGCAATGGTAAGCATCATAATGACAAGAATAATGGTCCATAAAATAAAATTACGCAATAAAACCGGCTGTATCATATTCATAAGAATGTCCTCATGGTATACTACCATAAGATAACGGTCTCTGGTTCCCTGAATTTCTTCGTAGGCAACAAATACATTCCGTCCCGCATCGGAATAAAATTCTTCCGTTCCTTCCACCGTAGTGGGTAGTTTGGTCCTGATACGGTTAATCTGGGTTTTACTGTATCCGCTTCCGTTACTATATTCAAACAAAGCATCAAAAAAATTGTCTCCAAGGCCGAATTCCCT
This sequence comes from Lachnospiraceae bacterium, assembly GCA_045591685.1. Classification (GTDB taxonomy): domain Bacteria; phylum Bacillota; class Clostridia; order Lachnospirales; family Lachnospiraceae; genus UBA3766. Next base: position 4,198 of record JAZNTK010000082.1, read on the forward strand.
TACATAACTGTCATCTGCCGTAACAAGAGTTCCTTCTTTTTTGATAATGCAGCATGTTCCCAAATCTCCCAGATAGTCAAAACACTCATCCTTAAATAAGTCCTGATTTTCTCTTCTGCTCAGCAAAAAGCCGGTTTCCTCGTATCCGTCAAGCTGCACGGGACATACACCAACCCAATACGACACCTCTTCGCCCTTAACGTTATCTCCCTCTTGCGTAATACAAATAAAATTGTTTCGATATTCATAATGGTGAATTGTGGAAATCTGCTCATAAGCACCGTCTCTTTCTACTACACCATTGGCAAAATGGGTAATTCCGTCGGGTGCCGCATAGTAAAAATCATATCCCTCATATTCTTCCATATACTCCCACATAATAGAGGCAATATCTTCCTCTTCTGCTCTGTAAAAAAGGGCATCTGCACAGGCCTGCGTAGCTTCCCTTTGCTCATGAACTTCATGATTGATTACCTCAATGGCAACATCCATATGACCAAGAAGAGCTTCTTCAGCATTCTCTTTATATATTTTTCCTACAGTAACCATATGTATAAAGCAGGCAAGCAAGCATCCTAAGAGAATAAAAAGTCCCGTAGTTAAAATTTTTGCAGTGACTGCATTAAACTGTTTTCTCGGTTTCATCTTATTCCCCCTTTCTGCGCATACTTATTGAAAGTATAGCACAGAACAAGAATGCAAACAACCATTTTACATGTTAAAAATAGTATGTTAAAATATATAATATTTTAAGATTTGGCTTGGAAAGGAAACAGATACATGGCATTAGACAGAACACAGACGGAAACCGTCAAAAAATTAATCAGCAAAGCAATCCATGGCAAAGATGAGGTAATTGATATGGTTATCTGCGCGCTTCTTGCGGGCGGACATATTTTACTCGAAGACATTCCCGGCGTAGGAAAAACCACCTTGGTTACCGCCCTCGCCAAAACCTTGTCCTTAGATTATAAAAGAGTTCAGTTTACCCCTGACGTTCTCCCCAGTGATTTGACCGGTTTTTCCATGTATGATAAAAACACCGGCAACTTTACATTTCATGAAGGAGCCATTTACACAAATCTGTTTTTAGCTGACGAAATCAACCGTACCTCTCCCAAAACCCAGTCTGCACTTTTAGAGGTTATGGAAGAAGGACACGTTACGGTAGACGGTGTAACCAGGGACTTACCCAAACCCTTCCTGGTTATTGCAACCCAGAACCCAATTGGCGCCTCCGGCACGCAGAAACTTCCGGATTCCCAGTTGGATCGTTTTATGGTTCGCCTTTCCATGGGATATCCCGATCACAACAGTGCCATTGAAATCTTAAAAGGCGACTCTCATGAAATCATCCGCACTTTGGATGCGGTTTTTCAGTCCGAAGACATTATTGCACTTCAGGAAACCGTGCAGAATACTCACGTTTCCGAAGGGCTTTATGAATATGCCGTTTCGTTAACGGAAGCTACCAGAAATCCGGAACTTTTTGCCCTCGGTTTGAGTCCCCGCGGAAGTATTGCTTTGATGAAAATGACCAAGGCACACGCATTCCTTGCGGGCAGGGATTATGTAGTACCCGAAGATTTCCGCGATGTCTTTGAAGCCGTGGCAAATCATCGTGTTCTTTTATCCACCAAGGCAAAAGCAGGCGGCATCTCCGTAAATGATGCCTTAAAACAGGCATTTGAAAGCGTAAAGCTTCCCAAGGCATAACTTTTACGAGGCATAAGACATGAAGAAGCATTGGTTTGGTATAATTGGATATTTGCTTGGTATTTTCCTTCTTTGGGCATGCATCATTATTTTTCAGCAGCCCTTTCTTTACATGCTTTTATTCCTGCTGATTATTCTGCCGTTACTCAGTGTTCTTGGTTTTATGTCAACCATATCGAAGTTGCAGGTTAACTTATACAGTGATGTTCCTTCTGTGGAAACAGGCAATACCGTTACTTTTATTCTGGAATGTATAAATAATTCTAACCTTCCTTTGTATGCCTGCAATTACGATTTCAAGTTACAAAATCTCTATAAGCCAAATGATAAACAGAACTCGCTTTCTTTCCCTCTTATGCCGCGCCGTACCAACAAAATACAGGTACCGGCCGAAACCGCTATTGCAGGGCTTCTTTCCATGGAAGTGAGTGCTCTGAATGTATCTGACCCCTTACATTTTTTAACAAAAGAAATCCCTTTACAATTGAAATTGCAAATTCCGGTACTTCCTCCTACAACGGAAGTACTTCTTCCCTCCACGGCACCGGTTGCCGACGGCATGGATGAATTTACGGAATCGGATTATAAAGGTAACCTCTCCTCTGATATTAAGGAAATCAGGGAATATCGCCCCGGAGACCGTCTTCAGCGTATTCACTGGAAGCTGTCTGCCAAATTGGATGAACTTCTTGTAAAAGAAATGGCACATACCACCACACTTTCTTTGGTAGTATTACCGGAATGCAACCGTGAAAGCATACAGGATACTGCCATAGTCTTACGTTCCGTTATGGAAGAACTTTGGAAAAGGGAAGAACGATTTGAAGTCTGCTTATATAATCACTTTGCATGTGATTTTTCATACTTCTTGATTACGGAAGAAAGTGAAATCACAGAATGCCTGATTCACTTTTTTTACCAGCCCTTATATGACGGAACTACCGATGCCAAAGATAATTACTTTGCCTCAGCCCAAAAGGCAGCAACCATTCTTCACATCTGTGGCACGGATTTAAAACGTTTAGATAATGCAAATTTGATTGGTTAACATAAAACAGGAGTAGCTATATGCCTCATTTCTTAGAAAAAAGAAATCGAAAAAAAGACATAGACCAATACGGCTTTTACGTGGGTGCAGTTCACAACGAAGCAGGTCTGAAACGTTTTGCCATCTGCCTATTGCGAGGCGTGATGGTCTTTTTGGCATGCTACGGTACTGTGGTGGGGCTTATTGAGTCTTTCGACATTCCTTACAACCACACGCTGGTTACCGCTTTCTTTGTTATGATATCCATACTTGCTGCCCTATTGTACTATAACAAACCCATCTTTTATGTAGGATACGTTATCCTTCTGATTGGTTTTACATGGGAGCTTGCAAGATATTACTACTATGCAAACAGTGGTTATCAGGCCATCGTTAATATTATTTATGAAGATTACTCCGATTACTTCCATTTGCTGACATTGCGAGAGGCGCAGGAATTTATTACAGACCGGTATCAGACCGTAACCATTACCATGATTTTTATCGGTACCCTGCTGGCAATTCTGTTAAACGTAACCATTTCCGGTTATATGAATCTGTTAGAAACCATATTAATTACGTTTCCTTTTTTGGAAATTGCTTTTTATATTGGTAAAAGACCTCCTCTTCACTGTATTATCATGTTGGTTGCCGCCTACATCTGCGTTGGTATTCAGCAGGCAAGCAAACACTTTAAGATGCAGGTAAAAGGAAAACATACACCGGAATACCTAAGGTTTAGGCGCAAAAAAAAGACTACTTATGTGTATCAGAGTACCGCACGCGGCACCTTACAGACCATCTTGGTTTCATTGGTTCTGTCCACGGTTTTGGGACTTGGATTTTATGCAAATTATTATTCCGAAGTACCGATTCAGCCAAGTAATGCGATTAAAGATACCACGGATGAATATATTAAAATATTTGTTCAAAGCGGTTGGACCGGCTGGTTGGACCGTTACGATTCTACCGGTGGTTTAAACAACGGACGCTTAGGCGGCGTCAGCTCCATCCGCCCGGATTTTGAAACAGATTTGACGGTAACCTTTGCACCCTATTCTTATCAGACAGTGTATTTGAAATCTTTTACGGGAAGCTTTTATAACAGTAACCAATGGTCGGAGCACACATACCTTGGCACCTATCCGGAAGCGGTAAATCTGGTAGGCGACCAATTAGAAATGCCCTATACACCCTACAATGAAGAATCTGTTATGGCTTCAGATAATATAATTTATATGACGGCTGAATCCATTGCAGAGTTTGATGCACAATTTACTCCGCAAACTGACTCACAGGGTAAAATGGAAATCCTTCATGTAGATACGGACAACTCCTTTTTCCATCCGTACTACTCTTCTTTAGAAGATAAAACAAGTACTACTGCCTCCGAGCAGCTGACGGATGTTATTCACTATACACCCTACTTAGGGCACTACGATGAAGATGTGGAATCCTTTGATTTGCCACTGATTTATGATATCTATGTAAATGAATTCTGTTTACAGATTCCGGACGAATTACGACCTGTTTTGAATCAGTATTGTGCAGAACACGATTTCCCCGGCATCGCTTCCGCTTCCTTTACGGATGCTCCTGCAACGGCAGAGGATATGAACGCTTACCGCTTGGAAGTGGCACAGGCAATTTATGAGCATTATGTGGCAGATTTTGATTATACCATGTCACCGGGTACCACACCTTATAGGGAAGAATTTGTGGAATACTTTTTAACTACCCAGAAGCGTGGTGTATGTGCGCATTTCGCAGCTTCTGCCACCATGCTATTACGTAGCATGGGAATCCCTGCAAGATATGTGGAAGGCTATTGTATACCCCTTTCTGTTATGTCGGAAGGCCAGCCTGTAAATGAAAACTATGATGATTGGTATCAGGGTCCCAATCAGGTTGGTGAAGAAGGTGTATTAACCGTAGATGTAACCGATGCACAGGCTCATGCCTGGGTAGAAATCTATCTGGAAGGTTACGGTTTCGTACCTTTTGAAGTGACACCCCCCGACTTCATGGATGAAGCAGAAGCAAACTTTAATTTCGGCAATTTATTCGGTAACTTTTTTACTATGGAAATACCGGATGGAAATATTATCAGCAATGAAAATGACGGAGACTACGAGCGCGGAGAACTCTCGCTTCTCTCTTTCTCCTTGGGTACTTCTTTTACACCGGTACTGATGATGCTTGGCGTTGTACTCCTGATTATACTGTTATACCTCTTAGGCAAGATGCTTATGGCTAAGTACAGACGTAACAAGCTTCTGAAAGAAGAAAACTATGCTGAATTAATGTATCAGGACTATGCAGTACTCTGTAACAAAATCAAAGCCAAGAAGACCATTGAAAATCCGAATCCCTTGCCGGATGAACTTTGTAAAATTCTTTTAGATGCATTGGCACCGTTAGAATTAGATGAACTGCAGACTGCAGACATTAAAGGCATGTTTGCAGCCTTTGAAAAAGCCTTATATGCGCCGGAGCGTATGACTTTGGAAGAATATCAGAACTTCCAATCGTATTTGCAAAACATATATGGACTGTTAAAATCAGTGAAAAAATAATTCAAAAAATCGCTTGAACCTCACATAGGCTCAAGCGATTTTCTTTTATCCTTTTTATAAAAATATATTTGGCACAATTGCAAGCATGAAGTGCTACTCCTCCTCTAAATACAACTCCTTCGCAAATTCCAGTAACTCCTTATCCACTTTACCGGCAGCAGCTTCTTCATCCAATATTTCAAAAGCTACCGCAACCGTTTTGGGTTTCTTATAAGGTCTGTCATCTGCAATCAATGAATCGTATATATCCATAATAGTAAGAATTCTGGTCATGGTATCCAGTTCATCTTCTTTGATACCATTCGGATAACCTTTACCGTTTAATAATTCATGGTGGTTTGATGCCATGGTTCTTACATTTTTGAAATACTCTCCAAATTGTATGTGAGAAAGGATTTTATCCGTATAAATTACATGGCTTTGCATAATCATACGCTCATTGTCGGATAGTGTACCTGCCTTAATATGTAAATCCTCAATCTCTTCATCTGTCAGATACGGTATTTCATTCCCATCCCTGTCAACATATATACTGTCTGCAATCTCATTTACCAAAGCCCACTCCTCGTCTTTCAGCGGTCTTCCGCAGTTAAAAGCACTCAGACTGTCTGTAAATAATTTTATTTTTTCTTGTTTCTCATCTGCCTCAGTTCTTGTTAAAATGCCATTTAATGCATCCACTTCCATGCACAGGCTTATCTTTTCCAATCGGTCTCTTAATTCCCTCTCTCTTCGTCCAAGCTTGGTAGGCTTGTCCATGACTTCCAGGGGAATATCCATTTTACCTACATCATGAAGCATTGCTGCCAGATACAACTGTCTTTTATCATCCTCTGTAAAAAACAACTCTGTTTTCTTCTCTTTGTGCTTCTCATTGATAAAATCAAGCATCTCCACACATCTTTTCGCAACATTCTTCGTATGATTTGCATTATAAGGTGTTCTTCCTTCAATGGTTTCTGCCATAGCTTCTGCCATGGAAAAAAGCATATCTCGCATTTCATACATACGTTTTCTTTGCAGTTTGATATAGTGATACAAAACAGCCGATAAAAATACCAGCATGGCACCTGTCGGGACTGCCAAAAGATTGAGTTTATATGCGGTAAAGTGGAATAACACGATTGCAAGCAAAAGATATCCTGCTATCGTCAATATAAGTCCTATCAGCGCCTTTCCCATTTTGGTATTTAATGCAAAATATCCAAACGTCAAAACAATAAAAAATGTAATAAAAAACTGAACAATATTGTTGACGGAATACAGCATATTATCATTCAAAAACGCATGAATATAGTTTGCCTGAAGCTCCACACCGTACATTTCTTTTGAATAATCCACAGGTACTCTGTAAGAATCCATAAGGCCTTCTGCATAGGCACCTACAAGCACAATACTATCCTCAAAATAATCTGAAGAAATCGTACCGTCCAACACATCTGACATGGATATCTTCTCAATTTCTCCGGGATTGCTTATTAATGCCGGTTCCACATAAAGCGGATATTCTTTTACATCATCAACCATCGTGGCAATTCTGTATGCAAAGGCATAATAAACAATGTTTTCATCCCCGTTATCCGATAAAATCTGAGTGTAGGTTCTTCTAATAAATCCATCCTCATCATATACGGCATTGGTAAAACCATACTCTACCACTTGTGCAAGTTCTTCATAAGGCTTTCCTTCATCTGAAACATATTGCATTCTATAATAATTTCCATCGCCTTCCTGGTAAATATAACTTTGAAAATTTATTGTAGAGGCCATAACAATATTATCGTATTTACTACAAACCTCAACCAGCCTTGCATCCGCCTCGCTTTGGTCAGTTCCGCTGAATACCACATCAAATCCTATGATTGTCGGTGCACTCTCCTCGTTTCCATTCAGAATTTCCAACAAATCAGCAAAATACTCTCTGTTCCAATCCGTATACGGTCCCAACTGATTCAATGTTTTCTCATCAATGGCAATGATCTTAATATCGCTTGGTATTGTTCCTGCATGCTGATAAAAGCCATCCTGTACCATATTCTCAAGTCTTGTCGGAAAATTACAGACTGATAAAATACCGGCTAAAACGGCTACAACAACTGCAATTATAGAAACGATAACATATTCTTTTTTCTTGCTCATATAATTTTGTTTCATAAAAGCCCCATTCAAAATAAATCGTATATAAAAAATCGCTTAAACCTCAATGGTCTAAGCGATTTTTAAGGTTTTATTCTTTTATTTCATATCTTTTACATTACATAAAATACTTAACACCGGATTCAAAGATCTTAAGATCCTGTTCACCGTAGATGTTGATTGCCACACCGTCACCACGACGTTCTGCATGTGCCATCTTACCGAAGCATCTGCCGTCAGGTGATGTAATACCTTCGATGGATGCGTAAGAACCGTTGATGTTGTATTCTTCATCCATACTTACATTGCCGTCAGGATCTGCATACTGAGTTGCAATCTGTCCGTTAGCAGCCAACTTCTCAATCCAAGCCTTAGGTGCTACGAAACGACCTTCACCGTGTGAAGCGGGGCTTGTATAAGTCTTACCAACCTCTGCAAGCTGTAACCAGGGTGACTTGTTAGAAACAACCTTGGTATAAGCCATCTTAGAGATGTGACGGTTAATGGTGTTGAATGTCAATGTAGGTGAATCTTCTGTCTGACCCACAATCTCACCGAAAGGTACAAGACCTAACTTAATGAGTGCCTGGAAACCGTTACAGATACCGAGTGCCAAACCATCTCTTTCATTCAAAAGCTTCATAACAGCTTCTTTTAATGCTTCGTTCTGGAATGCGGTTGCAAAGAACTTCGCACTACCGTCAGGCTCATCACCTGCTGAGAAACCGCCGGGGAACATGATAATCTGTGCCTTGGCAATTTCTTTTACATACATATCAACAGATTCTCTGATGTCGCTTGCGCTTAAGTTTCTGAATATTCCTGTTGTTACGGTTGCGCCTGCACGTTCAAATGCTGCCGTACTGTCGTATTCACAGTTTGTTCCGGGCATTACCGGAATAAATACGTGAGGTTTAGCTACCTTATTCTTGCAGATATAGATATCCTTTGCATTGTATTCGGGAATATCAATCTTTGTATCATCAAAGGTTACACGGCTGGGGAATACCTTCTCCAATTTAGATTTAAAGGAATCCAAAATTTCAGCGTGTGAAATTACAGTTCCCTTGTAAGAGAAGTCTCCTTCTGTTACGGTACCAACCAATGTATAGTCACAAGTAATCTTCGCTACATTTTCGGGTGCAACTTCAACAATGATGTTGCCCAATTCATTTGCAAATAATGCTGACAATTCCATAGAATCATCGATTGCTACGCCAAGACCGTTACCAAAGGCCATTTTACTTACTGCAGGTACCAAACCGTAAGCATCCAAAGCATATGCAGATTCGACAATTCCTGCCTGCATCATACCATGAATTGCATCGTAAAGTGCCATAACCTTATCATACTTGGGAACGTCATATTCATCCTTCTCAATAGAGAATTTTACAAGCTTGTTGCCGGCTTTCTTAAGTTCAGGTGTGATAACGTCCTGTGACTTCGCAACATCCACTGCAAAAGATACTAATGTAGGAGGTACGTCGATATCCTGGAAAGTACCGGACATACTGTCCTTACCGCCGATGGAAGGAAGTCCGTAACCCATCTGTGCATCATATGCACCAAGCAATGCCGCAAAAGGCTGGCTCCATCTGTAAGGATCTTCTGTCATACGACGGAAGTATTCCTGGAAAGTAAAACGAATCTTCTTGTAATCGCCGCCTGCTGCCACAATCTTAGCCATAGATTCGGTTACTGCATAAACCGCACCATGGTAAGGGCTCCAGCTTGATAAATAAGGGTTAAAACCATAGCTCATCATGGTTACCGCATCTGACTTACCGCCGAGAACGGGCACTTTAGCTACCATGGTCTGAGTCTCTGTTAACTGGTGCTTACCGCCGTAAGGCATAAGCACTGTTCCTGCACCAATGGAAGAGTCAAACATTTCCACAAGACCCTTCTGGGAACAGGTATTCAAATCATGAACGCTTTCCATCCATGCTTTCTTTACATCGTCTTTTGCAACTGCATCTGCTACAGCATCACAGGCAATTTTATTTAAGTAGTTTTCCTTTTCATCCGGCATATCTACAGCTACCTTGGTAGACTGATGAGCACCGTTGGTATCAAGGAAGGAACGCTTAATGTTGACGATTTCCTTACCGCGCCATACAAGTACGAGGCGCTTTTCTTCTGTAACGGTTGCCACGCAAACTGCCTCTAAGTTTTCCTCTGCAGCGTATGCAAGGAATGCATCTACATCCTTAGGGTCAACCACTACTGCCATTCTTTCCTGTGATTCGGAAATAGACAATTCTGTACCGTCAAGACCTTCGTACTTCTTAGGAACCTTATCAAGTTCTACTCTAAGACCGTCAGCCAATTCACCGATAGCAACAGAAACACCGCCGGCACCGAAGTCATTACACTTCTTGAATAACTTGCTGACTTCCGCCCTACGGAATAATCTCTGGATTTTACGCTCTGTAGGGGGGTTACCCTTCTGTACTTCCGCACCACAGGTCTCAATAGAAGAAACTGTGTGTACCTTGGAAGAACCGGTAGCACCGCCACAACCGTCACGACCTGTACGTCCACCAAGTAAAATGATGATATCGCCGGGATCGGAATTTTCACGAATAACATTTCTTCTGGGAGCTGCACCCATAACAGCACCGATTTCCATACGTTTTGCAACGTAGTTAGGATGATAAATTTCTTTTACAAGGCCGGTTGCAAGACCAATCTGGTTACCGTATGATGAATAACCGCTTGCTGCGCCTTTTACAAGCTTCTTCTGTGAAAGCTTGCCCTGCATTGTCTCTGCGATAGGCACGGTAGGATCAGCCGCACCGGTTACACGCATTGCCTGATATACATAAGAACGTCCTGACAAGGGATCGCGGATTGCACCGCCAAGACAGGTTGCCGCACCACCGAAGGGTTCGATTTCGGTAGGGTGGTTGTGTGTCTCGTTCTTGAAGCTGATTAACCATTCTTCGGTAATCTTACCCTTACCATCATTGTAGTCCACTTCCAAAGGCACTACGATGGAGCAGGCATTGATTTCATCAGACTTCTCCATATCTTCCAATTTGCCGTCTTTTTTAAGCTTACGCATTGCCATAAGGGCAAGGTCCATAAGACAAACGAACTTGTCGTCTCTTCCGGCAAAAATTTCTTCTCTGGTTTCAAGATAGTTGTTGTATGTTTTTTCTAAAACAGGCTTATAAAAACCTTCGTCAAACTTCACATCTTCCAACTCGGTAGAAAATGTAGTGTGACGGCAATGGTCTGACCAATAGGTATCAAGTACCTTAATTTCAGTCATGGAAGGATTACGCTTTGCATCCTCCTTGAAATGGTCGCGGATAAAGCAGAAATCCGTAAAAGTCATAGCAAGTCCAAGGCTGTCATATAACGCCTTCAAATCCGCATCTGACATTGTGATAAAATCATCCATAATTGCTACGTCTGCGGGCACGTCAAACTCTGTTACCAAGGTATCGGGCTTTACCATACCTGTTTCTCTGGAATCCACAGGGTTGATACAATATGCCTTAATTCTGTCGAAATCCGCATCGCTTAATTCACCGCAAATCAAATATGTGGTTGCAGTCTTAATGATAGGTTCCTCGTCCTCTTTTAAGAACTGGATACACTGTACCGCTGAGTCTGCACGCTGGTCGTACTGTCCGGGTAAATATTCTACCGAGAATACGCGACCGTTGTCAGGCACTTCTATTGTTTCTAAGAAAAGCTTATCAACAGGGGGCTCTGAAAATACAGTCTTGCACGCTCTGTCAAAAATCTCCTCTGATAAATTTTCCACGTCATAACGTATAAAAACTCTGACCTCTTCTACACTGTTCAAACCAAGGTAATTCTTAAGGTCTTCTTTTAACTCACTTGCTTTTACCGCAAAGTCAGCCTTTTTCTCAACATAAATACGTTTTACATTTCCCATATAGGTTTATCCTCCAACAAACTATCCTTTGTGCACATAGTCACACATATCCCATTATATATGTTTTGTAGCAAGTTTTCAATGTCGAAAAAGATAAAAATATAAAATAACATACATTCACAAACAGGTTTGTTCCTCTTAACTGATAAAAAACTACGAGTTACATGCCATCATCTCCATGGCTTTCTCTTTCGGAATATCAAACTTCTGCATTACAGAATTTAAGATATCTTCCTCCTGTACATGAAACTCACGAAGGGAATCGATATATATTGTTAAGCTCTGCATAATACCGGTCTCAATACCGCGTGCTTCTCCACGTGCCTCTCCGGCTAACACTCCCTCTTCATAGCCCTCATCAAAGCTTTCTTCCTTTTCATACTCAATCATATCATGTAATGTCATATATCTTTCCTCCTTCACGGCATCGCTCTTGATGCCTGTTACTATCTTATGTACTTCTTCCAGTTCTTTATCTGTTGCATTTGTAGCATCCGAATCCACAAAATACCTTAAAAGACTTCTAAGTTCTTTGCTTCCTCCCTCTTCTCCATACGCATACAAAAACACTTTCGTGACGCCATCGTCAAAACTTGCGTCCAAAGCTTCCTCCACCTTACTGCGCACTGTATATACCATTCGATTCAAACCGAACGGGTCTTCCGAAAGAATCCAGATGGAGACATAATCCGGCAACTCTATATATCTTTTACCGCTGGGTAAAAGTTTAGAATCCGTCAACGCCTGACTGTATCGGCTTCGTCTGGGCAGTTCCCTAATCTTATATCGGTTGGGTTCAATATCATATACTCCCGCCACATTTTCATCCGCATATTCCATAATACATAAGTCCATACGTATGCCATGATGTGAACTATCCACACCTGCCAATTGCTTCTCAGGCATAACCGATATCTTTTTGATTTTACACCCCAGGGTTCTTTCAATAATGATTTTCGCAATATATTCTGCGTTTTCAGGAATTTCGGTTGCTGCACCGAACAAATAGGAATCCAACAGGTTAAGGTCCTGTATGGATTGATTGGATTTAGATTTTTTCATAGTAGAAGTGTCCTCTTTAGACAGAGGAACAAACCTGTATATATCTAAAAGTATATATATCGTAACAAAAAAAGCAAGCACAAGTCATTGTCAAAAATTTACAAAAAAGTATATATATCGACAATAGATATAAAAAGAAATAATCACTACTACAATTTTACACACTAATATTCTTATAAAATTTCCTTTTACTGATTTTTCCTTTTATGGTATAATGTTTTCGGTCAGATAATCCAATATTTTTCAGAACGGAGACTTTTATGGACGAAAAGAAATTTGCCCTTTTAATCGACGCAGATAATATATCTTCCAAGTACATCAAGACAATTCTTGATGAACTTGCAAAATACGGTCTGGTTACCTACAAAAGATTATACGGTGATTTGACAAGGACCAATAATAAAAGCTGGCGTGATGCCCTTTTGACACACTCCATCATTCCTATGCAGCAGTTTAACTACACTACAGGAAAAAATTCCACTGACTCGGCTATGATTATCGATGCAATGGATATTCTCTATTCCGGTCACGTGGACGGCTTCTGCTTAGCAAGCAGCGACAGCGATTTTACAAGACTTGCAATGAGACTTCGCGAGTCCGGTATGACCGTTATCGGTATGGGTGAGCGTAAAACACCTGAAGCCTTCCGTGATTCCTGCGAGCGTTTCTTATTCCTGGATGTCCTCTCTGACACGGTTTCAGAAGAAGGGGCTGATGCAGATAACAAGGACGATGAAATTGCAATTACACCGCTTCCCGCTATTGAAGCCATTATTATTAAAATCATTATGGAGAACGGTATTAACGGAACTTCTATGGACATCGGCGAATTAGGCAGCCGTATCACCAAGTTTTATTCTGCATTTGATATCCGTAACTACGGCTATACGAAGTTTTCTAAGTTCCTGGAACAGTTCTCTTCCATCCGCTTAAACTACACCGAAACCACGGTAACCGCGGAATTAACGGAATCGGACATTCCTTTGGAAGCCATTGAAGCAGAAGTTGTTGCCATTCTTGACAAATGCGAGAAGAAAACCGCTTACTTAAGCCAGTTAAGCAATATGTTATTAAAAAAGTATCCTAACTTCGACATTCATAACTACGGCTACTCGCGCTTCAGTAAAATGCTTTCAGAATTTAAGAGCGTTAAAATCGGTGCATTTAACAAGACTGTTACCTTAGTAGCACCGCCTGCTCCTGTCACACCGGTTAAAAAAACAACTGCAACCGCTCCAAAAATTAAAGGAAGTGCACAGAAAAACAAGAAAAAATAATATCGAAAAAACAAAAGCACTTGAAGGTTTACGACCTTTAAGTGCTTTTTATATTACTACATTATTCTCTTGTTTTACGTGATGTGCGCATCTTATTCTTCCACCGCAATTCTTCCTAACAGATATGCCATTTCACGGTCAATCTCTGCAGCTTCCAGCTTCGTAGTCTGTGCCATGATTTTTAAGCCTTCCAAGGCATACATTATGTTTCTTGCTTCCAGTTCAGGGTATGCACACACAAACTCACCATTTTCGATACCAATTTCAATCAGGTTCTTAATGATTTCAACCCCTACTGCAAACTGGCTCTGCAATGTATTCTCAAGACTGCTGCCTTTATGAATATAATAATACTCATAAATAGCCATAATCAGACTACCCTTCTTCGCAAGGATTTCACTCTTCTGTGCTTTAAAGAATACCATCAAAATCTCTGCGGCAGAAGCATCTTCGGAAAGCTTTTCTTCCAAGGCTGAATCTGTTTGTCCGGCTTCCATCTTCAATACATCCCTAAAAATCTCTGCCGTATTGTTATAATACAAATACAGTCCGCCACGACTGATTTCGCACGCTTCCACAATATCCTTCATGGTTACCGTACGGAATCCTTTTTCAATAAAAACTTCTTTGGCAACTTCTAATATATATGCTTTCTTTTGTTCAGACTTCGCTCCCATACTTACTCCTTCGCACTATTATCCTCATAAGGAACATCCCAGAATTCAATCAGTTCTTTCATCTTAGAAATCACAGCATAGAATACACCATATTCCACGCCTTCCTTCCACATCATACCCTTAGTACGGCCTTTGATAATATATCTGGAAAGAATCGCACCAAGCAAATCCATATCCTGAATGCGGGCACGGGCAATCATACGAAGTTCGTCCTGATAGTTGTTCATATGATATCTGCGATACACATAATCGTAATTACGGTTAATAAACTTGGTCTTATCCGCACATTTTACAAAAGCAAGTAAGGTCCCGTCATAAGTAGGAATACGCATGGTGTTTGCAGTTGCTGCTTCCGGAGTATACTGAGACACCACATTTCTGCCCTGCTTTGACTCTAACCACGGCAAATATTTGATTAAAATTGCCACCTCATCTCTATATTCAGCCACAAACTGCTCTGTTGTTAACTTTTCGTTTTCAAACATGGGCTATACCCTCCTTCATGCTTCATCCCTATTAAAAATATCATAACACACACTGCGGAAAAATCCACTATATTTTTCGTTTATTTTCTACATTTGCAATAATTTTTGTGCCTTGATTTTAGCATCTTCATAATCGAAATTCTTGATACAGCGTTTTACTTCTTCCAACATATTTCGTTTGTTTTCATCCATACGGAAGGACAGCATATTATTAACCTTCTTTTCTGCCTCCTGCTGCTCCAACATATCCAAACTTCCCATCATGGAAAGAAGCTGGGCTGTATACTCACTGGGCGTCAATTCCACATCCTGCACCTTTACTTCTTCCGTCAGTGCGATGCCATTATCCTGGAATACAAACTTAATATTGGCAAGAAGCATCTGATACTGCTCAAACAAATGCTCTGCACCATCCGTAATAACCTGATAATTCTTCTCTCTTGCCGCCATTTCCTGTACTCGCGCATTCTCTGACAATTCCATGGCACCGATACCTTTTGCAAGACCTTTTAACGCATGGACCTCAAACAGGTAGTCATCATAACGTTTCTCTCGCACCTGCTTTTTCATACGTACAATCTGTTCTTCACCGTCATCATAGATATAACGCAGAATCTGAATGTATCTCTGACGGGAATTACCGTAGTTTTCGATACCGGCTTCCACATCTACCTGCGGAATAACAATCGGTTTGCCTAAACTGATTTTAGGATTCTTCTTATCTACCAAATGTATAAATTCATTGGGCAAATATTTACGCAATATTTTTTCCAGAATATTAATGTCCATGGGCTTGGAGATATAATCCTGAAAACCGTTTTCCAAGAACATTTCTCTTGCTCCGCGAATTGCATTTGCAGTCAACGCAATGATCGGAATATTTCTGATATCCTTATCCGGTAACTCACGGATTCGTTGCGCTGTTTCGATACCGTCCATAATCGGCATCATCTGATCCATTAAAATCATATGATAATGATTCTTTTCCAGTTTCTCCAAACATTCCTGACCGCTGGTAGCCGTATCAACACGAATCTGATACATGGAAAGGATTCCCTGAATCACCTTAATATTAGTGACATTATCATCCACCGCAAGTACTTTCGCCATAGGTGCAATGAAAGATTCATTACTGCTCTTTAATTCCTCTTCTTCTTTTTCCGTTAAAATGTTGTAATCACCGGTAGGTGCATAGTCCACAATTCCCTGATAAAAATAAAAGGAGAAAATACTACCTTCGCCATAAGTACTCTTAACCGAAATGGAACCACCCATACTTTCAATCAAACGTTTGGTAATGGCAAGTCCGAGACCGGTTCCCTCAATCGTCTGATTTTTAATCATATCCGCACGTTCAAAACTGTTAAACAGGGTCTTCATATTTTCTTCACTGATACCGCAACCGGTATCTTCTACGGAAACACGCACCAACGCAAGACCATTCTGTAACTCCCAGTCCACATTCATTGCCACATAACCGCGCTGAGTATATTTCACGGCATTAGTAAGAATATTGGTAAATACCTGTCGCACGTGTGTTTCATCGCCACGCAATACCTTGGGCAAAGACTCTTTTACATGGATTTCAAACATAACACCTTTTTCTTCTAACTTGGGTCTTATTGAATCCGTAATGTCTTTAATGAGAAATCCGGGCTTATAGTTAATATCATTCACATTCATTTTACCGGACTCAATCTTGGAGAAGTCAAGAATATCATTGATAATGGAAATCAAGATATTACCGGCGTTCTTGATACTGTTGGCATGATTCTCCACTGCCTTCGACGTATTCTCGCGAAGAATCATTTCTGTAGTACCCATAATCGCATTCATAGGAGTTCTGATTTCATGGGACATATTGGCAAGGAACATAGTCTTAGCCTTGTTCGCTTCTTCCGCCTGCTCTTTTAACTCAAGCAAACGCTTGTTATACTCCTGCTCTTCTGTTTTATCAAAAAGCCAGAGATTATATCCTTTTAAAGTATTTTTATCATAAAAAGGTACTACCGAAATACTATATTGCTTGCTTCCGATATGAATAACCTTTTTATTGCTGCGATATATCTGATTTATAATTCTGTTCTGCTGATTGGGAAGCTTTAACTCCGGCAGAATCGACAATGCCACATCATTGGCAAACAATAAGTTCTTACCGATATCAATAACAAAAAATCCTTCATCAATGTTTTGTACTACGTCTTCCTTCGCAACCTGGACCGTATCGAAAATACGCAATCTGAAAATAATGATTGCGATTATAATTAATGCAACTACAAGAAGGAATTCAGAATATCTGGCATAAGGATGGATATGAAAATTCTCCATAACCGTACATAACCAAAATACAAAGAAAGCTATCGGAAACATAAAAATGTATTTTGAATTCTTGGTTTTATATACAATCTGATTACGTACGGTAATAATAAATGCATTTAGCAAAAGTGCCAAATGATATATATACCAACAAATCATAAGCCGGCCCGGTGTATAGACCAATTGAATGGTTTCGCCAACTTTTTTTGCATAGAATTCCTCAAAAAATAAATCATGGTAGTCCATTAATAAGGCACCGGTTAACATTATCGTATCGAATACAATCAATACCGCTGCTACCCAGGTATTCACATTTATATTACAAGAACGCATAATTAACAGCAAAAGGAATGTATAAAGATATGCTACTCCGAAATATTGGATTTTCACTGCAACAACCAACGCGCCCTCTGAGGTCGCCAAATCTCCAAGGAAACATCCAATAATACAAACAAATGAAGATACCGAAACAAGACCCAAATATTTTTGGTTCTCGGAAAATTTCTCATTATATACCAAAAAGGTAATAAAACCTATAATCAGAATACAGATTATGTGTGCAATTACAATATAATTCATATCAACCACCCCTATTGGTTTATTATACGAAAAATATGTGAAAGTGTCAAAATATGCCGTTTAAGCTAATATAGTGTTAATTTTACGCAAAATAATTATAGATTTTGCCCCTTGTAAGTAATATAATTTCATTAAAGTTAGTCAGTGAACGACAAGCATTGATTAACAATTCCGAAAGAATTCCCCTTTTACACAAAACAAAAAGCCGGATGGTATAAGCCATCCGGTTTTTTGTTGTAAAAATATAGCAAACCATGCATTACACTTTCAAAAATAATATTTATTGATACCATTAGAATTTATAAAAATAATACTTGCCTTTTCCTAAGGGCTTATGCTATAATAACCCTCGGTGGTAAAAACACTACAATCAAATAGGGGAATCATACAATGGCAGTATGACGGTCTCCAAAACCGTTCATGGGGGTTCGAATCCCTCTTCCCCTGCTAAAAAACCTTGATACAAATTCGTATCAAGGTTTTTCTTTTATGATAATATACTGTCAATCGCATCCGTAACAGAAGAAACATAAATCAATTTCACGCCTTTGGCATCCTGCAAACTATCTTTGCATGACGCAGGCACGATGCAGGTCTTAAAGCCTAACTTCTTTGCCTCACTGACTCTCGTCTGCATCTGGCTGACAGCTCTTACTTCTCCTGACAATCCGACTTCACCAAATGCCATCACATCTTCTCCTATAGCACGATTGCGAAAACTGGATACTAATGCCAACACGATTCCCAAATCGATTGCAGGTTCCGTAATACGCATACCTCCTGCAATATTCACATAAGCATCACAATCACCCATAGACATACCAAGACGCTTCTCAAGCACCGCCATAAGAAGATTCAAGCGGTTTAAGTCGGTACCGATTGCCTGACGTCTGGGAATACCGAAATTCGTACGGCATACCAAAGCCTGAATTTCAATGAGAATCGGCCTGGTTCCTTCCACGGAACAGGTTACAATACAGCCGTTCTCTCCTTCCGGTCGTCCGCTCAACATAAACTCCGAGGGATTCTCCACCTCCACAAGTCCCTGCTCACGCATTTCAAATACGCCGATTTCATTGGTAGAGCCAAAACGATTCTTCACACCGCGCAAAATACGATAAGACGCATGTCTATCACCCTCAAAGTATAAAACAGTATCCACCATATGTTCCAACACTCTGGGTCCGGCAACTGTTCCTTCCTTGGTCACATGACCAACGATAAATACCGAGATTTCCAATCCTTTGGCAACCTGCATTAAAACAGAAGTCGCTTCTCTCACCTGAGATACACTTCCCGGTGCGGAACCCACATCCTCGGAATACATAGTCTGAATAGAGTCAATGATAACAACCTCAGGCTTTACCTTTTTCAATACTTCTTCTATAACATCCAGGTTCGTTTCACACAACAACTGCACATCATCGGTAAACTCACCGATACGTTCCGCACGCAACTTAATCTGCTTCAGAGATTCTTCACCCGATATGTATAAAACAGAATGGCCTGCCGCTCCCAAATGTCTGCAGGTTTGCAAAAGAATCGTCGATTTACCGATACCAGGGTCACCTCCTACCAAGGTCAACGAGCCTGGAACAATACCACCGCCCAATACACGATCCAGTTCTTTCATACCGGTTGCCACACGCTCTTCCTTTGCCGTAGATATCTCGGACATTTTACTTAAAACAGCATCTTTACGCTCTGCTTTAGACACACTTCCTTTGCTGCTTATTGTAATCTTTTCTTCCGACATGGTATTCCATTGCCTGCATGCAGGACACTGTCCCATCCATTTAGCAGATTCATATCCGCATTCTTTACAATAAAAAACTGTTTTTTCCTTCCCCTTTGCCATACTATTACTCCATGTTTCTCCGTCGGGCTGAAACAATCCTGTTTCAGTACAACATACATCAATCCATAGTTTTCTGCCCATACCTAAAAACAACATGCCAATCCGGCATGCTGTTTTCTTTGGTATATTTCTTTATTACTTTTTAATCTGCACCTTTAACTCGGATGCATCTGCCAGTGCCACACTGATATTCATTTTACCGCTGAGATTACTCTTAAGCGTACCTACGCTCTCATCGCCAATCCACACATTATATTCTGTGTTTTCAGCAAGACCGATGGTCAGCTGCGCATCGTTATCACCATCTACGATAAAAGATACGCCGTCTTCCTTTTCATCAAAATGAGTCACGCTGGTTCCGGGAACAGATTCATATAAAAACATACCGTTCTTCTCTAATTTAGTCATTGTCTGGAATGTTTTTACCTTGTAAAGGTCTCCGTCATGAGGAAAATCCTCTACTTTCGCTTTGTCCGCCAATGTATGGTTTCCAAAACTGATTGTTCCGTCCGCTTCCTCGCGGAGCAATTCTTCTACCACAGCCATTTGTGTATCCTCCCAATTTATCATAAATGCCCATCGGAAAATAAAAAATATCTCCTTATTTTCACTCTTTTAGTATACTAAATTTTTCTCTTCTTTTCTACTGTTTCAGACAAGTTTCATAAAATATTTTTTTGTTTCGTCATATCTCACAAATTGACGTTGCCTAATTTTATTATTTCTTCTGAAAAGATACTTTTTTATTTTTAATTCCTGCAAGAACCTTATCTCCTGCCTGAATTCTTCCGCTTAAAAGTTCCTCGGCCAAAGCATCTTCAATTACCGACTGCACCGCACGTTTTAAAGGACGGGCACCCATCTTGGCATTGCTGTATTCATTTACAAGATGCTCTTTTAATGCAGGTGATACCGTTAAAGTAATATCCATCTGCTCCTTGCATCTTGTGCACAATTTACTTGTAAGCAACTGAATAATATCTTTCATATTATCGTGATTCAATTGATGGAATACGATAATATCATCAATACGATTGATAAACTCCGGCTTGAAGATACGTTTTACTTCTTCCATAACACCGGACTTCATTTTTTCGTAGTTCTGTTTTTCGCTGGTACTTCCGGCAAAACCTAAATTTTTGGGTTCCACAATACGCTGTGCTCCGGCATTAGAAGTCATAATCAACACCGTATTCTTAAAACTTACTTTGCGCCCCTTTGCATCCGTAATATGACCGTCATCCAATACCTGTAAAAGTACATTAAACACGTCCGGATGCGCCTTTTCAATTTCATCAAAAAGCACTACGGAATAAGGATTGCGACGAATCTTCTCACTCAACTGGCCGCCATCCTCGAATCCTACATATCCGGGCGGTGAACCAATCATCTTGGATACCGAATGCTGTTCCATATATTCTGACATGTCTACACGGATTAACGAACTTTCAGAACCGAACAATGCCTCTGCCAAAGCTTTACTAAGCTCTGTTTTACCCACACCGGTAGGTCCTAAGAAAAGAAAACTTCCGATAGGACGGTTTGGATCCTGTAATCCTACACGCCCTCTGCGAATAGCCTTGGCTACTGCCGTTACTGCTTCCTGCTGACCGATTACACGTTTATGAAGTACATTCTCCAGCTTCAAAAGGCGCTCTGACTCTTTCTCTGCCAGTTTCGTTACGGGCACTTTCGTCCACACCGATACTACTTTTTCAATGTCTTCTTCCGTAATTTTCAGTGCATCGTTCATTAATTTCTTTTCATATGCTGCCTGGGCACGATTTAACTTTTTAAATAAAACATCCTGCTCTGCCTTAATTTTCCCTGCTGTTTCAAAATCAAGCTCCTGAATCGCCTTTTCAATTGCCGCATCTGCCTCAGAAATCTCCTCCTGCAGTTTCTGACAGGTCTTGGATACGGACTTCTCGGACAGTCTGACACTTGCTGCCGCTTCATCAATAACATCAATTGCTTTATCCGGAAGATTGCGGTCCGAAATATAACGATCCGAAAGTCTTACTGCTGCCTCAATGGCTTCCGGTGTAATCTTTACCTTATGGTACTGCTCATATTTGCCGACAACACCTGTTAAAATGGCAATCGCCTCTTCTACGGTAGGTTCTTCCACCGCAACGGTCTGGAAACGACGTTCCAACGCCGCATCCTTTTCAATATATTTACGATATTCCGTTATTGTGGTAGCACCGATTAACTGTACTTCCCCCTTGGATAATGCAGGCTTTAAAATACTGGCGGCATCAATGGAACCTTCTGCTCCGCCGGCACCAATCATGGTATGAATTTCATCCATAAAAAGAATGATATTACCATCCTCCGTTACCTCTTTCATAACGGTTTTAATACGTTCTTCAAACTCACCACGGTATTTACTTCCGGCAACCATAGCTGATAAATCCAAGGATAAAATCCTTTTATTTTTTAAAGTATCCGGCACATCGCCATTTACAATACGTGCTGCAAGCCCTTCCACAATAGCGGTTTTACCTACTCCCGGTTCGCCAATTAAACAAGGATTGTTCTTGGTTCTTCGGGACACAATCTGAATCAAACGCTTAATTTCCTCTTCACGTCCGATTACCGGGTCCAATTTACCTTTACGTGCCAGTTCCGTTATATCTCTGGAATACTGGGACAACATATCCGGTCCGTTTTTCTTTTTATTCATATTGCGTCGGCTTAATTTCTCTTTTACGGCATTAGCATCCTCACCCATGGCCAGAATAACATCCATGTAGACTTTTTTAATATTAACCTTCATGATAGAAAGCATCTTTCCGGCCATATTATCCCCGTCTCGAAGCAACGCAATTAAAATATGCTCCGTACCGGTCTGACCGCCATGAAAAAACGCCGCCTGATTGTGGCTGTCATTTAACACGCCCAAAGCTCTCGGGGTATATTTTTTACCACTCTTGGTTACCGTATCTCCTCCCGGTACACCATATGCTTTTAAAAGTTCCTGCAATTCCTTAGCAGACACACCGTTAGCATTTAAGGCAGCACCGGCCACACTTTCTGTTTCTTTTGCCAAACCATACAAAATATGTTCTGTTCCGATATGATTCTGATGCAGTCTTCCTGCAATTTCTTCTGCATAACGTAAGGCTTTCTGCGCCTTATTTGTAAACTGCTCCTGCATGTTATTCTCCTCCATACTCCATATATATCTCATCAATTAAAGCATGCACTTCTGCTCTTGAAATATTCTTACATGCGCCGATTGCCAATAAAATTCTTAAATCCTTCTTCATGGCTTCTAATGCTCTTAATTTATCCACATCTACGGCAATCACTGCACCTTTTCTTCTGTCAACCTTAACAAAGCCCTCCTGCCTTAATACATTATATGCTTTATTAACGGTATGCATATTAATACCTATTTCTTCTGCTAACTGACGCACCGAAGGAAGGGCATCTCCCTCCCGGTACACTTCTGTTGCAATACCTATGATAATCTGGTTATGCAACTGCATATATAAGGCTTCTTCACTGTTAAAATCAATTTCCCAATACATTGTATTCTCCTCTTTACCTAATAAGAGCATCTGTTATACATATATTATAACAGATGCTCTTTCTTGTCAACGTATGCTTAAAAAGGATTTTTTATATATCAATAAAATTCAAATCGTCATCATCATCGTCGAATCTTGTAAAGGAAGACTTTTCTTCTGACTCATCATCTTCTTCATCATAATCGTCTTCGCTCTCCTCGTCATCCTCTTCCTCTACTTCTACCGTAAAGAAATCAAGGAAACGCTTGCCGAATTTCTTCTTTTCCTTTTTATCCTTTTTCGTTTTCTTGGAAGGTACATATTCTTCTTCCTCTTCAAAGGTTTCTTCCTCCAAAGATTCCTCATCAAACATGTCTTCTTCGTCATCGCTGTATTCCAATGTTTCCTCATAAACAGGCTCTTCTACAGGAGCTTCATATACAGCTTCCTCGTATACTGTTTCCTCTGCAGGAGCTTCATATACAGGCTCCTCGTATACTGCTTCCTCTGCAGGAGCTTCATATACAGGCTCCTCGTATGCTGCCTCTTCTACAGGTGCTTCATATACAGCTTCTTCGTATACTGCTTCCTCTGCAGGAGCTTCATATACGGGTTCCTCGTATACTGCTTCCTCTGCAGGTACTTCATATACGGCTTCTTCATATGTTTCGTCTACTTCTGCCACGTTATCAGTAATTTCATGTACGGGCATTTGCTCTGTGATGGGGATAATATTCATGATATCATCCTCTTCCTCATCATCCGAGAAATCGAAAATGTCATCGTCATCATCGTCATCATCATCTTCTTCCTCGTCTTCATCATCAGAGAGATTTACATACTCTTCTTCGTCATCATCATCGTCTTCGTCGTCATCGTCATAATAATCGTCGTCATCGTCATCATCATCTCTGTAACCGGCATTTGCCAATTTAAATCCGAGAATACCGATAACAAGTGCAAGAACAACAATAACTCCAATGCAAATAATGGCAATCAGCTTATAATTAAGACCTTCTTCTTCCGGTTGTACATTCATATCCGCTTCTGTCAAAAGCCCTGTATAAGATACATAGCTTTCATTTGCAGCATCATATAAATAATACTGGGGAGTTCCACCGTTTACAGATGCATACATGATATAAAAATCATCCTTGCCCCATACTGTATATACGTTTTCACCTAATTTCAACTCGGTCTGTTCAAAGCCCTGCGGTAAAATTTCCACTACAGATACAGGCTCCATAATCGTTAAATCCACCACGGAAGAAGTTACCGGAATTTCAGGTTCGGGTTCTTCCGAAGGTACTTCGCTGGGTTCTTCTACAGGCTCTGAAGGTTCTTCACTGGGTTCCTCCGATTCGCTTCCTTCGCTCGTGCCACCTTCAATGACTGTGACTTCAGGATCCTGAGTAGGTGCTTCAAAAGTAACCAAGTCTGAACGGATAAAACCGGTCATAGTCGCACCATTTCCTGTGAATTCAATCTGATACCACTTATAGCCGTCTGCACCGGTTGCTTCACCGATGATCGTAACTTTAGAACCACCAAGAGCATTTGCTACACGACCACTTGACGTAGAGGCATCCTGACGGATATTGGCATTTGCACCGGCAATATAAGCCGTTTTGTCTTCAGTCTCCGTTACCGGTACGGTAATCACAGCTTTTTTCACAAAATCCGCACGAACATATCCGGTATTTCCGGCTGCTGTAGTAATTTTGTACCACTTGTTACCGTCTGTACCCGTTGTTTCAGCAAGCACATCTACCAGAGCATTTGCAGACAACACTTCAATTGCCGTAGATGTTGTGCTGGCTTCTGCACGTAAATTTACGTTACTGCCTGTAATCGTACCTTTTTCATCCGCGTGACTGACAAATGAAACGCCCCACAAAACTGCTGCTACACAAAATACAGTCAGCAGACTTCTGAGCAAGAGCATTTTATTCATCATAAAACTCATCTGTTTCTTCATTTCTTTCTCCCATCTATATACCACTTGGTTAACATAACTTTCATCATATAATCCACCTGATATGCTTTTAGGCTAACACATACTATGCTTCATCAATCGCTTTACCGATATCATGTCTTATGTATTTATTGTCAAACGATACCCATTCTGTGGCATCATAAGCCTTCTGTCTTGCCTCTTTTAAGGTTGCTCCCTTAGCGGTCACGCCAAGTACACGTCCTCCGTTGGTCACAATCTTACCATCTGCGAACTTGCTTCCTGCATGGAAACAGAAGTAATCATCTTTGTCATCAAAGTTCTCAAGTCCCTTGATTTCAAATCCTTTTTCATAGCTTAAAGGATATCCGTCCGAAGCCAAAATAACACAAACTGCCGCATTGTCTTCAAATTCCAATTCGATTTGATCCAAAGTCTGGTCAATACAAGCTTCCATCACATCAATAATATCATTTTTCATTCTGGACAAAACAACCTGTGCCTCAGGATCACCGAAACGTGCATTGTATTCCAATACACGCGGGCCGTCAGGAGTTAACATAAGTCCGAAGAAGATAACACCCTTGAATTCTCTGCCTTCTGCACGCATAGCATCTACAGTTGCCTGATAAATGTACTTACGGCAGTATTCATCCACCTCTTCTGTATAAAAAGGACTGGGTGAAAAAGTTCCCATGCCGCCTGTATTCAAGCCCTGGTCACCGTCTTTTGCTCTCTTATGGTCCTGTGCGGAAGTCATAACACGAATGGTTTTACCATCTACAAATGTCAAAACGGATACTTCGCGACCGGTCATAAATTCTTCGATTACCATACAATTTCCTGCGGTACCGAATTTTTTATCCAGCATAATTTCCTTAACGCCGTCCACTGCTTCTTCGTAAGAATTGCAGATTAATACGCCTTTACCTAACGCAAGACCGTCAGCCTTCAATACAATAGGGAATTTGGAAGTTTTCAAATATTCAATTGCCGCATCAGCATCGTTGAAGTTCTCATACTTTGCGGTAGGAATGTTATACTTCTTCATTAAATCCTTTGAAAAAGCCTTGCTTCCTTCCAGAATTGCCGCTGCCTTATTGGGACCAAACGCTCTCAATCCTGCTTCTTCCAAAGCATCTACCAAACCGGCAACCAAAGGATCATCGGGAGCTACGATGGTAAGGTCAATTTCCTTTTCCTTCGCAAACGCCACAATTTTATCAAAATCCATTACACCGATAGGTTCACATTCTGCAAGCTTCGCAATACCTGCATTACCGGGTGTACAATAAATCTTGCTTACTCTTTTACTCTTTGCAACACAGGTTGCAATTGCGTGCTCTCTGCCGCCGCTACCTACGATTAATACTTTCATTTATTTTCCTCCGACTGCCGCTTTTGCGACACTTCTTCTGCATAATAATTTGATTATCTTTTCAAAATATAAGTTTCTAATATCTTAAAATATATTAGCCTAATTTTACTTCGCCGTCTGCAATCATTCGGATTGCCTTGGGAAGAATCTCCCACTCCGCTTCTTCCATTACACGAAGCTGTAAATCCTTCGGGGTATCGCCTTCTTTGACATATACCGCTTTCTGTAAAATAATAGGGCCTGTATCGGTACCTTCATCTACAAAATGTACGGTTGCACCTGTTACTTTGACACCGCGTTCCAAAGCAGCTTCATGCACCTTAAGTCCATAATATCCGGTTCCGCAGAAGGAAGGAATCAAAGAAGGATGAATATTAATAATTCGATTTCGATACTTTGAAATAACTTCTTCCGGGATTACTACGAGGAAACCTGCCAAAACAATTAAATCAGGACTCACTTCATCAATTGCCTGTAAAAATGCTTTGTGAAATTCATCTCTGCTTGCATAATCCTTCGGTGATACGCAAACACCGGAAACGCCGGCTTCTGCCGCTCTTGTTAACGCATAGGCATTCGCATTATTACTGATAACACGAACAATTTCCACGTCGCCCAATTCTTTTGCTTTCGCACGGTCTAAAATCGCCTGTAAATTGGTTCCGCCACCGGATACACATACCAATACTTTTAGCATAATATTACTCCCTTTTCACCGGCTTCTGTCTTACCTACCACATATGCGGTATCGCCTGCTGTAGCAATAGCTGCCATTGCCTTATCTACGTCTGCGGGATCTACTGCAACAACCATACCAAGACCCATGTTATAAGTATTGTACATCATGTCGTCTGCAACATTACCTTTTTTCTGCATAAGCTTAAAGATTGCAGGAACTTCATAGCTGTTCTTATCCACAACTGCACGGATTCCGTCAGGAAGCATTCTGGGAATGTTCTCCTGGAAACCACCGCCTGTAATATGAGAACAACCGTGGATTCTTACACCTGCATCTTTTACAGCCTTTAATGCTTTTACATAAATTCTGGTAGGAGCTAAAAGTGCTTCTCCTAAAGTTGTTCCGAGTTCATCATAATATGTGCTTAAACCTTCTTTGGTTAATTCATTTTCGAAGATTTTTCTTACCAAAGAGAAACCGTTACTATGTACACCTGATGATGCAATACCGATTAAAACATCACCCGCTTTAATTTCAGCACCGGTAATGATTTCTTTCTTATCAGCAACACCTACCGCGAAACCTGCCAAATCGTAATCTTCTTCAGGCATCATACCGGGATGTTCTGCGGTTTCACCACCGATTAATGCACAGCCAGACTGCTTACAGCCTTCTGCTACACCGCTTACGATAGTTGCAATCTTCTCAGGGATGTTCTTACCGCATGCAATATAGTCTAAGAAGAATAAGGGTTCTCCACCTGCACATGCTACGTCATTGACACACATTGCAACCGCATCAATACCGATGGTATCGTGCTTATCCATAATGATTGCTAATTTCACCTTTGTTCCGCATCCGTCTGTACCGGATAAAAGAACAGGTTCTTCCATATCCTTAATGCTTGAAAGAGAGAATGCACCGGAAAATCCGCCAAGACCACCTAATACTTCAGGTCTCATGGTTCCTTTTACATGTTCCTTCATTAATTCCACTGATTTGTATCCGGCTTCGATATCGACGCCCGCTGTCTTGTAATCCATTTTATCTGCCTCCTAATTTTACTTACTGTAATTACGGAATCCTACTTCCTGTAACTTTGCATCTTTCTTCTGTACGCCTTCTTTCAAAGACTGTGCATAAGCTTTCACTTTATCTAATAATTCGGGGTTTGAAGTTGCAAGAATCTTAGCCGCAAGAATACCTGCATTTGCTCCGCCGTTAATTGCAACGGTTGCCACAGGGATTCCGGAAGGCATCTGTACGATTGAATACAAGGAATCTCTTCCTCCCAAAGATGTTGTATGCATGGGAATACCGATTACGGGCATAGGGAAAATCGCTGCGCACATACCGGGTAAGTGTGCTGCCATACCTGCTCCTGCGATAATTACTTTAAAACCTTTTTCCTCTGCAGTCTTTGCATATTCAAAAAATACGTCCGGTTCTCTGTGTGCCGAAATAATGGTCATTTCATAAGAAATACCAAACTCCTCCAACATTTCTGCGGCTTTCGCCATTACGGGCATATCTGAATCGCTACCCATTACAATACCA
>JAZNTK010000083.1:0-61263 GCA_045591685.1 Lachnospiraceae bacterium
ATCTTTACATTATTATAACTGCCTTCCACCAGCTTCACTTTTAATCCGCCAAAAATTTCTGCCATCATGGAATCATCTGTTACCGAATATTTGTTGCAATTTTCTTCTTCCTTTTCAAAAAACAAATCATAAGATTTCTTAATCAGTTCGTATCGAAAGGTCTGAGGTGTCTGAATTGCCCAAATCAAATCCCTTCTGGGCGTTTCTTTTACAAAACCATTCTCATCGGCAATTTTAATCGTATCCTTTACCGGCATACCGGTTACGCATGCTCCGTATTCTTTTACCATATTAATATTACGTTCAATAATGTCATTATCCAAAAAAGGTCTTGCTCCGTCATGAATCAATACTGTACCGGCATCTTCACAGGCTTTTAAACCGTTATATACCGAATGATAACGTTCTTTACCGCCGGCAACAATTTTTACAACCTTATTAAAACCGTATCGTTCCACAATTTCTTCCTTACAATAAGCAATTTCGCTTTCGGCAGTCACAAGAATAATTTCATCTGCGACACTATCCTCAAACGCTTTCAGGGAATAATACAAAACCGGCTTGCCTTTTACCAGCAAATATTGTTTTGCTACATCAGACTGCATTCTCTTGCCTCTTCCCGCGGCCAATACAATTGCTACTGTTTTACTCATAAACCCATTTCCTTTCATGCATATATTTAAAGGATATAAAAGCATGTCGGCAATTCCAACATGCTTCTGCTATACATTATAATCTTTCACCCAATTTCAAATTCGGCACCGCATTCAAATCATATCCGTGGCGAACACCCTTGATATATTCATAATAAGCCGCCGCTCCGATCATCGCAGCGTTATCCGTACATAATACCGGGGGCGGTAAAAAGAATGCTACATTCTTCTCTGCGCAGGCCTTTTCAAATGCTGCGCGTAATGATGCATTCGATGCAACACCGCCTGCAATGGCAAACTTGTCTAACTGATACTTATCAATCGCATCCATGGAGTGCCCAACCAATACATCAATCACTGCCTGTTGGAAGGAAGCTGCAACATCTGCAGTATTCACTTCCTCACCCTTCATCTGACAGCCGTTTAAATAATTGAGTACCGCTGATTTCAAACCGCTAAAACTGAAATCATATTCTCCGTCACCAACCTTGGCACGCGGAAAACGGATTGCCTCCGAGTTACCTTCTTTAGAAATTTTATCAATCTTGGGGCCTCCCGGATATCCAAGGCCGATAGCACGGGCCACTTTATCAAAAGCTTCGCCTGCCGCATCATCCCTGGTTCGTCCGAGTATTTCATATTCCCCGTAATCTTTTACCGATACCAAATGTGTATGTCCGCCAGAAACCACAAGACACACAAACGGCGGTTCCAATGTAGGGTTCGCAATATAGTTTGCCGAAATATGTCCTTCAATATGATGAACACCAATCAGTGGCAATCCTGTTGCAAATGCAATCGCTTTTGCTGCAGATACTCCCACCAAAAGAGCCCCTACCAATCCGGGGCCGTATGTTACCGCAATGGCAGAAAGATCATCTAAAGTAACTCCTGCTTTCTGTAACG
The DNA here is from genome assembly GCA_045591685.1 of Lachnospiraceae bacterium. Classification (GTDB taxonomy): domain Bacteria; phylum Bacillota; class Clostridia; order Lachnospirales; family Lachnospiraceae; genus UBA3766. The sequence goes on from JAZNTK010000083.1 coordinate 1,560, forward strand.
CTTCTTCTATCACCTGATTGATTTTATCAATATGTTTACGCGATGCAATTTCAGGCACAACACCACCGTATACCGTATGTAAATCAATCTGTGAAAAAATTACATTGGAAAGCACTTCCCTGCCGTTTTTTACCACGGCAGCCGCAGTCTCATCGCAAGAACTTTCTATTGCCAATATTAAAACATCTTTTTCCATTTTTATTTCAACCTTTATAACAATTTATGCTTCCGGTCCTTCCGAGCCCATAGTCTCCTGTAAAGACTCAACTTCCTCTTCTTCCAGAAGTTCCCAGCCTAAAATTTTCCAATGGCCGTCTTCATCACGACGCATCACAAACACTTCATTCGTATAAATATATTCCGTTCCCTGTCGTAAACGATAGGTTGCATACAAACGTGCATACTCACGCCCGTCAATTTCGTATTCTTCCACATCCGTACTGGAAGATACCGTGTATCCGGACACTACAACCCCCAGAGAATTGAACTCCAAAATATCCTCTTTCAGGCTCTCAATATATTCTTCTTCCGTCACGCCGGCACATAGTTCTTCATCATAAAGCTTTCTTGCAGTCTGCGCCAGTCTGATTAAATCCTCTTCACTTAAATTATCCTGATAAAAACAGGTTGTGATTTCACTATAATATTTCAAAAGTTCCTTCGGAGTCGGGGGATAATTAATGTCCAGGTTACGAAGCACTACACTGTCCACATTAGAAATCACAACTTCATCTTCCGTATAAGACGTCTGCGTTTTATTATTTTGATAAATAAACAACAACAAAATTGCAGCAACAAATAAAACTACAATTACTATGGCAAGTATTTTTCGTCCTGTCTTCATCTCTTATCCTCCTTTCCTTCTTTAATCCTGAAACATCAAATCAATACTTTTACCATCTTTTCCCACATGTGCATTGGGAAAGATTTTGCGGACCTTTTTCATATAATCTTCCGGCCGAATCAGTGACGGACTATAATGGGTTAACCACATTTCAGATACATTGCTGCGTTTCGCAAGTTCTGCCGCCTCATAAAAGGTCATATGTTTATATTCTTTGGCTTTCACCACTTTTTCTTCTTCTCCGTACATGCCCTCGCAAATAAACAAATCCGAATCCTTGGCATTCTCTACAATGCTTTCACAAGGTCTGGTGTCCGTCGTGTAGGTGACTTTCAGTCCTTTTCTCGGGGCTCCCAATACCATATCCGGAGTATAAATGACTCCTTCATCTTCTATGGTTTCACCTTTCTGCAAACGGCTCCAAAGCTTCTGAGGAATCTCCTGCGCTCTCGCACGCTCGACATCAAACATGCCGGCACGTTCCACTTCCAGACTGTAACCGTAACAGGTAATATTATGATTCACCTTAAAAGCATTCAACTTAATTCCGCCAAGGTCAATCATCTGCTGTGGTGCAGTTAACTCCATATATTTTATTTCAAAAGGCAGTTCCGGTGCAATGGTGCGAAGCGCCGTCACCACTCTTTCCAACCCCTTAGGTCCTATCAAAAGCAAAGGTTCCGTACGTTCTGCATTGCCCATGGTAAGAAACATTCCCGGCAAACCGCTGATATGATCCGCATGAAAATGGGTAAAACAAATCACATCGATAGGTTTCGGGCTCCATCCCTTTTCCTTCATTGCAATCTGAGTACCTTCACCGCAATCAATCAATATGCTTTTTCCGTTGTATCGGACCATTAACGAAGTCAGCCACCTGTATGGCAGGGGCATCATTCCGCCGGTTCCCAAAAGACATACATCTAACATAAAACACCTTCGCTACGATTTTTATAAAAGTTCCGTTACCACCGTTACCGTAGGCGGTACCGCAAACTCCTTTGTTATTCTTTCATAACAGTCTTCGCACAAATCAAAATCATGCTTTTCACGGTCTCTTTTCGAGAAGTATCCAAACATCCAATCAGCATGAAAACTTCCTTCCATAAGGATTCCGTTCTCTACTTCCATATCTTTACCGCAGCCATTGCAAATGACTCCGGATAATTTCTGCTGTTCTTCATTATATTCCCTCATCGGTATTCCTCCATTCTGTCTGCTGTATGATGCGTATAAAACCCCATCGTTATGTAAAATTATACAGAATATAAATATGCATTCCTAGTGGGAAATATAGGAACATTTATTCCTCGTGTAACCAGTAAATTGCAGCATTCTCTGTAGGATTGCGATAAAAATTCGGTCGGATCCCTTCACAAACAAATCCAAGTTTCTCGTACAAGGTCCTTGCCGGTACGTTACCTTCCCTGACTTCCAAGGTAAAATGCCGAATGCCTTTTTGTCGGCCTTCCTCCAGAATACATTGTAAAAGTTGCAATGCAATTCCCTGCTGCCTATATTCTTTCCTTACGGATACATTCAAAACTTCCCCTTCGTCAAACGAAGTAACCAATCCGCAGGTTCCTACCAACATTTCTTCATCATACGCAACCATATATATGGAGGATTCTTTTTGAATTTCTTCCATAAAAGCATTGGCAGACCATGGCTCACTGAAATTCTCTTTTTCCAGTGCCGCAGCCGCCTCTGCATCAGTTGACTCCATCAGTCGAAATATCATAAAAGTCCGGCTTCCTTTCTTTCCCTCTCCGCCTGGGAAAGACGAAGATATTCAGGAGAATGTGCTGCCGCATCTTCGAAAATGCCTGCTTTAAACTTTGCCATTCCCAAACCTGCCACGCAACCGGCCTTTTGTAATGCCAGATGTGCAGGTGCAAATGAATATGATACCTGCATTAATGTTTTTAACTGCTCCGCGAAAACAGGAACACCATCCCCCAAGAAAATTACTTCCCGTCCAATTTCATTTAACGCTTGCGCAATTTCTTCAACAGGAACCGCACAGGCTTCTTTTATCGTCTGCATTTCATAACAACAGAATCTGTCGCATTCGTTATCATCCCCTGTGTTATTTCCTGCATCTGTTTTTACAAATTCATAAACACCGGTATACACCTGATTCCTTCTTGCATCCATGATCGGACAAACCAAAGAATCCGTGCCATACATATTGTAAGCCAACGCTTCCACCGTAGATACCGGTACAATCGGTTTCTTTAATGCCAATCCCAATCCCTTAGCAGTTGCCGAACCGATACGAAGTCCCGTAAAAGAGCCCGGTCCTGCCGCTATGGCGATGGCATCAATTTCATTCATTTCCAGCCCCGTGCTTTGTACAATTTCATCCAACATCGGAAGCAGAGTCTGGGAATGCGTTTTTTTATTATTTACGGTATATTCCGCTACAAGCTTATTATCTTCCATAATTGCAACGGAAGCCACAAGGCCTGAGCTGTCAATTCCAATTAATTTCATACAAACCTCCACGCTGTCATACTTTTGTAACAACGTTTCTGTTATCCATACTTTTATCTTTTTATTCTATGGTAATCTTTCGATAATCGAATCCTTTTGCCGGGTTCTTCTCAATGGTAATGGTTACGGTATTTTCAGGCATCAGTTCTTCAATCAAATTTGCCCACTCCACAAAGCAGACACCCTCACCATAAAAATAATCCTCGTAACCGATTTCTTCCATTTCCTCAGGGTCACCGATGCGGTATACGTCAAAATGATAGAATGGAAGTCTTCCTTCTTCATACACCTGCACTATGGTAAACGTCGGACTGTTAATATGTTCTCTGATTTCAAGCCCTGCTGCCACACCTTGTGTGAAAACCGTCTTGCCGACTCCCAAATCACCAATCAGTGCATATACACTGCCGGGGTTGGCATTCTGACCGAGTTCTTTACCGATTGCAAATGTCTCATCCGCACTAAATGTTTCATATATCATAATTTTATTTCCTTAAAAACGAATCTTCATCACTTCCGGTGAAACGTGTTTTGCAATATATGCAATAACATCTTCTGCCTGATTTCCCAAATCGGTTCTCGGGAAAATAAATGCATTCACCTTGGATGTGTATACAAAAATACTTTTTCGGGTATTGCATGCTTTTACACACTGATCCCACTTGGCCATCTGCACTTCACCGTTCTGACTGATTTCGATACCTTCCTCACAAAATCTGTAATGCAAAGGTTGCTGGAATGCAGGCGTCAGTTTTGCCTGTATATAAGAGTGATACGCCGCCGTAATAGGTTCATATACAATAAAAACAATACCTAAAAACAAGAATATTAACTTATAATCCTCCCTTACAAAAGACAGGTATATTGAAAAAAATCCCAACGCCGTTGCCAGTATGGTAATCGGTTTCTTATATGTATGCTGGATTTTAAAATCATACAATACGCCGAGAGTAATTTTTACATCAAATTCCAAATCCAAAATCAGCACCTCAACTTTCTGTGCATTCTTAATCCAGAATAGCATAACACAAAACGAAAAGATTTGAAAGAGAAAAGAAAAAAACCTATGCTCTTTCATGTATTTTCATTGAAAAAACATAGGTTTTACATTATTTTCTGCGAAGTGCTTCAATCGGCGTAAGCTTTGCCGCTTTCTTTGCCGGGTATAAGCCAAAAAACATTCCGATTCCTGCCGAAAAAAGGGCGACTGCAAGAATAAACAACGGATTATAATCCGCTACAATGTTCATTTGTGCCAAACTTCCGGCCAGCGAACAAATCAAGGTTGCACCACCGATACCAAACAAAATACCAATGATTCCGCCAAGCAGCGATATAGTTCCGGCCTCTACAAGAAACTGAAACAGAATACTTCCCGTTCTTGCTCCAAGAGCCTTACGGATACCGATTTCTTTCGTACGCTCCGTTACGGACACCAACATAATATTCATAATGCCGATACCGCCAACCAAAAGGGATATCATGGCAATCAATACAATAAAAACGGTAATTATATTTAAGATAGCATTAAATCCTTCCAAAACAGAGTCAAATCGGAGCACTTCAAATTTTCCTTCACCACGGACATCGTGTCTTGCCGTTACAAGATTGACCGCATCACTTGCTACCTGCGCCACGCTCTCTTGAGAATCCGCTAAAATGTAAACCATATAATAATCCAAACTGATACCGTAAGCACCTAACCTGTCATTGATAAGCGAATGAGGGACTTCTATCGTATATTTTCCTGTCCCGTATAACATCTGGGTCGCAGCAGATTCACTGTCTTCCCTGACACCTACAATTTTTAAATTATAAAAGCCACTGTACAATTCAATTTCCAATGTCTCACCTAAAACATCGGTAGAACCAAAGAAGGCCTTGGCCGTAGCCTCCGTCACCACACAAACCGGCTCATAATTATCATACTCTTCCTGTGTGAAATAACGCCCTCTCACCAAAGGCTCCGAATATAAATACTGTAAAGACGGTGTTCCGAATCTGGCACTTACCTCATTTGGGGCAAAACGACTTTCGCTTTCCACATCCACCCACATAGTTATATCCATAGTGACACCTTTGACATTGGCCACCTTCTCCTCAATTGCCTTAATATCAGCATCGTTGAGATAATGATTCTCGTCGGCAGCCAACAGGTAAATACTGTTTCCTACCATATCGTTTAAGGTATTATAAATACTGTTCCTGAAACCGTTACCGGTAGATATGGTTAATACCACGGAAGAAATACCGATGACAAGCCCAAGCATGGTAAGAAAAGAACGTACTTTATTCATTTTTATATTTGCAAAAGCAATTTTAATATAGTCTAAAAACTTACTCATCTATGCCTCCATGGCAGTCTTTCTTATTCATGTCGTAATGCTTCAATGGGACTTAAATGTGCCGCTTTCTTCGCCGGATAAATACCGAAGAAAATACCGATTATGCTGGAAAATGCAGCTACGCCAAGCACAGTCCACACATCAATATATGCAATCACATCCATTTTTAAAAACAGGGACGCAATCTTACAAATCAGGGCAGCTCCGCCCCAGCCAAACAACATACCAAGGATTCCTCCCAAAAGGGTAATCATAGCAGCCTCTGCCAAAAACTGAATCATAATGGAACCGGTTCTTGCTCCCAAAGCCTTACGGATACCGATTTCAGAAGTTCGCTCCGTTACCGATACCAGCATAATATTCATAACACCGATACCGCCTACCACAAGGGATATGGATGCTACCAAAGAAATAAAAATCGTAATGTAATTAATAATATCATTAATCTGTTTTGTTGCCGTGGCAAACTCATCCGTGGTAATCACATGCTGTCCACGCACATCTTTTCTGGCTTCCAATAACTGAATACAATCCTGTGCTACCTGCGCCGAATCCTCAGGGGTTTCTGCAATAACAAGGAAGTTATCAAATTCTTCTCCCATTCCCCAACCGGTAGCATTGTCCATAGTAGTCAACGGCATTTCTATTTCTACTTCATCATAATAATACAGCATGGTTTTTACCGCATTATCAGACTTTGCCCTAACGCCTACAATACGTAAGTTTACAACTGCATCGAATATGGTTACTTCGATGGTTTCTCCTACCACGTCGGCACTACCGAATAAGTTAATTGCACTTTCCTCCAAAATAACACAAACAGGACTGCCGTCTTCGTACTCTTCCCAGCTAAAATATCTGCCGTGTAAAAGAGGCTCAGACATAGCATATGCATAGTCCGGTGAGGATGCCGTAATATAGGTTGTATAATCTCTTTTCCAATTACTCGTAACTCCGTAGTCATTGTAAACCGGCATAACACCTTTTACATTGTCGACCTTTTCGCGGACTGCTTCAATATCTTCCGGGGTGAACCAAATGTATTCGCCGGAATCGCTTTCTTCCCAAGCCATAATATACATCTGCCCCGCGAACATTCCGTTGATACCTTCAAGTACGGAAGTCTTCACACCGTTACCGATTGCCACAATCAGAATAACCGAAGAAATACCCACAATAATACCAATCATGGTTAGAAAAGAACGCCCTTTGTTGTTACGAATGGAAAGCCAGGCTATTTTAATATATTCCAATAACTGAGACATATTAGTTCCTCTTTCTTAAGCTTTTACATTCCTTCCAGCATCATTTCCATTTCTGCATCACTCATTTGCGGTATTGCCATCACCGGCATACCTTCTTCAATATCGGAAGATACCATGGTAATTACCTGATCTGTTTCTTCCAAACCTTCTGTTATCTCAACATATTCATCAGAAGAAATTCCGAGGGTAACATATCTTTTTTCTACAATTCCGTTTACTACAAGATATACAAATTCGCCTTCCTTATCTGCGCTGACCGCTTCCACGGGAAGCATAAGGATATCTGTTTTGGATGCCGTACACAAACTGATTTTCGCATCCAATCCAAGATAAATATTTTCATCCGGATTATCAATATGTAACTCTACCATAACACTTGCACTGCCGTTTGTTCCCGCAATTGCCATGCTACTGATTTTCGTTACGGTTCCTTCATATTCATTGCCCATAATTTCAAGTGTAGCCTTCTGTCCCAGTGCAATTTCATCCAGGTTGCTCTTGGTTACGGAAAATGTGACTTTGACATCATCAATGCTTGCCACGGTTACCATGACACTTCCGGCCACAGTCTTGGTGCCTGCTTCAATGTTACATACGGATACAATACCGTCAAATTCTGCAATCACACCCTCAGAGCAGGCCAAAAGTGCAGCATAACTCTGTTCGGTACGCATGGTACTCAATTCACCGTTTAAAACAATATTTTCTGCATCATACTGATTTCCCAATGCATTTTCATAGGTTTCCACTTCTGCCTTAGCACGCTCTAACTCTACCTTGTAATCGCTCAAAAGGTTCTGTGCCGCTTCCAGTCTTTTCTGCTGGTCATAAGCAACCGCACTGCTGGATGTAAGATTAATTTCATGACTCATGGCATTGATTGCCTGTTCTTTTTCCTGTGCGTATCCCATGTAAGTCTGAACAGCCTCCGGCGAAAGTCCGAGGGCTTCCGCATTTAAAATATAGTAGTTAAAATCAGCCAGTTCCTTCTGCGCCTCATATATTTTATTCTGTAAGTTTGCAACCTTAATGGCATTGGCATCCGTAATGGTTTTGATTAATTCATCTACCACTGCCTGCTGTGCATTCACAAGTTCCTGATACTTCTGTACATCAGCACGTGCAGCCGCAAGATTTGCCTTGGTTTCATTATAATTGCTCAAACTGCTCTGATAGGTATTATTGGTAATCTGATTCTCTAATTCAGACTCTCTTAAAACAAATGCATAATCCTCTTCATCAAAAAGAATAATGCTGTCACCTGCAGATACCTTATCACCCAAAACAGCATGATCTGCAACCAAAATATTACCGGGTGCATAATAATTAAGTATACTTTCACTTTCAATGGTTCCGCTCGCATGAATGGTAGATTCCAAATCACCTCTTTCGGGAGCTGTGGTAAATACCGTCATAGGCGCATTCTTCATAAAAGAAGAAATAACTCCCCAACCGATTAACACAAGCATTACAACTGCAACTCCGATACATAAAAATACAATTTTTCTGCGTTTCTGCTTCTTTAACTTTTTCTGTCTTTCATCTTTGGCACGTTGTAACTGTGCCTCAACACTTCTGTCCTGATTTAAAACAATTCCGTCCTGATTCTCCACACTCATTTTATGAATTCTCCTTTATTTCATCGTAATCGATTTTACCGTCTTTAATATGTATGATTCGCTTCGCTTCCATAGCGATATCACTATCATGGGTGATTAAAATTACCGTTCTGCCTTCTTGGTGTAATTTTTTCAGAATACCCATGATTTCTTTACTGGAATTGGAATCCAGATTACCGGTAGGCTCATCCGCCAGAATAATGGGCGGTGCCTGCGCAATGGCTCTTGCAATGGCCACACGCTGCTGCTGACCGCCGGACATTTCTGCCGGTTTATGTGTCATACGGTTTGCAAGACCTACCTTCTCAAGAGCAGCTTCTGCCAGCTCCAGACGTCTCTTCTTCGGCACGCCTCTGTATATCAAAGGAAGTTCCACATTTTCCAATGCCGTAAGGTTTGCAATCAGGTTAAATCCCTGAAAAATAAAACCGATTTCTTTATTTCGGATATCCGACAATTCATCATCCGTCAGTTCCGAAACATCTTCGCCATGTAAAAGATAAATTCCTGCTGTGGGAACATCCAGACATCCCAACATATTCATCAGGGTTGATTTACCGGAACCCGACTGTCCGATAATGGCTACAAATTCATTTTCTCCTATACTCAGGTTTACGTGGTTTAGTGCCCACACCTCGTTTTCTCCCGGATTATACACCTTACACATATCCCGGATTTCAATTAATTGCGACAAGAATCCGCCCTCCTGCTTTTTACATAAAACTTTAACCGTTGGTTATCATACGCGTTTTATATTAATTTTATATTAAATCCAATCGCGAGATACCATAACACGGTGATATATCCTCCGTGTATCCTTTCAATTTGCAATAAACAGTATATAACAGCATACAACAGTTGTCAACCGTTATATGCTGTTATTTTAATTTCACTATTCTTCTGTTTCTTTTTTCTTCTTTTTAAAAGGCTGGCTTTCTTTCATAAAAGGCCTTAACGGTTTATACAACAACATCGCCAAAATCCCTACCGCAACGCTTTTTAAAAGATTCATAGGCAGGGCTGCAAAAATAACAAATGTAGGAATATTCTTAATCAATGGATTTGTTGCACTTCCTATAGAAATAAGCGTCTCTAAATCTCCGCCGAAAAACATTCGTACAAAAGTCGGCAACAGATACAATCCGTTTAAAAGGGAACCTACGATGCACATACACAAACCACCGGTAATACACGCTGCGATTGCGCCTTTCTTGGTTTTTTTACACCAATATACGATTGTTGCGGGAAGCACCAGAGAGCAACCGATTACAAAGTTTGCAAGTTCTCCCACAAAAGCCGTACTGGTAGGTCTGAAAATCAAAACCTTAATGAAAACCTTAAACATTTCTACCAGTACCCCCGCAATAGGACCGTAAGCAAAACCGCAAATAATACCCGGCAAATCTCCGATTTCAAACTTATAAAAGTCAGGAATTACACCGGGAAGCGGCACTTCCACAGACATTAATACACCAGCAATGGCAGAAAACATACCTACCACGGCAATTTTACGGGTACTAAGAATTTTTTCTTTACTGCCGGTTCTTCTTAAAATGATTTTCTCCGCAATAAATGCAATCAGAAAAATTGCAAGCATCACGCCCAAAAATTCCAATGCAAATAATGCATTGCCCTTCACTGCCTCAATAAATTTTGTAAAATTGTTCATAAAATCCTCCTTTTTACCTCAGAAACATGGTATACAAGGATTGTTTTGAATTGCTTCTTCTGATTCATTCGGTACCCATACCAATCAAAAAGCCCTGAGCATAGACATACTCAGGGCATAAACATTCCAAAACATCACTCTTCTTCCATCCAGACTTTACTGTCGGTTTCGGATTCTCACCGAATCGGTCGCTTACGCGAGTCGCGGACTTAAAGCTTGCTTATCACCGCCGGTAGGGAATTTCACCCAACCCTGAAGATATTTTTTTGTCATTATACTGCTATCTATATGCACATACAAGCTTTTTCTTGAAAATTTTACAAATTATCTTTTGTCGATTTTCGTTGTATGTTGTCTTTTTATCTTATATAATATGTATGTGATTTTGTATAAAAGGAGAATACTATATGGAAAACCCCAGAAAAAAAGTCCGTATAAATCCATTGTTGGTTACAATGAATATTACCGGCATTCTTTGTTTGATCTGTTGCGTTGCAATTCTTGTCATACTGTTTACCAACAAACAACCCTCAGGCACAGAAGAACCCGTCGAGGAAGTTATGGCACTGGAGCCGGATCGGACCTACACCGCTTCTGAGGTAGAAGCATTACTGGAAGAAGCAAAATTAGAGGGCAACGAAGAAGGAAGAGATGATATTCGGGAAGACATTAAGGATGCCTATACAAGCGGCACCGGAATCGTACACGAATTGCGTTTACTTTTTCCCAACGACATTGTCTTCTATAATAATGGAAGATATCAGTTTGAACCCATTTCAAGTATGGTTCCTGCCCGCACTTACAATCCTGCCGGCTTAATCCAAAACGATCGGGGCGAAATGGAATATCAGGTGGACGGACAGGTAGAATCCGTAAAAGGAATTGATCTTTCCCGTTATCAAGGGGAAGTAGACTGGTCATTGGTTGCTGCAGACGGCGTTGAATACGCCATGATTCGTGTAGGTATCCGCGGATACGGCACCGGCGAAATCGTTCTTGACGATACCTTGGATGCCAATATGAAAGGTGCCCTTGCCAACGGTATTGATGTAGGCGCTTATTTCTTCACACAGGCCACCAGCGAAGCAGAAGCCATTGAAGAAGCCAACGCCGTGATTGAAGCACTCGCTCCATATAATGTAACCTATCCGGTCGCCATTGATGTAGAAGATGTAAATGACAGTGCTGCCAGAACCGCTAATTTGACTGCAAGTGAGAGAACCGACTATATTATCGCATTTTGTGAAACATTAAAAGCAGCCGGTTACACTCCCATGATTTACGGAAATTTAAAATCTTTCTGTGACATGTTGGAGGTGGAACGTCTGAATGACTACGAAAAATGGTTTGCTTTTTATGACACATATGTATATTTCCCTTATGATATTTACATGTGGCAGTATACAGACAGTGGTGTCGTTAACGGAATTGAAGGAAATGTAGATTTAAACATTACTTTTACCCGACAATAGCAACAATCATTACATTATAAAATAAAGAACCCTCGTGCATCCGTTCACACCGGTACACGAGGGTATTTTATTACTTATATTCAGTATTAGAGCTAGAATAAAAATCTATTTTTCCTTTTCATCCAGACGCATGGTTAAACTGATTCTCTTTTTAGCCAAATCCACTTCCAAAACTTTTACATCCACAACGTCACCTACGCTGACAGCTTCCAACGGATGCTTGATAAATCGGTTGGTAATGCGTGAAATATGCACCAAACCGTCCTGATGTACACCGATATCTACAAAAGCACCGAAATCGATAACATTTCGCACGGTTCCTTTTAAAACCATGCCCGGTTTCAAATCTTCCATATCCAAGACATCACTGCGTAAAATAGGTGCCGGCATACTCTCTCTGGGGTCTCTTGCAGGTTTCTCCAATTCGTTCAAAATGTCCGCCAAGGTAATTTCACCGATTCCGAGCTCTTCTGCAAGCTTCTTCTTATCTTTTACCTTACCGGCAAGCCCGGAAACTTCTTTCGTTTCCTTTACGGGAGCAGGTGCGCTTTCCAATGTCACATTTCCCATAGCCTGTGCCAGGGCCTTTCCCATTGCTGTATTGGTATTACGCACCACTGCCTTTTTCTCTTTTGGTTTCGCAGGCTTCTTCTCCGGTTCTTTTTTACCTTTATTGGCAGCCGCTTTTTTCTGGGCTTCCTTAATATCTTCCATAGTAAGGCCAAGTTTTTCAAGAAGCTTCATGGTTGCCTCATAAGATTCCGGATGTACACTGGTAGCATCCAAAGGATTGTCTCCATCCGTAATTCTCATAAAACCTGCACACTGTTCATACGCCTTAGGTCCTAATTTAGCCACCTTTAACAGCTGCGCCCTATTGGTGAATCTTCCGTTTGCCTCACGATAGTCTACAATATTCTTGGCAATTACTTTCGTAATACCTGAAATATATTCCAAAAGAGGTGCTGATGCGGTATTCAAATCCACGCCTACCTTATTCACGCTATCCTCTACCACGCCGCTTAACGCTTCACCAAGCTTCTTCTGGTTCATATCATGCTGATACTGACCTACACCAATGGATTTCGGGTCAATTTTAACCAATTCTGCCAAAGGATCCTGCAATCTTCTTGCAATTGATGCTGCACTTCTTTGTCCAACATCGAAATTCGGAAACTCTTCTGTTGCAAGTTTACTTGCAGAATATACAGACGCACCCGCTTCATTTACAATAACATATTGAACAGGGCGGTCAATTTCTTTTAGCAATTCTACGATTACCTGCTCGGATTCTCTCGAAGCTGTGCCATTTCCGACAGAAATTAAATCTACATTATATTTTTTGATGATTTGTTTTAATATTTTTTTAGATTCTTCTACCTTATTCTGAGGTGCAGTCGGGAAAATAACTGTGGTGGTAAGCACTTTTCCGGTAGGGTCTACTACTGCAAGTTTACAGCCGGTACGGAAAGCAGGGTCCCATCCCAATACTACTTTTCCCAAAATAGGGGGCTGTAAAAGAAGCTGTTCTAAGTTCTTTCCAAATACTGAAATCGCACCATCCTCTGCTTTTTCCGTTAATTCATTACGAATTTCTCTCTCAATGGCAGGTGCAATCAGTCTGTCATAAGCATCTTCCACCGCTTCGTTGATTACCGGGGTGGTATAGGGATTTTCATTTTTTAATGTCTTTTTATTTAAATATTGTAAAATTCGTTCCTTCGGAGCTTCGATTTTTACTTTTAAAACATCTTTATCTTCACCACGATTTAAAGCAAGCACACGATGTCCCGCAACTTTCTTTACAGGTTCGGAATAATCATAATACATTTCAAAGATTTTTTCTTTTTCTTCTTTCTTCAAGCTACTCATAATGATTCCTTCATCCATGGTAGCTTCTCTGATATATGTTCTGTGCGCCGCATCATCGGAAATCATTTCCGCGATAATATCTCTGGCCCCTGCAATTGCTTCTTCCACGCTTGCAACACCCTTTTCTTCGGAAATATAGCTTTCCGCACACTTTTCCAAAGATTCTGCAGTTTCCTGGGCAAGAATCAGTTCTGCAAGGCCTTCCAAACCTTTTTCCTTCGCAATTCCTGCACGGGTTTTACGTTTCGGTCTGTAAGGACGATATAAATCTTCTACAGCAACCAATGTAGTCGCCTCTAAAATCTGTTTGCGCAGTTCATCGGTCATTTTTCCCTGTTCTTCAATACTGGAAATAACCTGTTCCTGCTTCTCGGTTAAATTACGCAAATATGTGAGACGTTCATTTAAATTACGAAGCACTTCATCATTTAAATTGCCGGTAACGTCCTTACGATATCTTGCAATAAAAGGAATTGTATTTCCTTCATCAATTAATTTGATGGTAACATCCACCTGCTCTTTTTTGATTTGCAACTCTTTTGCAAGTTGTAATGCAATATCCATGATATCCTCCTAAAATATAAGAACCTTCGGTCCTTGTACTCCTCTCCAAGTATACCCGATTTTACGTAGCTTTCGCAACTAAAATAAAGAGAAAGTCACGCTTTTTATCTTTTCAATCTTCACCTGCCGTGTTATACTGTAAAAAAGAATGTTTTTCTATGATAATGAGGGTAAAAATGAATTATTCCGAACCGAATTACCGCCACTATACCTTGGCAAGAACCGCCCGTACCTGTGCGTTTTGGGCAGTGATTACAGCCTTATTCGGTACCATCGTATTTCCTTTTATTTTTGGCGGTTTATCTATTATATTTGCGGTATTATCCAAGGGAAATACCCCCGCATATCAGTTAAATGCCAAAATTGCAATGATTGTATCCTGTCTTGCACTGGTAGGAAATACAGCCTATACCGGTTTTGCCGGTTACAATGTATTATTTAATGCAGAATACCGTGAACAGTTTAATGAAACATTTGAACAAATGTATGGAATGAGCATGGAGGAATACACATCCCAGCTTTTTGCTCTTCCCGAATCGGAAACCACAAATTAAACACAATCATCGAATATTATAAGCAGAAAGGAGAAACCTATGAACGGAATGGCATATATCGGAGCTATGGATTATCAAAATGTAAATGACGCAGCCAAAACTGTCGTTCCCGGCAGTCCTATTTCCAATGAAACAAAACCGGGAGAAGTTTCTGCCACCGGCAAAGCTGAGCCAAAGGGTGAATGCCGTACCTGTGCCGAACGTAAATATCAGGACGGTTCTGATGAAATGGTTTCTTTTAAATCTGCACAGCATATATCTCCGTTAGCCGCAGGCACTGCGGTCCGCGCCCATGAGCAGGAGCATGTATCCAATGCATATAAGAAAGCCGCGCAGGATAACGGTAAAGTATTACAAGCCAGTGTTCGTATTCATATGTCTGTCTGCCCGGAATGCGGACGTTCATATGTTTCCGGCGGCGTAACCAGTACAAGGATAAAATATTCAAATGAAGAAAATCCTTATGTAAAACAATTAAAAGAACAACAAAAGGACGCCCTGACAGGCGCAAACTTTGATTTTTCATTAAAATAATAGCAGGAACAAATTTATGTACGCATCCATAAAACAAATTAAATCAGAAGCAAAAGAGAAACTGCTGTCCAACATGTGGACAGCAGTCTTCTTTACGATTTTTCATATGTCTCTTACAAACCTCTGCACATTTTGTCTTATGGTTGTTCCTGCAGGCGGCAGTATTGCAGATCTTATCTTTTATGAAATCACCACGTTGATGATTCATTTGTTTACCGGTATTCTGCAAATGGGCGTTGCCGCATTCTATATCAAAGCATCTACCGGTAGCGAAACGCTTTCCCTCTCTGACTTGTTTTATGCATTCTCGCACGGACCGGACCGTGCTTTGAAAGTCTCCTTGATTCTTTCACTGATTCACATGGTCTGCACCTTGCCTTATATTATATATACCCTTTTTATAATGCCCGCATATACCCTGGAAAATCTTATGGCTTTGGAACCTGCCGTGATTGAAAGCATGGGATTTGCATACCTTCTTTTAGGTGCAGGAGAATTAATATATTTCCTTATTGGCTTATTCTTTGAACCGGTATATTTCATGCTCGTGGATATGCCGGGGCTCTCCGCCATGAAAGCCATGAAAATGAGCCTATGGTTAATGAAAGGAAGCAAAGTTCGTCTTCTCGGACTAAACTTAAGCTTCCTTCCTTTACAATTCATATCTTTATTAACATTTGGCATCGGGAACCTTTGGGTGACACCCTATATGAACCTTTCTGCCGCAGAATTTTACACAGACTTATCTGCAAAAAGAATAAGTCAATAACTCGTATTTTTGCGATTTAATCTGCCAAATCATCTCCAACTGCCTTACCTCCGAGACTCTTCCACTTTAGGTAAGCTGTCATCATTTTATCCAAGTCACCGTCCAAAACAGCATCTACATTACCGGTTTCTTCACCGGTTCTGGTATCTTTTACCAAAGTATACGGTTGCATAACATAAGAACGTATCTGGCTCCCCCAACCGATTTCTTTGATTTCTCCACGGATATCCGATAACTTCTCCGCATTGGCTTCTTTCTTTAACATTAAAAGCTTGGCACGCAACATCTGCATTGCTTTATCTTTATTGCTGTGCTGTGAACGTTCATTCTGACACTGTACCACAACTCCGGTAGGAATATGTGTGATACGAACCGCCGATGAGGTCTTGTTGATATGCTGACCACCGGCACCACTGCTTCGATACGTATCGATACGCAAGTCATCCGGATTAATATCCAGTTCCACATCCTCCCGCAACTCCGGCATAACATCCAAAGAAACAAAAGAGGTCTGTCTTTTACCCTGTGCATTAAACGGCGAAATACGCACCAGACGATGTACGCCTTTTTCGGATTTCAAATAGCCATAAGCATTCAATCCGTTTACCTGCCAGGATACCGATTTGATTCCGGCTTCGTCGCCGTCCTGATAATCTAAAACTTCTACGGTATAACCTTTACGTTCCGCCCAACGCACATACATACGATATAACATCGCTGCCCAGTCACAGCTTTCTGTTCCGCCTGCACCTGCATTTAATCTTAAAATTGCGTTATTGGTATCATATTCCTCCGATAAAAGCGTGGATATGCGAATTTTCTCAAATTCCTCCACAAATTCATCCAGTTCTGCACGAATATCCGCTACCAATTCCGTATCATTTTCTTCATATGCCATTTGGATTAACATGCCGATGTCTTCCACCTGGCTTTCCAAATGATGATACATATCAATCGTATCCTGAAGATTTTTCATCTCCTTCATTTTACGATTTGAAATATCAGGATTATCCCAAAAACCGGGTTCCTGACTTTCTCTTTCCAATTCTTTCACCCGCTCAGTTTTATTCACTAAGTCAAAGTGAATCCCTCACTTCCGCTAATGGAGTTACGTAAGCCTGCAATTCACTTTTCATTGCATCTAATTCAACCACTTTGCGTCACCACCTTTACTTACGCGTTACGTCCGCAACACTGTTTATATTTTTTACCGCTTCCGCAAGGACAGGGCGAGTTTGGATAAATCTTTTCATTCTCTCTCTTAACAGGTCCTTTTGTAAGGGAATCATCCTTGTTGGTTCCCGTAACCTTTGCAACCTGTTCACGCTCTAACTTCTGCTCTACGCGTACATGCATAATCAAACGAACCGTTTCTTCACGAATACCGTCGGTCATTGCATCAAACATGTCAAAACCGCTCATCTTATATTCTACAAGCGGATCCTTCTGTCCGTATGCCACCATATGAATACCCTGCTGAAGCTGTGCCATATCGTCAATGTGTGCCATCCACTTATGATCGATTGCTTTCAAAAGAACCACACGCTCTACTTCTCGAATCGTCTCTGCCTGAGGGAATTCAGCTTCTTTTTCTTCATATAACTTAACCGCTTCTTCCTTCAACTGCTGCTTCAACGCATTCTTCTTAGGTTTTTCCACACGTTCTGCCGTAACGGGTTCTAAGGGGATAATCGGAATCAATGCATTATTTAATTCCGTGAAATCCCAATCCTCTACGGACGCATCATCACTGATACAATTATCTACAGTATTTTCAACAATATCCGTAATCATTTTATAAACAACATCACGCATGCTTTCGCCGCTTAATACGCGGAGACGTTCTGCATAAATGATTTCTCTCTGATCATTCATTACCTGGTCATAATCTAACAGGTTCTTACGAATACTGTAGTTGTTATTTTCAATTCGTTTCTGTGCATTCTCAATCGTTTTGCTTAACATGGAATGCTGGATTTCCTGACTTTCTTCCACACCGAGTGAATTGAATACCGCCATCAGTCGTTCCGAACCGAACAGACGCATCAAATCATCTTCCAATGAAATATAAAATCGGGATTCACCGGGGTCACCCTGACGACCCGCACGACCACGAAGCTGGTTATCAATACGTCTGGATTCATGACGTTCCGTACCGATAATCTTAAGGCCACCGGCTTCACGCGCCTTATCATCCAACTTAATATCCGTACCACGACCTGCCATATTAGTTGCAATAGTTACCGCACCGCTCTGTCCGGCTTTTGCAACAATCTCGGCTTCCATCTCATGGAACTTCGCATTCAATACCTGATGTGAAATACCGCGTCTCTTTAACATACGACTGATTTCTTCGGAAGATTCAATGGTAATAGTACCAACCAATACAGGCTGTCCTTTTTTGTGCGCTTCTTCTACCGCATCCGCAATCGCATTTAACTTACCGCGTTTTGTTTTATATACCGCATCATCCAAGTCGATACGTGCAACCGGACGATTGGTAGGAATTTCAATAACGTCCATACCGTAAATGTTACGGAATTCCTTTTCTTCGGTCAAAGCAGTACCGGTCATGCCGGCCTTTTTGTCAAATTTATTAAAGAAATTCTGGAATGTAATGGTTGCCAGAGTTCTGCTCTCTCTTTTTACCTTTACATGTTCTTTTGCTTCAATTGCCTGATGCAAACCGTCTGAATAACGACGTCCCGGCATAATACGTCCGGTAAATTCATCAACAATCATAACCTGATCATCTTTTACAACATAGTTCTGATCACGGAACATTAAGTTATGTGCTCGGAGTGCCAAAATAATATTATGCTGGATTTCAAGATTCTCAGGATCTGCCAGATTTTCAATACGGAAGAAGTTTTCAACCTTTTCCACACCTGCAGCCGTTAAGTTTACGGTCTTATCTTTTTCATTTACAATAAAGTCACCGTCTTCCACCTGTTCGATTTTCAAAAGAATATCCATCTTGGACTGTTCTTCCATATCCGCACCACGCTTCATCTGACGGGCAAGGATATCACATGCTTCATACAGTCTTGTGGACTTACCGCTCTGTCCGGAAATAATAAGAGGTGTTCTTGCCTCATCAATCAATACGGAGTCAACTTCATCGATGATTGCAAAATGCAAAGGACGAAGAACCAACTGCTCTTTATAAATTACCATGTTATCACGCAGATAGTCGAAGCCAAGTTCGTTATTGGTTACGTAAGTAATGTCACACTTATAAGCCTCACGACGTTCTTCCGCTTTCATGCTGTTTAAAACAACACCAACCTTCAAACCTAAAAACTCGTGAATCTGTCCCATCCACTCCGCATCTCGCTTTGCAAGATAATCGTTAACGGTAACAATATATACGCCCTTACCTTCCAATGCATTTAAATAAGCAGGCAGTGTGGATACCAGTGTCTTACCTTCACCGGTTCTCATTTCCGCAATACGACCCTGATGCAAAATAATACCACCGATTAACTGCACACGGTAATGCTCCATATTAAGAACACGTTTACCCGCTTCTCTAACAACGGCATACGCTTCCGGTAAAAGGTCATCCAGAGTCTCACCATCTTCAAAACGCTTTTTAAATTCTGCGGTTTTTCCGCGGAGTTCCTCATCGGATAACGCCTGCATGGCAGGTCTGTAACCTTCAATTTTATCTACGATTTTATCAATTCTTTTCAGTTCTCTCTCACTGTGTGTTCCGAAAACTTTCTCAAAAAGACCCATTTTATTCTCCAATCATTCCCTGATAATACGACATATATTTAAAACAGACCATATGTATCCATATTATCATTTTGTAATTTACATCTTGACCATTTTAACAGATTTAAAAAAAGGATTCAACCACTTATGTGTAAACAAAGTGTGAACCCTTTTACAATATTCGACATTTATTGCTAAAATACCTGCTTATAAAAGAATGTTTTTGTTTCTTTAGGATATCTTAGTTTCCCCAAAATTCTCCAAAAAAGTAGGATCTTTTGACTTACGCCAGAACAAATAACATACCACGATTGCAAAAATTGCATGAACAAATAATTCAAACCATGCCGGCCCCTTGGTTAATATCTTAATAATCCGCTTCTGGGATTTACGACTGGATTTCAAAAATTTCTTAGTTAATTTATTGATTCTTTTTTCACGCTTTTTAATTGCAGCCTGTAATCTCTGACCAAATGTTTTCTTTTTCCAAAACATGTTATACCTCCCGCATGTTGTCACTCTTCAAGCACACTTCCATGCCTTTATTATATTTTATCATTTTTATTTATAATTTCAACCTTATATCGGTTTATTCTTATTGTCGGCAATTACTCCTTTCAAGTTGAGAACATTGCTTTTTTATGATATTATAATTAAAAATTACAAACCTTTCATTAAATCTAAATTATATAGGGGGCTTTTATGGATTGGTTAAAATTGGTTTCTTTATTAAAAGGACATAAGGTATATTTACAGACACATAACTTCCCGGATCCGGATGCATTGGCATCCGCTTACGGCATGCAGGTTTTTTTGCGTGCACACGGTGTGGAATCGACCATCTGCTATGCAGGTGAAGTGGAAGCAAACAGCACCAAGAAAATGATGGAAGTTTTTCAGATTGATGCACACGAAATAGATGACATTCATGATATGAAACCGGAGGATTATATTGTCACCATTGACGGTCAGAAATTCAATTCAAACCTTACCGACTTCCCCGGTGACGAAGTGGCATGCATTGACCATCACCCCACAATAAAACCTTGTGCTTATCAATACAGTGATTTGCGTATTTGCGGTGCCTGTGCCTCTATTGTGACAAGCTATTTTAAAGAAAGTGGCACAACTTTGGATATGAATACTGCAACCGCTCTTTTATACGGAATTAAAATGGACACGGATTCCTTTAACAGAGGAGTAACAGACTTCGACATTGACATGTTCTCCTATCTCCACAAAATTGCAGACAATCAGACCATTATTTCCTTGTCCCACAACAACTACGAAATACAGGATTTATACGCTTACGGCGAAGCAATCCGCAATATTAAAATATATGAAAATGTAGGTTTTGCCTCTATTTCTTTTGACTGCCCGGATGCTTTGGTGGCCATGATTTCAGATTTTATTCTCGGTTTGGATATTGTGGAATTTGCAGTAGTTTATGCTGCTCGAAACGGCGGATATAAATTTTCTGTCCGAAACGAAACCAAGCATTATCATGCCGGCACCGTCACTGCCCGTGCGCTCAAAGACCTCGGCGACGGCGGTGGCCATTTTGCCATGGCCGGCGGAATGATTTTCCCTGATAAAGTATATCTTTTAGGCGACAATCCTCACTTTGAAATACAGCAACTTTTTATGAATGTACTTTATTCCATTGATGACGAAATTGCTTCGGCAGAAAATGAAGAAACCTCAAATGCTTAATTCTTCTTCCTCTATTGCAAAAGCGGAACATGATATCCGTTCAGAATGAAACAGGAGTAAGGCTTATATGAAAGAATATTGTATTACAACCGATTCCAATTCAGACTTACCTAAAGAATATATTGATGAATTCCGTACTACCATTATTCCCCAATACTATTCTTTCGGCGATGCCGTATACGGAAATGAACTTCACATGCCTGCCAAAGAATTTTATGAAAGAATGAAAGCCGGGGCACTGCCTCAATCTCAGGCAAACACTCCTGCCGTAATTGAGGACAAGTTTCGTTCCCTTTTGGAACAGGGAATGGATATTATTCATATTGCCTTCTCATCTGCATTAAGTAACAGCTACCATAATGTATGCACCGTAGCAGACGAATTGGCGGAAGACTATCCGGATGCGCGCATCACCGTAATCGATTCATTAAGCGTATCACTGGGCGAAAGTATTATGGTGATTTATGCCGAAAAATTGAAAGCCGCACATACACCCTACGAAGAAGTTGTAGCATCCCTGAATGAGTTTAAGCATCACATTAATGTGCAATTCACTGTAGATGATTTGTTTCACTTGCAACGCGGCGGGCGTATCAGCAAAGCAACCGCATTTCTGGGAAGCACCCTGAATTTGAAGCCGTTCCTCCATATCAACAAAGACGGCGGACTTACTTCCGACGGAACCATCCGCGGACGCAAAAAATCCATTTATGAATTAGTGGAAAGAATGCAAAAGACCATGGCCGAAAAGTCCGATTATGATTTGCCGGTAGGTGTGGTTCACGGCAACTGCATCGACGATGCCAATACCCTTGCTCAAATCGTAAAAGAAAAAACGCCTTTTAAAAATGTCATTATCAATGACGTAAGCCCCAGTATCGGTGTACATGCCGGTCCGGGTGCATTGGGACTGCTTTATTACGGCGGAATTAAGGCGGATGCTAAGGAAGCAAAGTAAAATATTCAATACTAAAAAACAAAAAGAAGTTGCTTCGATACAATGAAGCAACTTCTTTTTGATATTACTCACTTTGTTCTTCTTTCTTAATTACTTTGTTAAACCACTGTTCTTCTCCGGTTTCCATATAAAGAACCAAATCATTGATTTCCGTATCCGTCCACCCTCTCGCTCTTAGTACAAGGATTAGTCTGGCATTCTCTCTGTTGCTCATTTCTTCCATTACCCATACCTCCTCTTAAGAGTATTATAGGCTTTTCCCTCCTTTCCTGTCAATTTGTACATTTTGCTAAAATTTTGAAATTATGGTCGAATCGACCGGATAAAAGATAGCTTTGAATGTGCTTTTGATTATAGCCGAGAGATATGTTTAAATCAATCAAAATGCGTCGACAAATTATGACATTTAAGAGGACACATGGATCGGAGTATTTCCCCACCAACATTTTTACATATATTAATAAAAATAATCATAGACTTTTATCAGAAAAAATTATATAATAGTAGCGAAGTGTATACACACTTCCTTTTACATACGCAAATAATCAAAAAGTAATCAACTTTTAGGAGGAAAATGTAAAATGGGTTTAATTAAATCAACTTTAAGTTCTATGGGTAATTCAGTGAAGGGTACTTTTGGTAACGTTTTAGGTGGTGCCAGCAGTGCTGTTAACACAGTATTAGGCGACGTTGCTGCAAGAGAGTTCTTCTACTGCGACGCTTTCCCTAATGATATCCTGATTCAGAAAGGTCGCAAACGCGATCAGAAGGGTAACAACAAAGGCAGCGATAATATTATTTCTAACGGTTCCATCGTAATCGTTAACGAAGGTCAGTGTATGATTCTCGTAGATCAGGGTAAAATTACCGAAGTCTGCGCAGAACCCGGAGAATTCGTATATGATGCTTCTACCGAACCTTCCATCTTCTACGGAAACTTAGGCGAGAACATTAAGAATTCTTTCATTCAGCTTGGTAAGCGTATTTCTTTTGGTGGTGAAATCCCCAAGGATCAGCGCGTTTACTACGTTAACTTACTTGAAATCCGTAACAACCTTTGGGGTACCGCAGGAACCTTCCCCTTCTTCATTCATGATAAGGTAACAGGTTTCCAGGGCGATATCAACATTATGTGTAACGGTGAATTTACATACACTATCGTTGACCCCGTTCGTTTCTATACTTTCCACGCAGGTAACGTAAGAGACGAATTCAGCAAGAAAGAAATTCACAGCATTCTCCGCTCTGAATTTATGACAGCATTCCAGCCTGCATTGGGAACATTCTCAGAAGTAGGTTTGCGTTACAGCCAGATTACTACTCTTACAGATAAATTAACCGAACAGTTAAATATCCAGTTGTCAGAGAAGTGGTTAGAACTTCGTGGTATTAAGGTAGCTTCCGTTACCATTAACACCATCAAGGCTACTCCCGAAGACGAAGAAAGAATTAAGAAGTTCCAGGATGTTGCCGTTTACACCAACGTAAACATGGCAGCTGCTCGTATGGCTACTGCACAGGCTAACGCAATGGAAGCTGCAGCAAGCAACGAAGCAACCGGACCTATGATGGCATTCGCAGGAATGAACATGGCACAGATGACAGGCGGAATGAACGCAAACAGCTTATTCGCTATGGGACAGCAACAGCAGGCATCACAGCCCGCAATGCAGCAGCCCGTAGTTGCAGCAGCTGCGGCTCCCGCAGGTTGGGCATGTGCATGTGGCACAGCAGGCAACACCGGAAAGTTCTGTATGAACTGCGGTCAGCCCAAGCCCGCTGATTCAGATGGATGGACTTGTTCATGCGGTGCAGTAAACAAAGGTAAATTCTGTCAGGAATGTGGTGCTAAGAAGCCCGCAGGTGCTCCTCTTTACAAGTGTGACAAGTGCGGTTGGGAACCCGAGGATCCTACCAATCCTCCTAAGTTCTGTCCTGAGTGCGGCGATGTATTTGATGACAATGATGTTCAGAAATAATGTTAGCCGAATCGTAGAATTAGGTTAGATTAATATAGCGGTTTGTGCTTATGTACAAACCGCTATTTTTTATAAAACAGAACCAATATAATACTTCCTTTACAAAATATTATAACGCAAATATATAAAAACGGAGAATACAAAATGGATACAAATGATATAATGCAAAACGAACCTAACATTGTGGAAACCAAGGAAGAAACCGACCGCAAGTGTCCTCAATGTGCAGGTGTTATGAGTTATGATCCCACAACAGGAGCTACCACATGCCCCTACTGTGGTTATGTAGAAGAAATTGAAGCGGACGAAGATTTCCCGGAAACTGCCGAAGAATTGGATTTTGAAAGTGCAGAATCTACCGGCAACTGCAACTGGGGCGTTGAAAAGAAAACCGTTCTTTGTAAAAGTTGTGGCGCCGAGTCTATCTATGATGCATTGGAAGTTTCCAGCGAATGTCCCTACTGCGGTTCCAACCAGGTAATGGAAGCACAGGGCAAGGATACCTTAGCCCCTAACGGCGTAGTTCCTTTTAAAATCTCGGACGACGAAGCCTCTAAATTATTTAAAGCATGGATTGGCAAGAAATTCTTCTGCCCCAAGCTTGCCAAAGAATCTGCCCGCGCCGATTCTTTTAAGGGTATTTATCTTCCCTACTGGACCTACGATGCACAGACTAAAACAAGCTATCGTGCTCAGTATGGCAAGGACCGCCGTGTACGTAACAACCAGGGTGAAACCAAGGTCGTAACCGACTGGTATCGTACAAGCGGACTTTATGATGAATTTATCGACGACCAGTTGGTACTCGGAACCAACCGTCATAACAATTGGATGTTAAAAGGAATTGAACCTTTTAACACTGCCGAAAACAAAACCTATAAACCCGAATATGTGGCAGGCTTCGGTGCGGAACGTTATTCTGTCGGATTAAAAGAAGGTTGGGAAAAGGCAAAGGCTGCAATTCAGGTACGTTTACGCGGCAACATTACCAAAAAAATCCGTAACGAAAAAAATGCCGACCATGTAAAAGATTTACACATCCGAACCGCATACACCAATATTACATACAAATATTTGATGTTGCCTATTTGGATTTCATCTTTTAAATACAATGATAAGGTATACCAGTTTATGGTAAATGGTCAAACCGGTAAGGTTTCCGGCAAGACACCGGTATCTGTTGTAAAGATTGTCTTTACAATCCTTACCGTACTGGCAATTCTTGGATTATTACTTTTCATTGGTTCATGTATGGGGGAATAATGAATGAGCGGACTTTTTAGTGGATTTTTTGCATTTGGCTCTATTTTTACTATTATCGTAGCAGTCTTATCAATTGCAATTTTTATTGCTTTTATCGTTATATTGGTAATCGCAATCAAAAAAATTACTGCAGTAAGCCGCAAAGCCAGACAGGTGACCAATTCGGTTAAACAGGTTTCAAAGGCAGTTTACGGTACCGAAAACATTGTAGAAGGTGTAAAGCGACAACAATTTGAGCACTCTATAACACCACGCACCATTTCTAATATGTCCAGTGTATATTTACCTCAAATCCAAAAAGATTTTCCGGAATTTCACTACGATGAAATGCGCGAGCGTGCTAAAAATGTGTTAACCTCTTACCTTTACAGCATTGACGAAGGTGACCCTTCCAAATTATCGGAAGGCACACAGGAACTCAAAAATGCCCTTGTCATGCACTTGCAACTGTTACGTGACCGAAATTATGATGAGCATTACGAGCGTATGAAAATACACAAATGCGAGCTTTCAAATTATGTTAAAAAAGATGGGCGTTGTACGGTAACATTTCAGGCATCTATTCAGTATTATCACTATATTACGGAAGGTGATGTTATCAAAAACGGTCGCAAAGACCAGATGACTCAGTCAAAGTATGAAATCAATCTGGTTTATATTCAGGACCGTGATTTGATTGAAAATGCAGGCGAAGCTTCCATGGGACTTACCTGTCCCAACTGTGCCGCACCAATCTCCAACTTAGGTGCGAAACATTGTATCTATTGCGGCACTCCTATTGTAGAATTTAACATACACGCATGGAACTTTGCTTCTGTTAAAGAAATAAAATAATTTTATAAAAAAGAGTCTTGCAGGTATAATTTACCAAGCAGGACTCTTTTATATTTGGTATATATAAAAAATAAATTTGGCATATTATATGTAGGCATCTTTTTACGAAAGGAGACACTTAATATGGCTTTTAGAATTATGAATGCAATTGCCTTAACATTGGTAATTGTCGGTGCCGTAAACTGGGGGCTTATTGGCTTCTTTGGCTTTGATTTGGTCGCTGCTCTTTTTGGTGATATGAGCGGTCTGTCCAGAGTAATCTACGCCTTGGTTGGTCTTGCTGGAATATACTCTATTCTTTTTTATAAAAGACTTTCCTTGGACGAAGCATAAAAAGATTTTACCTCTAAAAAAGGCAACTCCCTTACGGAGTTGCCTTTATACGTGCACAAACGGCCCAAATATTCATTTTACTGCTCAGGTTCAATTAAACCATAGGTATTGCCTTTTCTCTTGTAAACAACGCTGATTAAATCGGTTTCTGCATTGTTAAATACGTAAAAGTTGTGGCCTAAGAGTTCCATCTGAATGCAAGCATCTTCCGGATACATAGGTTTAATATCAAACTTCTTCGAACGGATAATTTTGATTTCTTCATCTTCAACAAATTCTTTCTCAATATAATCTGTCTTGAAGAAATCTGAATTGTGCTTCTGATCTACAATCTTATTCTTGTATTTCTTTAATTGTCTTTCGATAATCTCTTCTACCAGGTCAATGGATACATACATATCATTACTTACCTGCTCAGAACGGATAATCTTACCTTTCACGGGAATTGTAACTTCAATCTTCTGACGATCTTTCTCTACACTAAGTGTTACATGTACCTCTGTCTCCTGTGTAAAATACTTCTCCAGTTTACCGATCTTATCTTCTACTGCGCTGCGAAGCCCCGGTGTAACCTCAATGTTTTTCCCAATAATAATAAATTTCATACTGATCACCCTTTCGTTGGTTTATCGTATCTACAAACCCTTTCGTAGTCTGTAAGATGTACACAATTTCCAACAAAACCATGAACTTTGTGTACGCGTATATTATACCATATTTGTCCATATATTTGCAATATTTTCTATAATTGTACTGTAAATTTATCCAATTGTTTTAAACTTTTTTGACATTAAAAAAGTCAAGTTATGCGCCGCAATTTTTTTCTTTTTTCGTCATTTTCTACGTTATGAACAAAACGAACGTTTTGGTGGTTTCCATAAAATCATCACCTTTTTTATCATTAAAGCGGTGGATAATGTGTATAACTTAGTGCATAAATGATTTTTCGGCACTTTCCGGCCAATAAGTCTGTGGATATCTTTTTTGCTCATTTTTTCATTTTTTGCTTGCATTCGACAAATTTGTGCAAATTGTACAAAGTTATATTTTTTGAGTTTTATAAACAA
This sequence comes from Lachnospiraceae bacterium, assembly GCA_045591685.1. Lineage (GTDB taxonomy): Bacteria > Bacillota > Clostridia > Lachnospirales > Lachnospiraceae > UBA3766. The sequence continues at coordinate 29,430 of JAZNTK010000083.1, forward strand.
TAAAGAGCGGTTTCTTTTCAGAAAACCGCTCTCATAAACATTTTTTAGAAAATTCTACGAATTGCCAAAATCTTTTTATAATCGGCATTGGAAATGATAATACCTGTCTTGCTGGAACTTGCATGTACAATCTGACCGTTACCGATGTAAAGTGCAACATGTCCGGAATAACAAATCAAGTCACCGGGTTGTGCATTTTCAAGGCTGTCTACTGCATACCCTTGAGTACGGTCAGCAGTCGATGAATGAGGTAATGATACACCAAAGTTCGCATATACACTCATAACAAATCCTGAACAATCTGCGCCGTTTGTAAGACTGGTTCCACCCCATACATAAGGGTTTCCGACAAACTGACAAGCATATTCAGCAACCGCAACACCCATCTCACTATCACCTGTAATCGTAGGGACTGTAGTTGTAGAATTTGAAGTACTTGTGATTGCCTGCTGTGCAGCACGCTGTGCTTCCGCTCTTGCCGCTGCCTCTGCTGCCAAACGCTGCTGTTCTTCTTCTCTGGACTCTGCTTCCACAAAATCAGTACGAAGACTTACATACTCAGTAGAAACATATCCTTCACCTTCTTCTATGGATATCTTTACCCAACCTTCAATCTGTTCTTCTTCTTTTACTACGACCAATTCTTCTCCGAGAGGAACCAACCCGATAACAGATGCTTCCAAATCAGCCTCAGAGCGAACCTTTAATGTAGTAGTATTTACAGTAGCTATCTGTGTTCCGACTTCTTCTGCCAACGCAATGGCTTCTTCACCCACTACGCAAAACTCAGCTTTCACATATCCGGTAACATTTCCGGAAGTAATCTGATACCAACCATCCTCTTCTTTTACAAGAGTTCCGACTGATTCATCATAAAGCTTACCAACAATCTCCGATTCGGTACTTGCCTCTGCTCGTACATTAATATAATCATTTACCTGCGCTATTACTAAATTCTCGAATTCTGCAGGAATTACTTCTTTTACTGCAACATTTGCACCGGGAATTTCTAACTCCTCGGTAGGAATAATCTGTACTTCCGTTACTGTTTCTTCCGCAACCGCTACATCAGTGTCTGCTTCAGATACTGTATCCGGCTCTGCTACTTCACTGTTTGCTTCCACCACTTCAGAAACGGTAACATCTGCTGTAATCACAACCGGAGTTGTGCTTATTACCGGTTCTGTAGTCGGTTCTGAGGCAATCTCCTGAACCGTATCCACTGTAATAGGCTGCATTACAGGCTGTTGTACTACTGTATATGCCGCTTCTGCTAAAAGTGCAGGTTCCGGTGCAACTTCTTCCACCGGCTCCTGTGCTCGTACTACAGACATATCATTCTGAATTGTCTGTAATCCCACAGAAGATACTCCTGTAGCATAGGATGAATTTTCTTTTATAATTGACTCAATGGATGCCTGCACATCAATATACGAAGAACCGTCTCCCATATCAATTGCAACTCCTGCTGCGGGTAACTGTGTAAACATACCGCTCGCTTCACCGGAAAGCGAAAGGTTTGCAACCACTATACTGATTGCCAATGCACATACACCCAAGCTCAGCTTTTTATTTCTCATAAAAATACACCGAAAAACCTTTCTCATCATCTGAGTTCATGTTTAAATGTTACAAAATTGTTACATCCAAGTAACAATATAACAGTATCTGTAACATTTGTCAACACATTTTCGCAATTCCAATCTTTGGAAAGCCTTGTTTTTCGGTGCTTTTTTATTTTTTACACATTAAATATTTATGAAATTATTCTGTAACATTTTACATTACTTATGAAGCAACAAGTCCTTCTGAAATGCTGTTACCGCATTGGCACCGTCTGCCACTGCAGTCACTACCTGACGTAACGGTTTCGTTCTTACATCACCTATTGCGTATACAAACGGCCTGCTTGTCATACACTCTTCTCCGGCTTCAATATAACCTGCCGCATCCATATTCACAAAACCTTTAAAACATTCTGAGTTCGGAAGAATACCTACTGCAATAAATACGCCGGATACCGAGAGATTTCCCACTTCTCCGGTTACTTTATTTTTAATAACCAACGAAGATACTGCATCTTCACCCTGAATCTCTTCCACGGTCGTATTCCAAAGAATCTCCACATTATCACATTGTTTTACAGCTTCCTGCAGAGTTTGTGCAGCTCTTAACTCATCCCTTCTGTGAATCAGATACACCTTACGGCAGTTTCTGGCAAGGAAAATAGCATCTTCTACCGCAACATCACCGCCACCTACTACAGCCACGTCTTTACCTGTAAAAAAGGCTCCGTCACAGGTTGCGCAATAAGATACACCCATACCTGCCATTTCTTCTTCGCCCGGTACATTTAAGTGTGCATGCTTTGCTCCGGTAGCAAGAATAATCCCTTTCGTTTCATAAGTAGCATTCTCACCTGTTATATAATAAATGCCGCCATCCTCACGGATTGAAACCACATCATCTTCTACAATCTCGGCTTTCATTTTAGACACATGCTCACTCATCTTCTGTGCCAGTTCAAACCCGCTGATGCCGGGAAGTCCCGGATAATTATCCACTTCATAGGTATTTAATACCTGACCGCCGCCAAAACCTGTGCGTTCAATCATTAGCGTATTCAAACATGCTCTCTTCGCATAAATCGCTGCCGCCATACCGGCAGGTCCGGACCCGATAATTACCAAATCGTACATCTTATTTCCTCCGTATTCTTTGTTGTGCTTTTATAAAATTGTTTTCCTTCTTTTTATGCCTTTTATTCTCTTCTACTCTATCAGTTTTTATCCGAAAATTCAATGTCATTCCCTTTAAAAAACTTGCAGTCCGTAAAAGAATGCACTATACTTATTTCAAATTACTTTTATGTAAAAAGAATTCTATTTTTAATAATACAATCAAAGGAGCATACCTATGAATTCCTATGCACTTGTTACCGGTGCTTCAAGAGGCATCGGGCGAAGCATTGCCGAAGTGTTGGCACAAAACGGTTATTCACTGATTCTTACCTGCCATAACTCTTTCGAATGTTTGAAAGACTTTGCCGCAACATTGGAGAAACAATATGGTATCACTTGTATTCCAAAGCAATGCGATATGAAAAATGCAGAAGAAGTACGCCTTTTGTTCCAAGAAATTTCTACCCTTGATGTTGTAATTAACAATGCCGGAATTTCTTATGTAGGCTTGTTGCAGGATATGACAACGGAAGAATGGGATGAGGTTATAAAAACCAATCTTTCCTCCGCTTTTTATACCTCAAAATACGCAATCCCTTTAATGCTTCGCAAACACACCGGACATATCATTAATATATCCTCCGTGTGGGGTATAGCGGGAGCCGCTGCAGAGGTAGCATATTCCGCTTCCAAAGGTGGTTTAAATACATTTACCAAAGCCCTTGCCAAAGAACTGGCGCCAAGCGGCATTCAGGTCAATGCTTTAGCCTGTGGTCTCATCGATACACAAATGAACAGCCATCTCTCCGAAGATGATATCAAAGCGTTACAGGACGAAATTCCTGCCGGCAGACAGGGGCGTTGCGAAGAAGTCGCTCAGGCAGTATGGAATCTTTTACAGATGCCTTCTTATTTTACCGGGCAGATTGTAACCATGGATGGCGGCTGGATATAATTTTACACAATACTATCAATACATTGTTGCCAAACCATATCTTCTTCCGGCAATTCTTTGGAACAGCCAAACAGACAAATGGCAGCAAGGGCAACAATAAAAATAATTCCGATTTTTTCTTTCATAAAAGAAAAGCCTCCTTATTTTCAGACTTCTAATAGTTTCTGAAAAAAGCAGGCTTTTTATTCTTTATGCTTTATTTTTTGGTATTGATTCTAACGGCACATAAAATTCTTCTCCGTCTTCCAATCGTAAACATGCCAACTGGCTGGATTTATTTTTCAATGCCATACCGCAGTCTATATTATATACATGATATCCATGATAATCCGTATTGTGATAAATCAAGCCTCTACCCAGTTCATCAATACAATCAAGACGCTGGGTAAAAGTATGACCGGATATGTATACATTTTTTTTGTTCGGATATAATTTCTCATGATTTTCCCTGATAAAAGCCCTGTCATAGATATTCATCCACACAATATCCCAGATTTCATCATGTGTTAAATCATTAAAATGCAATCCTTCTTTAAACTTCCTGTTGCTGGTATATGCATGCGAAAGATGATAAGTTTTATTATTAACCTTTATCTTCTTAATAATCCACGCATTCTCCAAATAGTCCAAAATTGCTTTTCTCTTTGATACGGGTAACTTCTTATATTCTTCGTATGTACTTTCGCCACCGTTACAAGGATCCAGCCACAAATCAATATCATCTGTGTCGTGACGATCTTTGCTTTTGATTTCATCAAAGTTTTTTAACGCATCCATCATGAGCATTTCATGATTTCCTAAAATCATAACCACATTAGGCCGCTTCATAATATCCGCTAAAATTTTGATACCATCCGGTCCCCTATCGATTGCATCTCCTAATACATACAGTGTATCATCTGTCTTCAGGTCAATTTTCTTAAGCATCTTCATATAAGACTTGTATTGACCGTGGACATCACTCATTACGTAATTACTCATTGTCACAGTCCTCTACACTTCTACAATATCACTTACATCAACCTGAATAATCGGCCTGATTCCCATTGGAATACTCAACTTCCACTGTTTCATTTTTCCATTCTGGATCGAATGTCCGTCGCAATTCTCTCCATAGGTAAATGTTGCACTTTCTGCATTAATGGTACCTCTGGTTCGAAGCGCATAACCCATCGGTAATGCTTCATCTAATTTCTTTGCTGCTGCATACTGCGAGAAAAGAATCTGGCTCTGATTTGCCGGTGTTTTTAACGCATTACCGCCTCTTACCGCGCGATTCTCAAAACCATTCATTACCTCTTCCACTGAAGGCAGGAATACTCTGTCATAGGTAATCTGATCCGTAAAAGAAGAAATCGGAGTTTTTACTTCCTTAATAATGATCTTTTCCTGCTCTTCCTTTGTAAAAGCTTCACGGAAAAAGTCTCTGTTTAACCACTCTCTTATTTTACTGGTTTCCCAACTGATACCGGTACGAATCTTTGTTACTTCCCTGTCAGTCATATCAATGTAACTTTTCTCATCAAACATCTGATAATCCAAGACATATTCTGACTGTAAAATCATTTTGTTACCGTTCTGATATAAAATGTTCCAAGGAATATCGGTATATTCAAAAATACGGTACATTCTGCTCTCGTCTTTGATTTTCTGCTTGTTAACCAAACGGAAATCTTTGGACATTAAAGCATCTTTTGCCGAAAATCTCTTAAACTTACCGTCTTCCAATACTGCCCTGTCATTACCGTCATAGTTTGCATAAATAATGTCTGTGGTTAATCTGGAACCTGTGACTTCATTCATGGGATAATGTCCGAACCATACACGACGGTTCTTTTTATCATATAACATTAAGGCATTGCTGTGAGGATACTGAATTTCGTAAGTCTCAGCAAATTCTTTGTTAATCTTCTGACCGTATAAATGTCTCTTCAACTGTCCCATATCCTGCTGTCTGTCCTTGCATTCCATGGAAAGACCACGCATAATGGCATCTGCAATTCTACGTTCCATGGGAACCCCGTAGTCTGCAATATGCTTAAGCGGTTCATTCTGGCTACGCTCAAATGCATCAGTAGGAATATCTCCGGTAATCATACAATACAGGGTTGCGCATATACCGTATACATCCGTCCAAGGTCCCTGACCCTCTCCTACCATCTGCTCTAACGGTGCATATCCGAATTTACCGAAATAAATCTGCGCTGTCTTATTGCTCAATTTCTTCGTTGCACCGAAGTCAATTACCTTGATACTGCCATCCTTATCAAGCATAATATTTTCCGGACTGATATCACGATGAATCAGACCGCTTTTATGAATCTCCTCCATGGAGGTAATAACCGGTTCCATCAATGCAAGTGCATGTTCCACATCCAACTTGCCGCCATGATTATCAATGTATCTTCTTAAAGTACCGCCCTCTAAGTATTCCATAACCATATACGCGGTATTATTTTCATAAAAAAGTTCCTTAATAGAAACAATACCGGGATACTTTGAGAACTGTGCCAAGGTTTTGGCCTCACGCTGATATGCCTTTAATTCCTCGTAATATTCCTCCGGTGTGGTTCCCTCTGCCACATACAACGCATCATTGGTATCTCGGTCTACCATTTCATCCGGGAAGAACTCCTTTACGGCAACACGATACTCCAGCAGCAAATCAAAGCCCATGTATGTAATACCGAAATTACCCATACCCAGGATATTACCGATTAATATTTTTCCATTCAAAATAGTTCCGGGCTCCAACGCGCGACCGAAACTCTTTAAGCCTCTCTTTGCTTTACCGCAAACAGGGCAAAATTCGTCTTCCTTACTCATATGCATACAATTCATACATAATTTGCGGATTTCAGACATTTCCATAGTTCATCAATCTCCAATCCCTATACTTTTTGTGTAACCTGTTTAAAAAGCCAAGGGTACACTTCCCCTAGTACACATTATACTAAACTTTCTTTTATTTTTCCATTAAAATTTGAGATTTAAAAGAGAAAATTGCGTATTATAAAGTAATATTTTATAAATCGTCTATCATTTTTGAACATAAATTAACATTTTTTTAAAATATCGGTGCTATACTAAAACAAATAGGGAATTTTTTACAACTTGTCATGTTTATTTTTGTGTAAGAGGTGATAAAATTGAGCAAACGTAGAAACAAAAAAAACAGAGAACACAGTTATGTCAAAACATTTATGCGTTTTGCCCTGATTTTTCTTCTGTTTTTAGTCGATTTATTTATTATTTTAGTCAGTTCCTATTTTCTGAATCAATATATCGTTTATGTATATGCCGCTGTAGAATTACTGAGTATCATTGTAATGATTCCGCTGATTGCCAGCGACCGGAATGCCGCATACAAACTTTATTGGCTTGGTGTTGCCCTGGTGCTTCCCATTGCAGGTCATATTATGTACCTTTTCTGGGGACGTTCCGTCATCAACCGAAAGGCACACAAAGAAATCCAGCGTGCTATTGACAAAGCCAACGAAGACCAGATTATGAACGAAGCGCTTGTAGAGAAGCTGTATAAAGAAGATGCCGACAAAGGCAAAATTGCCACCTATCTCTACAATCAAAACTATCCTCTCTACGAAAACACCTCCGTTACTTATTTTGAAGTTGGAGAACGCTTCTTTGAGGATGTAGAAGAAAAAATCAAAACTGCAGAAAAATATATTTTTATCAGCTTTTTTATCATTGCGGACGGTTCCATTTGGGAACGTTATACCGAAATTCTGGAAGAGAAACTGGCTCAAGGTGTCAAAATATACATTATGTTTGATGATACCGGTTCTTTTATGCAGATGTCGGATACTTCCATCAAAGAACTGAAAGAGAAAGGTTTCCATGTACTGATTTTTAACCCTGTAGAACGCAGTTACCACCGCTTATTCTTTAACTACCGCAATCATCAGAAAATCCTGGTTGTTGACGGAAAATATGCCTATACCGGCGGTATCAATATCAGCGACCGCTATGCAAACCTGATTTCACCGTACGGTCACTGGAAAGACACAGGCTTACGTCTGGAAGGTGATGCCATCTACGGTATGCAGCTTATTTTTATCGGCATGTGGAATGCTTCCGGAGGTAATATTCATATCAGGGAATTCCCGGTTCCGAAACAGATCGTTCCGAATGGTACCTACTGTCAACCTTTTGCAGACGGCCCGTCCAACAATCCGGATAACCCGGCAATGGATATGTTCATGCAGGTAATCAGCAATGCCAGAAAACATGTCAACATTATGACGCCTTATCTTATTCTTGATGATACCATGCGCGATTTACTTTGTCTGGCCGCAAAATCCGGCGTAAAAGTACGCATTATCGTTCCCGGTATTCCGGATAAAAAGGTAGTTCATCATTTAACCGTTAAGCATTATGGACCCTTACTGAGAGACGGCGTGGAAATTTACGAGTACAGTCCCGGCTTTATTCATGCAAAACATTGTACCAATGAATTTTCTGCCATTGTAGGTACTATCAACATGGACTTCCGAAGCTTTTATACCCACTTCGAAAACGGTGTCTGGATTCCTGACGGAGAAGTGTTAAAAGATATTGATGATGATTTTGAAAACACCATAAAAGTATGTAAGCAGGTCACTTACGAAGAATGGCAAAAACGTTCCTATTGGGAACAATTCATTCAAGAGGTGCTATACTTCTTCAAATGCCATTTTTAAGATCGGTCCCATGAAATCTAATATATAAAAGCAAAAGACTATTGTTTCATTTCACACCTGAACAATAGTCTTTTATAATGTATTTCCTTACTGTTTTAAATTCTATCTGCTCTTGCATTCCTTACAGGTCCCGTACAAATACGTCTTCTCCTGATCCAAATCAAAGCCGGTAGCTCCCTGCATCCACTGTCTGGCTTCCCTGGTTGCCTCATGACTTAAATGCACCAGTTTCCCGCACTCCGTACACTGCAAATGCAAATGTGCATGACACTCTTCGCTCTCAATAATCTGATATACATACTGTCTGGAATCTTCTTTGGCGTGACGGCGCACCACACCTTCCTCTACCATTTTTTTCATCAAACGGTATACAGAGCTTTGTGGCAAATTCTGACCTTCGCGTTCCAAACCCTCCATAATTTCCTCAATGGTCAATTGCCTGTCGCTAACGGTATTAAGGAAACTTAACAATATTTTACGTTGTTGCGTCTGATAAGTACTTTTCATATCTTTTCTCGCCTTTATGACTTCTTTTATCCAATGTTACTGCTTGTCTTTTTTTATAATAATTTCCTTACATTTCGGACATCTGTCCGGTTCGCTGCGAAATCCCAACGGCAGCATCTTTTTGCAATGCGGGCAACGCCAATATTTTAAGCGCATTACAATTGCCGCAACAATCAAACCGACTCCCACAACCAGACATATCATCTGGATAATCCAACCATGAATCAGTAAAGCACCGCCAAACATAACCATAGACAGAATCAATAATGTATTTGATACCGAATTTGCTTTTTGATAATCCATTTATTTTATACCTAACCTTTCACTGCACCAATCAGTGCAAATATTCCGAACATTACCATATCTGCCGCTACCACGGTAGCACCTACCGGTGTTGAAAACAAAATCGAAATAATCATACCTGCCAAAGCGCATACCACGGAAATACAGGCAGAACACATAATTACGCTTCTAAAACTTTTAAACACACGCATCGCTGACATGGTAGGAAAAATGATCAATGCAGAAATCAAAAGGGAACCTACCAACTTCATCGCCAACACAATCACCACTGCAATCACGGTAGCAAGCAAAATATTATAAGCTTGTACCTTAATGCCGGTGGCTGCCGCAAAATCCTCATCAAATGTAATCGCAAATAATTTATGATAAAAGAAAACAAATACCGCAATCACAAATACCGATAACACAATACACAACCATACATCTTTGGATGACAACGTCAGAAGCGAAGCACTTCCGAACAAAGTGCTACACACATCGCCTGCGACATTTCCCGATTTTACCATTTCCGGAAAAATATTTAAAACCAGATATCCCAATGCCAGTGCTCCAACCGATAACATGGCAATGGCAGAATCACCTTTTATCTTGCTGTTCTTTCCTGTACACAAAAGTAAAATCGCTACCAGCACCGTAACCGGAAGAATCAAAAGCATCTGATTTGTAAAATTCAATACCACCGCAAATGCCATGGCACCAAACGCCACATGAGACAAACCATCCCCGATAAAAGAAAGTCTTTTTAATACCAGCGTTACTCCAAGGAGCGATGAACACAAGGCAATCAAAACACCAACAATCAACGCATACTGCACAAGCGGATAGGATAAATAATACGTAAACTTTTCAAACAATTCCATTTACTCATCCTCCTGATTCTTTTGCTGTATTGCGAGGTATTCATCTCTCGTTCCAAAAAATACAGGATCTTTTACCAGATTCAATACATGGCTCGCATATTTGGAAACAGCCTGCATATCATGGGAAACCATAAGAATGGTAACCCCTTCCTTGCGGTTTAATTTTTTGACAAGTTCATAAAATTCTTCCGTGGTTTCCGGATCCAAGCCGGCTACCGGCTCATCCAAAAGAAGCATCTTCTGCGTAGCACATAAGGCCCTTGCCAGAAGCACCCTCTGCTGTTGTCCTCCGGACAATTCCCTGTAACTGCGCTTCTTTAAATCAAGAATTTCCATTTTTGCCAGCATTTCATCTGCAAGCGCTTTATCTTTTTTTGTAAAAAACGGTTTCCAACCGCTTCTGCTTAAACATCCCGAAATAACAATCTCCTCAACTGATGCCGGAAAATCCTTCTGTACAACGGTCTGTTGCGGCATATAACCGATTTCGTTTTGCTTTAAACCGTCACCAAACGTAATTGTTCCTTCCATAGGCTTACGCAACCCAAGAATCCCTTTCATCAGGGTTGACTTTCCGGAACCGTTATCACCGATGATACATAAATAATCACCCTTATTTAAGGTAAAATTAATACATCCCGTCACTGCGGTCTTCTCATATCCCAGTATTACATTTTCACATGTTAACTGTGCCATCTATTTCTCCTCTATTGAAGTACCTGTTTTAACACTTCCAGATTTTCTTCCATATAACCTAAGTAAGACGCTCCCGCATCAATATCGCTTTGATACACTACCTGAATGGAATGTAACACTGCGGTATCACCTGTTTTTTCAATATTTTCAAAAATCGTATTTGCCAAATCAGTCGAACCGCTTTCTGTAATCAAAAGCAGAGTTGCCTGATGTTCTTCTACTTCTTCTGCCAAATAGACCACCGTTTCGAAATCAGCTTCTGCCTCAGTAGAACACCCCGGGAACGCTGCACAATATTCCAATGCATAATCCTCCATCATATACAGAAAAGGAAATCGGTCAGCAACAATAATCTTACTGTCAGGACTACTGTTTGCCACCATATCGGCATATTTTTGATCCAGTGCTTCCAGTTCATTGCAATAGGCTTTTGCATTTTCCTGTATTACCATTGCCTCTTCCGGCAATAAAGTACACAAAACCTCTTTCATTGCCTCACATGCTTTAACAGCCAAACGAAGAGATAACCACACATGCTCATCCGCACCGTCAATGGTTCCCTCACCATGTTCATGTTCTTCCTCGCATACGCTTCCGTCTGCATGCACATGACTTGTCTGCATACCCTCAGCATACTGTTCAGCAAGAATATCTTCTTCCAACACTTCCATCAGGTTTACTACCACGCGTTTTTCATTCGGCGTACTTTCCAATGCCTCCGCAAGCCATGCGTCAGACTCACCACCTACATGCACCAGCATATCGCAATCTGCTATCTGAATCATTTCCTCCGCGGATGGTTGAAAGCTGTGCATGTCCGTTCCGTTATCCAAAAGCAGAATAACCTCGGCCTCACTGTCTCCCAAGAGATTCCTTGTCCAATCATACAAAGGAAAATTCGTACATACAATTGTTATTTTTTCATCCGCATTGCCTGTTGTGTTGCATCCCATCATAGCAAGCGCCACGCACAGCACACACAATACAATAAACCACTTTATTTTCTTCATAGCAATTTTTCTTTTATTCTCTAACCTTTTTATAACCTTCTTTTAGCATATACTCTCATTCGTAAAAGAGAAAAGCGAGTATGCCAATTTGAGAATTATTCTCATTTTAGTATACTCGCTTTATGATTGTTGTCAATATCCTTTTAATCTTCTACAATCAAAGCCTTAATGGCATCTGCGGAAGGATTATACTGGAACAGATATATTGTATAATTTTTATCCCGCTGCATATAAAGTACTGACTGTAAAAGCGTTGTACTTCCCCATATCGGATACATGGTATTATTGGTTCTGCTTACCGTATATCCATACTCACCGGGTAAAATCGTAGCAAAATCAGTCACATCTCCCGCGTTTACATTCCGGAATGTAACATATCTGTTTCCAATCACCACATTCAATGGTCCACCGCTGTAAGTCAAATTGCCAACCCGTACACAGGATGCAGTGCGGGTTCTGTCACAATTAGTATCATTAATAACTTTTAAGGCAAGACCTGATGCAGTATTTACAATTGCCATAGTTGCCATCATCCCGCGTTGTACGGAAACAGGCTGTTGCAAATAAACATAACCGTTTTCACCCATTAACGTAATCACCGGATTTCCTGTGGCAACATCCACATATTCGGTTACATCCGCAAAGCCGAAATCATTAACCAAAAGCTTATCATTAATATAAACCCAGAAGGCATTATATCCGCTGGCAGCATTCAGGAAACGAATTTTACCATTCTGATTACTTCCGGGATTGCAGAAAGAACAATTTTCGTTAGGTCTTGGATACGTAATGATTACAGTACCCGGAATGCTTGGTACAATGTTCACTCCCGGACGATTGTTATTCCCCGTATTATTTCCGGGAAATACAGGACCACCCTCTCCCGGATTGGGTAAGGGAATAATAGGCGTTGCACCGCTGTTATTGTTATTGTTATTATTATCATTTCCGGGGAATACAGGACCGCCTTCTCCCGGATTGGGCAATGGAATAACAGGCGTAGCGGCATTTCCTCCCATATTCATGTTGCCATTCATGCCTGTATTCATATTATTTGCACCGGTATCATTTATCTGTGCGTCTGACTCTCCGTTTACGCTGTTCCCCGGGAATACCGGACCGCCTTCCCCGGGATTGGGCAACGGAATAGCAGGTGTTGCCTCTCTTATGTTTCCTAAACTCATACTCGAAAGTGGTAAGTTATTGATTGTTCGCATTTTTCCTCCACAGCAATATCATTTTCATCATTCTGCTACCATGATATGCAGAGGAATAAAAAATGCATCTTGGCAAACCAAAATCTTCTTTTCACCAAGATGCACTCTTTTATATTTCTAATCTTCTTTTTGTTCCTCTTCAGTTACAACTGCATTACTGCTTTTACGGCTCCGTATTGTATTCCATACCACAAGACCGATACCTGCTGCCACGATAAAAATAGATATAAATTGTGAGGTAGATAATGTTCCCACCGCACCTCTGTTGTCGTTTCTGAGAAATTCAATTAAAAATCTTCCGACACCATATAGAATCAAATAGCCGGCTCCCACATTGCCGTCCACTTTGTTTTTACGGGAGTATAAAATCAATGCTATTGCAATCAAGAAATCTCCTGCTGACATAAATAACTGGGTCGGCAACAATTTCACTCCGGACGGTGCGAGACTTCCTTCCGGAAACACTACGCCAAGCCAAGAGTCTGTCCTTGCACCATAACAGCAGCCTGCCAGGAAACATCCGATACGTCCGAATCCCTGTGCAATGGCAATCTCAGGCATAACCAAATCAAAATACTTTACAAAAGATATCTTTTTGATTCTGGTATAGATATATCCTGCCAATACACCTACAATAATACCGCCGTACACAACGAATCCGGAACTGCCCAATACGCTCCAGGGATCCTGCATAAAACGTTTCCATTCAACAATCACATATAAAAGCTTACCACCAAGAAAACCAAATACAATTCCATATATTGCAATATCCAGAATCGCTTCCATTTTCATATTCTTTTTCTTTGCACGGTACATACCGATTAAAACCGCTGCAAGAAAACCGATTGCAATCATCAAACCATATCCGTAAATAGTAACTTTTCCGATTGTAAAAATTTCATTATGCATTTCAATTTACTCCTAAAATTATTTTTGCGCGGCTAATGCTTTCTTACGTTTTTTCTCTTCATACATCTTTTTATCCGTTACGCGGATACAATCCTCGAGATAGGTTTTATGGTCAATAATAAAAATATCATAGCCAAAACTCATAGATAATGTTGCATGCTTTTTATGATTTTTATTGTAATCATCAACGTCAGCCTGTACTTTCTTCCAGTAATTTTCGGCCTCACGCTCATTCTGCACCGTTCCCATAACAATAAATTCATCACCGCCATAGCGGACTACGCAATGCTTACCTGCATTTTTCATAAGTATTTCAGCGGCAGCGTTAATGATACGGTCTCCTTCTTCATGACCATATTTATCATTGATGTTTTTCAAACCGTCCAAATCCATAAATGATATTTGCATTTTACTCTTGGACATCATTGATTTCATCTTAACTTCCACAAAATAACGCTCCATGCCGAAACGATTATATGCTCCGGTAAGAGAATCTTTGATATACATTTCATCCAAACGCTCCATTGCATTTCGAAGCAGGTTCTGTCTGCGGATATTCTCTATAGAATGTCCCATAGACAGCAACCAATATGCATATAATTGGTTACCCATTACATAATCGCTGTCCACAAAAACCATATAACCGTAATTTCGCTCCAAACAATGCAACGGTGAAAAGAAATACAACTTTCCCTTATCTTTATCCATAAATATGTCATCCAATGCATACTTGGATTCAAAGGGTTCTTTTGCTTTAAACACCCCGTTCTGATAAGCAATCAACACAGTACTGGTTTCACTGTAAGCAAGCTTCTCTTCCTCACTCATGTTTTCCTGCTCCACAGAACCCTGTTCAAACACATTTTCAACAAAATTCTCATTTGTACAGAAGTAAAACTCCGGCGGATCCACCAATGCAATATATTCCTTCATCGCAGAAAGCCAACCTTCATAATCCTCAGCTACCATGATGCTCTTTTCAAGGTCAATCATCTCATGAATCATTTTTCGCTGAAAAACTTCATCGTGTTGTTCCTGAAGATCTGCAGTGCTTTGATTACGTTCCGCACAACCGCAGCTCTCTCCGTATATTACTTCATCGGGAAGAAGAATATCTATCGGCACATTCTCACCCTTGAGCACCTCTAAAAGAATTCTGCACGCACTTGCTCCCAATTCCTCAAAATTCGTCCGTACCGTTGTAAGCGTCGGTGTACAATGCTGTCCTTCAAATGAATAATCATAACCGGACACCGCAACGTCCTCCGGAATGCGATAACCGTTTCTCTTCAAACAATCACACATAGTCAGAGCCATGGTATCATTTGCACAAATGATCACTTCCGGGAAAGGAAGCTTCGAACTCAAAATTTCTCTCGCAGCCTGCTCAGCACCTGTTACATAAAAATCTCCCTGGCTGATACGCTCGGATATAACAGGAATTCCATGCTCCGTCAAAACATCCACATAAGCCTTATATCGTGCCTCTGCGTCCGGATTGCCGACAACACCTTTCACAAAGTGCAGACGCTTCATTTGATGGTCAACAACATAATGCTCTACTAGCGTACGCATAGCCGCATAGCTATCTGACATCACACTGTAATAGTCTTCCATTTTTCCGCCGACACATACAATAGGACAGGTGAGCTCCCGCAATAAATCTTCCATTTTATGACGATTCCATTCTATGTGTCCGGTATTTGCAAAAATAATAACACCGTCAAACAAAGTCAAATCCGGAAGATTGGCAATATTAATTTCGCCCACATTATGCGGACCTTTTTCGTACGCACCCGTAAACCAACTGAATGCTGCTATGTTGCAATCATTCTCTTTTCCGTATTTTTCAATTCCCTTTAACATTCGTGCCTGTATGTCCGAATCTACTCCGGTAATCAACACTGCAATGTTCTTATGTTTTAAGCCCATATACCTTTCCCCCCAAGCATAATGCTCATATAAAAATATTATAACACTCTTATCCGTATACTTCAAATGCTTTTATTATTCAGAAAAAGCCAACAGCAATCACTGCCGTTGGCCTTTCTACATGGTCATATCAAACTCTTATCTCTGAACGCGTCCCGAACCGTCGCCTTCTGCAAGTTTCTTCACTTCATCAACGGTTACCATATTGAAGTCACCTTCGATAGTATGCTTTAAGCAGCTTGCTGCAACCGCAAATTCAATCTTCTTCTGTGATTCGTAATTATTTAAGAATGCATAAATCAAACCTGCGCCAAAGGAATCACCGCCACCTACACGGTCTACAATGTGAACATCATAGCTCTTGCTGAAGAAATATTCACCATTTTCATAGAGCATTGCTGCCCACTTGTTATCGTTTGCAGAAATAGAAGTTCTTAAAGTAATTGCAACTGCCTTGAAACCGAAACGTTCCTGTAACTTTGCAGCAACTTCTTTATATCCTTCATAATTTACCTTACCACCGGTTACGTCTGTACCTTCGGAACGAATGCCGAATACGTCTGAAGCATCTTCTTCGTTTGCAATACACACATCTACGAACTTACAAAGCTCACCCATTACACGGCCTGCTTCTTCCTTACTCCAAAGCTTGTTTCTGTAGTTTAAGTCACAGCTTACGGTAATATTTCTTTCCTTTGCTGCCTTACATGCTGCCATGCAAAGATCTGCGACAGTCTGATTCAATGCAGGAGTAATTCCTGTAAAATGGAACCAGTCTGCTCCGTCAAAAATTTTATCCCAGTCAAAATCATCTGCAGTAGCTTCATAGATGGCAGAACCGGCTCTGTCATAAATAACTTTAGATGCTCTCTGGCTTGCGCCCTTCTCAAGGAAATAAATACCAACTCTGTTACCACCGCGTGCAATATATGAAGTATCCACACCAAATTTTCTTAAAGAATTGACTGCAGCCTGACCGATTTCATGCTTGGGAAGCTTTGTAACAAATGCAGCATCCAAACCAAAGTTTGCCAGAGAAACCGCTACATTAGCCTCTCCGCCGCCATATGTTGCAAGATACTTCTCAGCCTGAAGAAAACGATTATATCCTTCCGGCTCCAATCTTAACATAATTTCACCAAATGTAATTACCTTCATCCTTTTACCCCAACCTTTCTTCTTTTTAAAAATAAAATCTGTGAATACATTTTCTTTAAAACATTATCATTCCCGAATGCATTTAGTTTTATCATGTATCCAGAAATGTAAGTGCTTACATTTTGATATTACAATGTTTTAATCGGTTCGTCAAGTCTATTTTTATATAAAAGCACACTTTTCATCCTATATTTTCCTATTTTTATTTTTTATCTAAAATTTCTTCTATTTCTATTATTTTAGGTATTGCACATTTTCCAAAAGAAATGTATACTCTTTTATGTAAGCACTTACATTTTATGTGTTATTATGCACATTATTGCAATTACAGAACTACTAAAGAATTCACGGAGGGGATTATGGGATTAACAATTTATGATATTTCCGAAAAAGCCGGTGTTTCCATTGCTACCGTTTCCCGTGTATTAAACAATAGTGCTAACGTAAGCGATAAAACCCGCCGCAAGGTGTTGGAGGTAATGGAAGCAAACGGTTACACGCCTAACGTGTTCGCCAGAGGTCTTGGGCTGGATACCATGAAAACAATAGGTATTCTGTGTGCAGATTCTTCGGATTTATATTTAGCAAAAGCGGTATACTATTTGGAACAACACTTGCGTAACAATGCGTACGATACAATCCTATGCTGTACCGGTTACGAACCGGAACGCAAGAAAAACTGTATGGAACTGCTTTTATCCAAACGTGTTGACGGTGTTATTCTTTGCGGCTCGAACTTTTTACATGATAAAGAAGAAGACAATGAATATATTCGACAGGCCGCAGCCCAATTACCGGTTATGATGATGAATGCAGATTATGATTACGAGAATGTATATTCCTGCTATTGTGATGACCACCGTTCCATGGTGAATGCCACCAGAACCATGATTGAGTCAGGGCACAAAGATATTATATATTTGTACAATTCACACACTTTCAGCAGTATGCGTAAATTAAGCGGCTTTACCGCCGGCTTGGAAAGGGCAGGACTCCCTGTACAAAAAGATTATCAGTGCTACTATGACGGCAGTCATGAAAATATTGATGAAATGGTAGCCTTTATTAAAAATCTGGCAGACAGCGGCAAGCACTTTAACGGTATTATTGCTTCCGATGACGCACTCGCCCTCGCAGCAGTAAAATATGCTCATAGTGTCGGTTTATCCATTCCGGATGAATTATCTGTTATCGGATATAATAATTCCTTACTTGCCAAATGTTGTACTCCGGAATTGACCAGTATCGATAATCAATTGGAGACGTTATGTAAAACTCTGATTCACACCTTAATCAGTATTTTAAACGGAGAAAACATGCCGCAGAAGTCTATCTTTTATGGTGAATTAATTGAACGCGGCACTACAAAAGGCTCTGAATCATAATTCTTAAATTACAATATAACGGAGGTATTCTATGAAAGCTTTTATGGACAAGGACTTTTTACTTTCCAATCCTACGGCAGTAAAACTCTACCACGAGTTTGCGGAAGTGACACCGATTCTTGATTATCACTGTCACATCAATCCCAAAGAAATTGCCGAAGACCGTAAGTTTGATAATATCACTCAGGTCTGGCTGGGCGGAGACCATTACAAATGGCGCTTTATGCGTTCCTGCGGCGTGGAAGAAAAATATATTACCGGTGACGCAAGCGATAAAGAAAAATTCTTAAAGTGGGCAGAGGTCCTTGGCAAAGCCATCGGCAATCCTCTCTATCACTGGAGTCATTTAGAATTACAGCGCTACTTTGACTTCCACAAACCTTTAAATAAAAATACTGCGAAAGAAGCATGGGAAGTTTGCAATGCGGCTCTTGCCAAAGATGATATGAGTGCAAGAAATATCATCCGCCGTTCCAATGTAACCTTACTCTGCACTACAGACGATCCTGTAGACGATTTACAGTACCATAAAGAAATTGCCGAAGATAAAACTTTCGAAGTAAAAGTGCTTCCCGCATGGCGTCCCGACAAAGCCATGAATTTGGAGAAAGAAAACTATCTTGACTATATAAGCCAGCTTGAGATAGTAAGTGGTATCTCCATTAAATCTTTTAAAGAATTAAAAGACGCTCTCGTGAACAGAATGGATTTCTTCGCTTCCATGGGATGCACGGTTTCCGATCACGGTCTGGAATATGTGATGTATCAACCAGGCACCGAAGAACAGGTTGAAAAAATTTTTACCAAGCGTCTTTCCGGAGAACTTCCTTCCCGTGCTGAAGAACTTAAGTTTAAAACAGAATTTCTTTTATTTGTATGTCGCGAGTATGCCAAACGTAACTGGGTATTACAGTTACACTACGGTGTAAAGCGCGATAATAATACCAAGATGTTTAATCTTTTAGGACCCGATACAGGTTATGACTGTATCCAAAACAAAACTTCTGCTGCGGAGTTGGCTGATTTCCTGAATGCATTAGCAATTACAGACGAATTACCGAAAACCATTATTTACAGCCTGAATCCGATTGACAATGCATACATCGGAACCATTTTGGGATGTTTTCAGAATTCCGAAGCAGTTGCCAAAATCCAGCAGGGTTCCGCATGGTGGTTTAATGACCACAAGATTGGCATGCAGGATCAGATGGCATCCCTTGCAAGCTTAGGAAACCTCTCCGGTTTTGTAGGAATGCTGACAGATTCCAGAAGTTTTCTCTCCTACACACGCCACGAGTATTTCCGCAGAATCCTCTGCAATTACATCGGTACTTTGGTAGAGAACGGAGAATTCCCCGAAGACTATGAAATTCTAGGCGAAATCGTAAAAGATATTTCATACTACAACGCAGTAAGATACTTTAAATTTCCTTTATAAACATTACAATTATTTAACGGAGGTATCCCATGAACAAAATCGTAGAAGAACTTAGTAAAATCGGTATTGTACCCGTAATCGCAATTGACGATGCTGCTGATGCAGTGCCTTTAGCCAAGGCTTTAATGGCAGGTGGTCTTCCCTGTGCAGAAATCACTTTCAGAACCGCTGCTGCTGAAGAAAGCATCCGCTTAATGGCAGAAGCCTGCCCCGATATGTTGGTTGGTGCCGGAACCGTCCTTACCACAGAACAGGTAGATAAGGCAATTAACGCAGGCTCTAAATTTATCGTAAGCCCCGGCTTAAATCCTGAAATCGTAAAATACTGCCAGTCAAAAGGCGTACCTGTACTTCCCGGTTGCAGTAACCCTTCCGATATTGAAATGGCACTCTCATTAGGCTTAACAGAAGTTAAATTCTTCCCCGCAGAAGCAGCAGGTGGCCTCAATATGATTAAGGCAATGTCCGCGCCTTACGGCAATGTAAAATTCATGCCTACCGGCGGTATCAACGCAAAGAATCTTACCGATTATCTTGACTTTGATAAAATCCTTGCCTGCGGCGGTACCTATATGGTAACCAAAGATATGATTGCCAATAAAGAATTTGATAAAATCGAGCAGATGACCCGCGAAGCGGTAAAAGCTATGTTAGGTTTTGAAATCCGTCACGTTGGTATCAACGCAGAAAACGAAGAAGAAGCAATTGGCATTGCAACCCTGATTGCAAACATGTTCGGCTTCCCTGTAAAGAACGGCAACTCTTCCGTTTTTGCCGGAACTGCCGTAGAAGTTATGAAAGAAAAATATCTTGGAACCCACGGACACATTGCTATCGGTACCAGATACATTGAACGTGCCATCTATCATTTGGAACGTCAGGGTGTTGTCTTTGATTATGACACTGTTAAACTCAATGCCAAAGGTAAAAAAGCAGCTATCTACATGAAGGGTGAATTCGGCGGTTTTGCACTTCACCTTGTTCAGAAATAAATTTGTTTTTTCTATTCCTTTTACAACTTTTCAAACAAAGAAGCAGGCGGTCACAATGACTACCTGCTTCTTTCCCTTTTATATTTATAATAACTGAGTCAACTCTTCAAATGAATATACCGGTGCTTCATATAAAGTTACACCACCCTGCAAATAAACCTTATTCTGCTCTAAATCCAATCCTATCATTCCCGGAATATACATGGCAAAACGATTATCACACGAAAGAATATAACCACCCTTCATACCCTGTAAATAAATGTTTCCGTCTGCATCTGTTCCCAGATATCCGTACATGGTATCGCAATCTTCCAGTGCTGCAACCACATTGCTATTTATACTGTCATAAATAATAAAATCACCATTCCAATAACTTGCAAAAACTAACATCTTATTTTCATCAAAGAAAAGTGTTTTTACAAACTCAGCCTTATCAAGACCGTATTCCGTAGCAAATTCAATTGCAGTCTCATCATAATAGCAAAACGGCTGTTCAACCTCTTTCACCTCGGAAATTGTTACACCTTCAAATCTGTTAGCCTCATACACAGTAATCTGATTGCTTAGTGACGGTAATACAACAACACCGGATTCCACAAGTATATAGTCCAGATTCTCCTCGGTTCTGCAGTCGAAATATCTTGTAAGATGTAAATCATAATCCATTTCGGAAGTCAACAAAATAAGCGAACCGTCTTCGCAGAAAAATTCAAAACTGT
Organism: Lachnospiraceae bacterium; assembly: GCA_045591685.1. Classification (GTDB taxonomy): domain Bacteria; phylum Bacillota; class Clostridia; order Lachnospirales; family Lachnospiraceae; genus UBA3766. The sequence continues at coordinate 50,892 of JAZNTK010000083.1, forward strand.
TCTCATCCGCATATCGATATGCTGCTACAGGAGTGGAATCCAAAGAAATCTGGAAGCCGGTTTCGCCGGTTTGCATATCAACCAACCTTGCGGTCTGACTTGTAAGTACCAACAACTCTTCCTTTACTTCACAACCCGGTATGGACATTAATTCAGCCGTATAGCCATACTGACTGTTTTCCCAAACAACCTCTCCTGCAGTAATGTCAATTCCGTACACACTGCATCTGTTTTCTGCCAGAACCGTACTGTAATGACTTGCCATCACATAAGCTTGATCTCCGACTATGGAAATTTCTTCTACATCAATATCTTCCAACACAACAGAAGATATTTCCTGCATGGTTTCCAAATCAATAAAATGTATTTGATAGTCTTCGATTCCGTTATAAAAATGTGCGTATGCCATAATTTTATTTTCACTGATATAGCCGATATCCACACCATCATTTGAAACATCCGGTGTCATACCGATATATTCCAGGGATTGACCTTCGTACACTGCATATTCAGCCGAGATATCCTGAATTGCCAGAACACTGCCTTCCTCGTCCGTAAGAATACCAAATGCATAGGTATCCGTAAATCTGCGGTCTACATTGTCTGTTTCATAGTTGTAAACACAGACTCTGGAGTTTTCATCCAAATAGGCCAAACGGTTTCCCTGTAAAAATGCATATCCGCCGTCTGCAGAAATCATATGTTTATCCGCATACAGTTCCAAGAGCACTTCTCTTGTATTAGTATCAAACAACGTAACCGTACCGCTGTCATCCAAAAGCAGGATAGTCTTTTTATCCAATGCAACGTCCACATGCGTGATAATACCCATGGTTTCAAACCGATACTCAGCTTTTAATATTTCGCCTGTATTATATACGCCCAGACATTCCGCTAACGCATATCGTGCTTCCGGGGTTTCGGGCATTGTCAAAATATCATATCGGGTACTTGCCCAAGTCGCATACTGAAGTGCAGTTTCCTTATCGCCGTCTTCCAAATAATCCAGTGCCTTATCTGCAAGGTTTATCGCCTGCTCTTCCTTCATAATTTCATTCTGTATATCAACCTGGTCCCAAAGTCCCTGTATAACCTGATTTTTATGATTCATTTGCACGGCAATACCTATCGAAACAGCGGCAACCAAGACAGATGCACATATTGCTAAAGTCATGTAACGCATTTTTCGCTTGTGCGCCTGCTCTTTATGTCTCTGACGCAAATCATCATAATTCATACCAAACATTGCTGCGAGAATACGAAGCAGTTCCGCTTTGATTTTCTGAAGAACTTCTTTTTTATTCTTGCCGCGTACATCTGCTGCCAAAGGCTCTACCGGAATCTTTACTTCTTCCGTACTGCCGTCCGGTTTCGTCACCACTTCTGTTTTAAATAGGAGTTCATCCGGAAAAGACTCTGCCGGCTCACCTTCAATCAAAACAGCCAACACTTTTTCTCTGCCATGCAAACTTATAAAAGTCTCAATTTCTTTTTTACACCATACAGACTCCCGAAGTCTCGGTGAACAAATCACAATCAACCAATCACTGTTATGAAGTGCCGCCATAATCGGATCATTCAAATTACTAACCAACGGTAATTCTTCCTGATCACGAAAAACCCTCTCAATACGGTTCTTCATCCCCTGACGTTTCTTCGCTATGTCAGAAGGCATACGATATGCCTCCAACTGTTTATGAATATTCTCTGCCACAAATTTGTCTAAATCACAATGTCTGTAGCTGATAAAAGCATCATAATGAAACTCATTCGTTTGTTGTTCACTTGTCTGAACTTCTTTTTCTGCCATCATTTTTTCCTGCATTTTGCATTCCTTCTTTTACACCTGTTGTTTTTTAGTTCTCACCGTAATTTTCTGCTATCTGAATCAATTCCTCTACACTATAAAGCGGTGCTTCATAGTAATTGCCATTCCATGAAAGGTATACTTTTCGTGTATCTAAATCCACATGTCTGGCATCCGAAATCCAGGTGACAGGCTGCATATCCTCATTCATTATATATACGCCGTAATAACCGCCCAGATATGTATTATCATCCTCATCGGTTCCAATATACCACTCCGTAGGATATGCATATTCCATGCTGTTTAAAATTTTTCTTTCCTGCGTATCATAAATCACAAATGCGTAATCCCAATAAGTAATAAAACAGTATCTCTCATCGGCACTGTAGTATAGAGACAATACATATGATGCATTTTCAAGGCCGTATGATAATGCAATCTCCTGCGCCTCACGTGCAAGCATATCATTTTCTTCTCCGTTATACTCTACTTCTTCATCAATCGATACCACTTTCGGACCCTGAACGGATGTATATACCGTAATCATATTATCGTTACGCTCTGCTACCGCAATACCATCCTGCGAATTAAATATATATGCATTATTCATGGACTTACATTCGAATCTGTAGCTCATATCAAATACCATCATAGATTCGCCGCTGGCAGCCCACATAGTTCCGTCTTCACAGAATAAAAGATAATTATTATTGTCCAAATAAGTATTAACTTCAACTACTTCTGATTCCAATACCTGGAATAAATCCTCTTCTCCGGTATTAATATCGAGAAACCAGAATCCCTGGGAGGTAGTCAAAAGAACCTCCGTTGCACCTTCGTTATAGGGTGCTGCAATGCCGTCTACATAATAACCTTCTTCGGAGGTTTCCCAAATCACTTCCCCCGTCTGAATGTCGATAGCAGTTGCATAAGCATTGGTTTCAGAATAATCCTCTGAATACCATCCCATGGCAACATAAGCCACACCGTCCCTGAATACCAAATCTCTTACTCGTCTTTCTCCGAGATAACAGCTTGAAATCTCTTCCATAGTATTCAAATCAATAAAATATAACGTATATTTATCTTGTCCTTCAACACCTTCTTCAGAATAACTGCAGGCAAAAATACCGTCATCCGAAATATAGGGTCCGTCCACGAAGAAGTAAGAATCATAATCAGGCGTCTGCCATAACTCACGATATGTATTACCATCAAAAATAATGCTTGTATCATCCCACTGCTCTACGGCAAGATAATTACCGTTGCTGTCTGCTGTCAGTGCGCTTGCCTGTTGCATGGGAATTTCTTTTACAATTTCCCTTTCGGTCAGACTGTAAATACAAACGGTATTCTCTGTATTTATATATGCAAATCTGTCATCACCAAGGAATGTAAAACCATAGCTTCCGAACATATCATATTGACCGGAACCGATAATGGTTACAATTTCTTTCTTTGATAAATCAAACAACGTAATTGAGTCGGTGTCATCCAGAATTGCCAAAGTATCCATATCCGGAGACTGCTTAATATCCTCGATTCGTCCGGCTAATTCCACCTGAATTTCTGCTCTGTCTACAAGTCCGATATCATAAGCACGTACCGCCTCCGTCAGGATGTATTGTGCTTCAGGAGTGTAGGGTAAATCAATTCCGTCACTTTCCGTCAAAGCTTCCTTTGCAGCTTCAATGGCTGCACTACGATTACCTGCTTCCAAATATTGTTCTGACAATTCTGCCAGCGCTAACGCCTGCTTCAATGCAAGTTCCTCATTCTGCAGTCTGATTTCTTCCGATTGTGCCAGAATCTCTTCCGACTGGGCTGCAATCTGCTTATTCTGACTGCTGATTCGAAGGGCTGTTGCCGTACTGTAAATACCAAATGCAAGACATGCCGCACCGCCAATCAAAGAAGCGGTAAGAATACGTTTCATACGCTGTTCTTTGTGTCTTTGACGCAAGTCATCGAAGTCAAGTTGGAAGATGGGTGCACACAAACGAAGGGTTTCCGTCTTCATTGCTTTTAACACTTCTTTTTTACTTTTTCCCCTGACATCGGCCGCCAGCGGTTCCACCGGTATTTTAATTTCTTCTACAATACCATCCGGTCTTACTACCTTTTCTGTTTTAAATAAAAGTTCATCCGGGAAAGATTCTCCGGGTTCCCCTTCAATCAAAACTGCTAATACTTTTTCACGCCCGCGTAATGCCACAAAAGTTTCGATTTCTTTTTTACACCACATAGACTCACGAAGTCTGGGCGAACAAATGACTATCAGCCATTCACTGTTATGAAGCGCATCCATAATCGGATCATTTAAGTTACTGGTTAAAGGAAGTTCTTCCTTGTCACGGAACACTCTTTCTATTTTGTTGCGTTGTCCGGGACGCTTCTTTGCAATACTTTTCGGCAATCGAAAAGACTCTAACTGTCTGTGCAGATTCTCCGCCACAAATTTATCTAATTCGCAATGTCTGTAGCTGATAAAAGCATCATATTTCCATTTCTTTACATTATTGTCCATTTCTTCCCCTTTTCTGCATCTTCATCCCTGATGCAACTTTTAATCCTCACTGCATTCCGCATATGTCTTTGCAAAAATTCTTTGATTAATCAAATACACATCATGCAAGTCATCACATCTTACCGCCAGGAAATCACCTTCCTGACCTCTGTAATATTTACCCCACTGCGTAAATACTTTGACATCGCAATTTACCGGCTTTGCATAAATCCTGGCCTGTCCTGTAGCAACGCAACATTTTGCATAGGGTGTAATCTGTGTGTTTTCTCCGGAAAGACAATTACGAATGGTAGGAATGTATTGTGCATCCACAACATCCGTTTCAAAACAATACTCTCTGTCTGCCTTTTCGTAGGAACGCATAAATTTTTCTTCCTTAATCGGGTATACCTCACCGTCCACACCAATCATGATATAATCCTTTTCCGTTACCCAGATCATATCTGTATCACCTTCCATGGTTCGCACGATAATGGGGGTTCCCACAGGCACCACCTCATCCGCTTTCACATAGCCAATGGGCACTTTTACTTTTTCATATAATTTGAATTCAGACAAGTCGGCTTCATATGTGGAAGCATAAATCATCTCGAAGCAATTATAGTATTCTGCCATGCGCTTTTTGAAATACTCTTCCGGTAACATATCGTCGTATTTTGCTTCATACTTCTTTTTGCTGATGAAACCGCCGGCCTTCTCGTAATGTCCGCCGCCGGAACCGATATCTTCCGTAAGGAAGCTTGCCAATTCACTTGCATTTACTTCCCTGACACAGCTTCGCACGGAAATTTTATATCCATCGGGAGTTTCGTTAAATACGATACTGGTTTCCATTTTATCAACCTGTAAAAGGAAGTCATTAATCAAACCTAAAATATTAGGATCACAGGGTTTGGAACGTACCACTCCGAAACGATATTCTTCGTCAAAGTAATAGTCCCGCATAGCCTCTGCCGTAATTTCCAATTCTTCCAAAGAGATATTGGAGTTACGGAAAGTTGTAACCATGGACTGATTAAACGGTAAGGTATCTCTTGCATCACGGTCGGTAGGATTAAAAATCTCAGCAAATTGGTTTGTATCCGTAAACAGACCGTAATAAAGTGCCGTGCCAAGACCGTGTTCATCCGTTACCTCATAGCCCGCATCCCCAAGCATTTTCCAAATCAATGTGGAACATGCGCCCAAGCCGGGATGAATCAGACTCAATTCCACATCTTCAATTTCTACCTGATGATGGTCAATAATTGCCACCTTATCGGCACTAAGTTTTGTCACGTTTCCTGCCCCGTATTGGCAGTCTACCGTAATCAGCAAGCCGGGACGATGCGCAGATGCTTCTTCTGACGCAATATAGTGAAGCGGAATATTAATCAGTTTCAACATCAATTTTAAATTTGCTTTTTTGACAATATTTCTTCCGCTGTAAACAAGTTCAACTTCTTTTCCCTTGCTTTTAAAATAACAGTACAGACCATAACCGGAAGCAATCGCATCTGCGTCCGGATTGTCATGGCACTGAATGGTTATTGGATTATATTTTTCAAGTTCTTTTAACGTAACTTTCTTTTCTGTATCCTGCATTTTTCTTTCCTTTCGCATTCTCCTTGGGATTACATATGGTAGTCGTTATTTTTTACATAATATTTACTGGGTCTGTGAGCATCTCCCGAGGTAGACTCATTGGTTTCCAACACCATGGGACTTATCTTTTTACGGAAGTTTGCCTTGTATAAAGGTTTATCCAAAAGAATTTCATAAACCTTCTGTAAGCCCGGCAATGTAAATTTCTCCGGCATAAAATTAAACGCAATATCCGAATAATCCACTTTATTTTTAATACGGTTTCTTGCATAAGCAATAATCTCTTTATGGTCAAATGCCAATTCCTTATCTAAAGCAAGCATTTCTTCCACGGGATAAAGATATTCACGGATTTTACCATTGTCAGACTTCGCGCATAACTGGTCAATGGATACCAATGCCATGTAAGAAACAGATATAATTCTCATACGGGGGTCACGCTTTACTTCGCCCCAGGTATATAACTGCTCAAAATATATATCCGTCAAACCGGTCTCTACCTTAACTCCACGTTTCACCGCATCCTCAAGACTTTCATCAATGCCTACGAAAACACCCGGTAAGGCAAGACATCCCTTGTACGGAAATTCTTTACGCTCAACCATTACAACTTTTAAGGTATCATTTTCGATAGTAAAAATAAGTACGTCGACTGCCACAGAAGGCTTCTCAAACATGGAACTGTCATATTGCTGTAAAAATTCTTTTTCTTCTAAATTCGTCTTTTTCATTCTTTACCCCGTCTATTAGTATATTTGCACTACTTTGCTAGTTTATATGATAGTATTTTTCGCATACTTTGTCAATATGTGAAGTAAAAATCCATAAAAAACTTTTATTTGACTCTTTTATGACCAACTCGCTCTATTTCACTTAAAAGTTGCACGATATTTATAAAATATCTCTTAATAGTGATAGATTTCTTATCTTTTATGCACTAAAATGATATTGTACATTGCAACCACAAAATAAAAATACGGAGACTATTATGAGTGAATTAAAATTATCCCCCGAAGAAATTCTTGCACAAATGACTTTGGAAGAAAAAGCTGCTCTTGTAAACGGCGCTTCTTTCTTCGGTATGGCGGGCTTGGAACGCTTTGATATTCCTGCGTTACAATTGTTAGACGGCGGTACCGGTATGAACTTCGAGCAGTTATTCGGAGATATGTATTCCCGCGCAGAGAAAGAAACCAACAGCACCAACGGTATGGTAGGCTCTACCGTGCTGACCCATGTGATTGACTGGTACTATGAACCCGAGAAATTAACAGAAGAGGAATTGGAAGTACGCAGTTGGATCGAAGAGCAGTTACGCAACCGCACCGGTAAAGATTATGCACCGGGTTGCTTTCCGCCGGGCATTTTACTTGGGGCAACTTTTAACCCGGATGTGGTAAAAACCGTAGGAGAAGCTTTAGGCGCGGAAGCACGTCTCTTTGGGGTGCAGATTCTTTTGGGAAGTCCTAATGTAAACATTCATAGAGACCCTTTAAACGGCAGATTATTTGAAGGATATTCCGAGGACCCTTGTCTGGTATCCACCCTTGCACCGGAACTTGTAAAAGGTGTGCAGAAATTCAGGGTGGCTGCCAACGTAAAGCACTTTGCCGCCAACAATCAGGAAACCAACCGTGTCGGCATTAACGAAACCATTTCAGAACGTGCCCTGCAGGAAATCTACTATCCCGGTTTTAAAGCCTGCGTACAGGAAGGCCGGGTAGAAACCGTTATGAGTGCTTACAACCGTATTAACGGTGTTCCCTGCACGGAAAGCTATAAATTGTTAACGGAAGAATTGCGTGATAAATGGGGCTTTGAGGGAACTGTTTTATCAGACTGGGGAGCTGTTTATCATCCGATAGAAGCACTTCAGGCAGGAAACGATTTGGCTATGCCCGGGCCATTACCTGCAGAACCTATTATTGAGGCTGTAAAAGACGGTCGTTTGTCTATGGAAGTTTTGGACAAGGCAGTGCTTCGTTTGTTGAAAACGATTGCATATTGTCTGGAAAGTCCTTATAAAAATGTTAACTCCGTAAGCATTGGCGAAAAGGAAATCCCTATGTGGGCTGTGAACACCTGTGGTGATGGCGCTCCGGATTTAGATGCCATGTATGAAGCAACCACTGCTGCCGCTTATGAAAGCGCGGCGGAAGGTATTGTCTTGTTAAAGAATGAAGGCGTATATCCGATTTCGTCAGAAGAAAGAGTCCTTCTTACCGGTAATGAAAACTTCTTAACCTGCGGTACCGGAAGTGCCGGAATTACAACAAACCGCAATACCTCTTTCGAAGATTGCATTGGTGGAACCTATGTAGGATATGACTATGATTTTGAAGCATTTTGTAAGCATTATAAGGACTTTCACGTTATTTTGACTGCCACAGTCAGTGGCATGGAGGGCAATGACAGACCCCATATGCGTATCTCCGATGCGGATGATATTCTTTTACGTAAACTAATTACATTAAAAGAAGAAAACGATTTTACATTGACACTTGTATTAAATGTTTGCGGTCCTGTTGATCTTAGCGATTACGAAAAAGATTTGGATGCCATCTGGTGTGTATTCTTACCCGGTATGGAAGGTGCCCACGCGTTGGCCGATTTGATGATTGGTAAAAGAACGCCTTCCGGCAAGCTTCCCTTAACATTCCCCAAGCGTTATGAAGATACACCGACCTTCTTAAACTTCCCCGGTGAAGGCTATGAAGTAAACTACGGCGAAGGTATTTATGTAGGCTACCGTTATTATGATAAAAAGAAAGTTACTCCGGCTTATCCCTTCGGTTACGGACTTTCCTATACTACTTTTAACATTGAAAATTGTAAGGTGAATAAGGAAGAATTTGACGGTGATTTGAATGTAGGTCTGACAATAACTAATGCAGGCAAACTTCCCGGTGCGGAAGTCGTTCAGTTATATATTTCAGACGAGACATCCATGTTGCCGAAACCGGTTAAGGAATTGAAAAAATTCAAAAAGGTATTTTTACAGCCGGGCGAAAGCAAAGATGTTACATTTGAATTATGCTTAAAAGATTTCATGTCTTTCGATATGGATTATAACGAATGGCTGGCAGAAGAAGGGTACTATCATATTCTGATTGCTACCTCAAGTGTAGCAACTGATATCAAGAGTGATATCCGAGTTTATTTGGATATCCGCTCACCTTACTCTTATGGTCTTACCTCTACGGTTAAAACCATCTTTGAGAAGGAACCCTTAAAAGAAGCATTATTTACACTGTGGAAAGAGAATGATTGGGATATGCAAATTATTGCAAGCAATTACCAGTATACGCCCAACCGCACCATAGAACAAATAATGCCCGCCGCTCCCAGCGAGAGCAGCAGGCAAAATTTCTTAACAAAGGTTGAAAAAGTGCGCCATTAAATATTCTTTCACTTCAATCAGGGATGGGAGAATGTATTCAGACAGTTCTTCCATCTCTTTATTTGGCGGTAACATATCAGGCACCATCAACGGGCGCATATTGGCGCTGTGAGCCGCTTTGATTCCATTGTAGGAATCTTCTATGACATAGCAACGTTCCGGCGAAATTTGAAGGCTTTCTGCCGCTTTTAAGAAGATATCCGGTGCAGGTTTGCTTCTTGTTACCATATCTCCGCAAATTACCGCATCGAAATAATCTAATAAACCGGCATCCTTAAGCTCCTGTTTTACTACGGCTTCTCTGGTAGAAGATGCAAGGGCAATGAGGACGTCATTTTCTTTTAAGAATTCTAAAAGTTCTTTAATTCCCTTTTTCATCGGTAGTCTGCCTTCCCCGTAACGGGTGTGGAACAATGCCGACATTTCAGCCTTGTACTCATCATAAGGAAAGTCCTGACCGTAACGAAGTTTCATCTTTTCTCTTGTGGCGGTTGCATTAATGCCTACACACTCTGCGCATGCTTCCTCGATATTCGGAATGTTATATTTGGCAGCAGTCTCTACCCAACATTCCACCACAAGTCTTTCGGAATCAAAGATAACTCCGTCCATATCAAAAATCACTGCATCAAAATCACGTTGGATCATAGGTTTCTCCTTTTTGTTACTTTTTACCATTGCTCATTCTAAAAGCCGTTATTATACTTTTTTAATATGGGTACTACCATTCGCGGTAGGCGGTTAGTCTCTCACCAGGGAGACTGTGACTCCCTGTTTACATAGAAATCCCCAGTTTATCTGTCGGAAATCTTGCTAAAGGAGGGGATGCCAATGCTGACTATTGAGTGTCTGATTGCAGTTATCAGCTTATGCTTGACTGCTTTTGGACTTGGATATGCCATCGGAAGCAATAAAGCACAAAAATAGCCGCCCTGTCTGGTAAACGAAGCGGCATTTTTGTCAAACTTATTTACTTGGACTAACCGTCTATCGGTAGTACCTTTTTCTGTCTTCATTCTAGCATAATATACTTAGAAGTCAATGTACAAAATGC
>JAZNTK010000084.1:0-33332 GCA_045591685.1 Lachnospiraceae bacterium
GTCGATGCTGTTGTGCATCGGGTTATATCTTGCGTGTATCAATTTCATTGTTATCAGTCCTTTCGTTTAAATTGGAGGTAAAAAGCCCATGGGCTTATTTTGGACTTGAAAAACTTTTGAAATAGATATAATAATCACAAAATGTACCATTATACAAAATAAAACATTACTAGAAATATTCAAAACAATACATGTTGTGATATTAACAGTCGTGTTGCTACAATCATCGAATAGTCGCGTTGGCAATAAGCCGAGCAAATAAGCAAAAATTAACCCGGAGAGTGCTTGCACTCTTCCGGGTATTTTTTTGCTTATTTATTGGGCGCATGCCCGCGCATGAGCAGCTGTGCTGCGAATTTGCGCTCGAGTTATTGCATTCTTGAAGGCGCAACGCGCCCTCGAAATTTGCGAAGCATTTTCGAGGGTAATCTTCGAGTTGCCATTTATTTGACAATCCTTACCTCAACCATTATGATAAAAGTAGTTTTACACTTATAAAAATAAAGGAGTGGACAAAGAAATGAAAACAGCAATCGTATATTATTCATTAGAAGGAAACACACAATACGTAGCAGATAAAATCACAGCTATTTTAAAAGAATCCTGCGAGGTAGAGGTGTTCCGCCTTGAACCTGAGAAGTCATATCCCAATAAAGGTTTTAAGAAATTTTTCTGGGGCGGTAAAAGTGCTGTCATGGCAGAGACACCCACATTAAAGCCCTACGAATTTGATGCTACACAATACGACAGAATCATCTTTGGCACTCCGGTTTGGGCAAGTACTTTTACACCGCCCATCAGAACTTTTATCAATGACAATCCTGCGGTAAAAGAGAAGCAAATTGCGGTATTTACCTGTTTTAGCGGTGGCGGTGCGGATAAGGCGCTTAAGAAGTTAAAAGAGCATTTAGGCATTGAGAGTTTGACAGCAGAACTTATTCTTGTAGATCCCAAGACGAATGTCAAAGAAGAGGACGATGCAAAGATTGCAGAATTTTGTGAGAAGTTGAAATAGGGAGGTTTCTTTATGGCAATGTTTCGAAAAATAGAAGATTTAATTGGCCTGGGTTATTGTGATAGTCGAGGCGCCGCAACCTGCGCGTCCGTAATAAGTTTTCCGGAAGGGAGACGTACGAAGAATTTTGGCGTTCTCCTGTTGACTGTAAAAGATGAGTATCTTTACATCTATGAGGTTGATTTAAAGAATAACATAGGTGACAGAGTGGTCTACGTAGAGATTAAGAAAATGGAAAATTTTATCTTAAAGGCCAATATGTTTATTCAGCTTCTGGCTTTTGATTACGAGGGCGAATATTACGAGTTTACCAACTTCGTAAACCATAAAAAGTTAAAGCTGGCTTTTGCTGAGGAGCGCGAGAAATAAGTACATCGCTAATGCGAAATATGAAAGCGAAAATGTCTTATATTAGCATTGACATACCATTACTTTAGGCATAAAATAAAACTATGAATTGTCAGTCAATTAATGCAAAAGATAGGGAATTGCAAGAAAATAATGACCGACACATAAATATACAATCAAAGGAGAAACAGGGTATGGCGAAACAAAATGGGGCACAGTCAGTAGAAGTGGTTAACGGAAGAAGAATTATTGTATCTGCAGGCAAAGGAAAGACTAATGCAGATGAATTAAAGTGGCTTACCGAGACTGTTTTGGAAGAAGCAAAGGCTTGGAAGTACAGAGGATGGGCATATGTAGCAGACTGCTCAGAAATGGCGCCGGTATCACCGGAAGAAGGCGGCATTTTAGTTGAAATGACTAAGAAGTTTGTAGAGGCAGGATGTAAGGCGTTTGGTTTTGCAGAGGGAACTTCTATTATGTTAAAGATTCAGGCGAAGAAGAATACGGAACGTTCTGAGACTGGCATTCCCGAGGGGCATTTTGCAACAGTAGATGATGCAGTTGAGTGGATTAAAGAAGAAGTTGGAATTTAAGAAATAATAAAAATAAGCGGATGAGAATTAAACTCATCCGCTTTTATATTTTTGCAGTATATTATTTATTTTTCTTTTTCTAAGAAATTATAAACCAAAGCTGCAAGTGCTGCACCAATGAAAGGTCCTACGATAAATACCCATACGCAAGCGATGGGAGCTGTATTTCCTGCGATTGCTGCTACGATAGCGGGGCCAAGGCTTCTTGCAGGGTTAACAGATGTACCTGTTAAACCGATACCAAGAATATGTACCAAAACCAGTGTCAAACCGATGATTAAGCCACCGAAAGAACCATGTCCGGCTTTTTTGCTGGTAACACCTAAAATGGTCATTACGAAGATAAAAGTTAAAACAACTTCTACTAACAAACCTGCAACGATGCTTCCGTTTACGCCTGCAAGACCGTTGGAACCAAAACCACCTGTCATGTCGGTTACACCGCCGAGACCAAAGATAGCTGCAAGGATTCCGGCACCTGCCAATGCGCCTAAGCACTGTGCACATACATAGCCGAAAAATTCTTTTACGCTCATGCCTTTGCTCATTAAAACACCTAAGGAAACTGCAGGGTTAATGTGGCAACCAGAGATATTTCCTACACAGTAAGCCATACCAACGATTACCAGACCAAATGCAAGTGCTGTTAAGATATAGCCGCATCCTGCAGCCGCATCACAACCAACCAACATTGCAGTACCGCAACCTAAGGTAACAAGAACCGCTGTACCGATAAATTCGGCAATAAGTTTTTTCATGAAATGAACCTCCTTGTTTTATTTTACAGAAAAATCACTACAAAATTTATCGGATGGTTCGGGGTAAATATTAAGAGAATTATGAACTATTTTTATAATATTATTTTGGAAATAGTACTTGCATATTCCCATAAATGTAATAAAATATAATTGATGAGTAAAATAGAATCCAACCCCAAAAAACAAAAAAATACAAAAGGGAACAAGCCCAATTTCTTTTTAAAAGGACTGGTACATATTATGGGATACGGCTTTTTTGCTGTAATTCACAGATTGCGTTTTCCGTATGCATCCTTGAAGAAGAAAGCGGTAAAAAACCGTGAAATCAACAAGAGCAAGAATCTTAAATTTCCCCTTAACGGTCAAAGTATGGGCGAACTTAAGGATATGCGTATCGGCAGTTGTGCCTTTTCACACAGCGGATGCGGTGCCATTGCTACATTTAATGCAATGAGTATGATAGGGCTTGAGCCGAAGATGGAAGAAATTGTAGACTTTTATGAGCACAAAGGTTTGATTTTGAATGCAAGGATGGGGGTAAATCCTTCTGCTGTAAAAAGATACCTTGATGCAAATAATCTGCAGTGGAGGTTTTACTCCGGTAAAAATGATTGGGACTCCAATTGGGGCGACGACCGGGTTGCCATCGTTTTATATTGGTGGGTAAACCCGAAGGGATGCGGTGCACATTATGTGGCTGTGGAGCGCACGGACGAAGGAATTTGTGTTTACAATGAATTCGGCAATCGTGATACCGCATATAAGTACAAAGATATTCAAACATTTATTTCGACCGGTCAGTATAAACGCGTTGTTGCAATGTTTGTTATCGATAAAAAAGTAAATTAAGACTACTTTATAAAAACAGGAGGGTTATCATTATGGGTAAATTCGTAGTCAAAGAAACCAACACAGGTATTAAGTTTGATTTAAAGGCAGGCAATGGTGAAGTAATCGCTACTTCAGAAGTATATTCTTCTAAGGCAGCATGCCTAAAGGGTATCGCAAGTGTTCAGAAGAACGCTCCCGTTGCAGCAATTGAAGATCAGACCGAAGAAGGTTATGCAACTGTTAAGAATCCCAAGTTTGAAGTTTACACAGATAAGAAGGGCGAAACACGTTTCCGCTTAAAAGCTACAAACGGACAGATTATTGCAACCGGCGAAGGCTACACAACCAAGGCAGCATGCTTAAAGGGTATCGCAAGTGTTCAGAAGAACGCAGCAGATGCTAAGGTAGAATAAGATAAAGCGAAAGGAACTGCTCTTGCGGGAGCAGTTCTTTTTTATGAAATTTACCAAAGTATATAATGACAATTCATACAATGTCATATATAATAATAAATACATTTTACTAAAGGAGGAATAAACCATGCCCGATTTATTATGGTTACCTGTGGCAATTATAGTTGCCGTGGTATTACTTGTCGCATTATTTCTTTTAGGCTATGTAAAGGCTCCGCCCGATATGGCCTACATTATTTCCGGTATTAAGAAGAAACCCCGTTATGCTATCGGTAAAGCTACCATACGCATTCCTTTCTTCGAACGACTGGATAAGTTGAATTTACGTTTGATTCCCATCGACGTAAAAACCAGCAATGCAGTTCCTACTGCAGACTACATTAACATCAATGTTGATGCTACTGTTAACGTTAAAATCAGCAGTGAGCCGGATAAACTTCAGCTCGCAGCAGAGAACTTCTTAAATAAGCCTACTGAGTACATAGCAAACGTTGCCAGAGAAGTTTTGGAAGGTAACGTACGTGAAATCGTAGGTAAGATGAAGTTGGAAGAAATGGTTTCCGACCGTCAGAAGTTTGCAAACCTTGTAAAAGAAAATGCAGAACCCGACCTTGCGGCTATGGGTCTTGATATCATCAGCTTCAACGTTCAGAACTTTGTGGACGGTAATGAAGTAATTGAAAACCTCGGTATTGATAATATCGTTAAGATTAAAAAGGCAGCAGCGATTGCCCGTGCAGAAAGTGAAAGAGATATTAAGGTTGCACAGGCTTCAGCAGACAAAGAATCAAATGATGCTAAGGTTGCGGCTGAAACTGAAATCGCTAAGAAACAGACTGAACTTGCCATTAAGAAATCCGAACTCCAGATGGATGCGGATACCAAGAAGGCTATGGCGGATGCAGCTTACGATATTCAGAAGGAAGAGCAGCGTAAATCTATCGAAATTTCAACTGCTAATGCGGATATCGCACGTCAGGAACGTGAGATTGAATTAAAGCAGAAGGAAGTTGCTGTTAAGGAACAGGCTCTCGAAGCAGAAGTTAAGAAGCAGGCGGAAGCTGATAAGTATGCGGCTCAGCAGAAAGCAGATGCACAGTTGTATCAGCGCCAGAAAGAAGCGGAAGCAAAGCAGTTCGAAGCACAGCGTGCAGCAGAAGCACGTAAGGCACAGGCTGAGGCAGATCGTTTCGCAAGAGAACAGGAAGCGGAAGGTATCCGTGCTGTCGGTGAAGCGGAAGCAGCGGCAATTGCAGCAAAGGGTCTTGCGGAAGCGGAAGCAATGGAAAAGAAAGCAGAAGCGTATGCGAAGTACAACAAGGCTGCTGTGGCTGAAATGATGATTAAGGTATTGCCTGAAATTGCAGAAAAAGTTGCTCAGCCTCTTGGACAGATTGACAAGATTACCATTATCGGCGGTGGCGAAGGCGGCAGCAATGGTGTTGACCAGGTTGCAGGAAACGTACCCGTTGTTATGGCGAAGGTTTTTGAAAGCATGAAGGAAGCTACCGGCATTGATTTGGCTAACATCATCAATGCTGAATCTTACGATGCTAAGGTTAACAGAAATGTTAATGTAACAGGTCTTGAAGACATCAATTTGGTTGTAAAAGACAATAAAACTCAGGAATAAATTTCGATACGGTCATATGGAGTAATTGATTGTTATGAAGTAATGAAACGGAAGCACTGTTTGAGAATTTCTTGAACAGTGCTTCTTTGACTTTGAATATAACTGTATAAACAGATAATATATAGATATAATCAAGATAATATTGATAAAACGGAAGAGAAATTATATGAAAAATAAAAAAATTAAAAAATATGGTTTCATAATAACAATACTATTATGCGTTGCATTTGCATGTTCCGCCTGTGAAAAAGAAACCGAAATAGAGAATACGGTTATATCATTAGAGTCCCTGACAGACAACATTATGACGGTTGCTGCTGACAAGGAATTAGTTGATGAGACTTCTCAAGCGGAGGTTGTAGAAGAGCCTGCAGAGGGAGTGACTACCGAAGAAAACGGTAGCGAAGCGATTGCTAAAGAATCTGAAGAAGAGACAACAGAAGAAAGTGAAGAATTTACGGATGAAATTGTTGATTTAAGGAAGGACCCGCCTGTTTTTACGGTGACGGATGCGGAACGGACCTTTTATAAAACATGGTTGGATGGCAATATTTCAAATCTGGTAAATAATATAAAAGAAGCGCAATACGGCTTTTATGATGTGGATTATGACGGCGTGGCGGAGCTGATTGTAAGAGAGCCAATGTATACCTATGTGTTAAAAAGACAGAATGACAATGTTTTTCTTATGTGCGATACAACGCAGTATATGACTCTTCTGCCCAATGGAATGCTAATGCGGTTTGAGTTTGGCGTAGGGAAGGATTCTTATGAATTTTATGAAGTAAAAGATGGAAAGTATGAGTTGCTGTATACGCTTGAAAGAGAGGATAAAGTTCCGGCAGAAAATTCCTATGACGGTGTTTTTGGAACGGAAGGAGATGGATTTATCATCAATGGAATCAATGCAGATCTAGGCAAGTGGAACGAAGCTAGATGGCGTTGGTTATCGGAGTACACGGAAAAGATAGAGCTGGAAGATTCGGAGTATTATGAATTAAGGTATTATTGTTTTGCAGAGGTTTCTTATACGAGTTATGCAAAGGAGATAACGGTGTTGCCATATGCAGTGCCGGAAGATGCGTATCAGGCGTTTTTAAAAGGAGAGTGCGGTGCGTATTTTGCGGATAAGTATGGAGACTACGCATCGAAGGTAACCTTGTCCAAAGAGGAAAGCCGTTGCATGTATCTATATGATCTTGTAAACCATATTATAAATTCCACGGGCGGTTCTTGGGAAGGACATGATGTTTCATGGGCTTATATTGATTGCGGAAAGGACGGCTATAAGGAACTTTTATTAAGAATTGATAATATAAGCGGGGACCATTTCTCGACTTATGTGCTGATGCAATATAGGGATAATCAATTGTATATGTGCTATTGTGAAGATGAGTGGTCGCGTAGCAATTGGTCAATTGATCAATATGGTTGTATTTCTTCGGAAGGTTCAAGTGGTGCCGGATATCAATCCGGTGCACAGTGCGTACTGGATGCTTCTTGCGAATTACAGGTTGTATACAGCTGGCAGGTGGTCAGTCCCGGATGGAACTTAGATGGTGATGATGAAATGCTGAGCCTTATACGCGAAGTACAAGGGGCATGGGTGGATGCATATGTAGAGGCAGGGAATGCAAATTCCTATGATATATTTGGACCTCTGATTCGTAAGAGGTTTGTGATAGGAGATAATATTTATTATTACTTTTTTCTTGCGGAGGAGAATGTTGACGAAATGACTTCTCAACAAAAGGAGAATTTAGAAAGTCTGAAAGCAGCCTGGGCTGAAGCCGGAGTGGTTCTGAATACGGCAGAAGAAGTGGATGCTGCAATGGAAGCAAGGGCTGATGAACTTGGAACCTTACATTGCGACGGACAGCCGGTGGAAGAGTTTGCAACATTGGAGTATGAATATTATATAAAATAAGAAGTTAATTGTGAGCTCGAAAAGAAGTGAAGATGAGCGGAAGTAAGGGGAAAATATGAAGAAAAAAACAGGGAAGAAAAATACACGTATCCTGCTGATTACAATATTATTAAGCACTGTATGTCTTATGATCTCCTGCCAAAATGATACAGACCACAGCGGGCAGGCGGTATATGATGGTGCACAGATATTGGCAGATAGTATGTCCGGACAAATTGATGCGGAAGTAGAGGCAGATACAGAAAATGTTGAAGCGGATACGGAACTGTTATCAGAAGAGGAATCTGTAACAGAAGAAGTAGGAAGTGAAGAGGAAATAACGGCAGTTTGGACTAAATGGGGTGTGGAATTACCGGGAATAGAGCCTCCTGTTTTTGAAGTGACTGACACGGGGAAAACCTTTTATAAGGATTGGTTAAATTTTAATATTATTGAGTTGGCAGAGAATCCGGAGGAAGCCGAGTACGGCTTTTATGATGTGGATTATGATGGGGTGGCAGAGTTAATTGTCCGTGAGCCTATGCATCTATATGTGCTGCAAAAGCAAAATGATGAAGTGGTTCTTTTAAATGAAGAGACTAAGTATATGTCGCTTTTGCCCAATGGAATGTTGATGAAGTTTGAAGTGGCAGCAGACCGCCATCAATATAGCTTCTATCTCTTGGAAGAGGACGGCTATGAATTGTGCCGAACCTTGTCCAGAAGAGATACTGCGGAAGGCGGCTATGGTAAGTTTTATGCAGAAGAGGACGAGCGTCTGATTGACGGGGTATCTGTTTCTAAGGATGAGTGGGATGAACTTTTATATGATATTCTGCTTAGATATTGGGGCCGTTATGAGAAGGATTCCGGGGAGATAGAGACGTATCAATATTATTTGGCGGAAGTAGAGTTTGTTAAGTTCATGGGAGGCACACCGGAGGCGTTAGCGTATGCTACGGAAGAAGAGGCCTATCAGGCATTTCTAAACGGAGAATGCGGGGCTTACCTTAGTAACAATTACTCGGATGAAAATGTAGGATATATGACCTTCGTACCCATGGAGAATCATCCGTACTATCTGTATGAAATCATCAATCTCTTATTAAATGACCGCTGGGGTGGAAGTACGGATGCCACGTTTGCAGATTATTACACCTATGATGTAAGCTCAGCATATATTGACTGCGGTTTGGATGGCAGGACAGAGTTGTTGCTGGAATTTGAAAAGGAAGAATTCCAAGTACATTACATTTTACAGTACAGAGACGGACAGTTGTATTTTTGCTATGCAAGAGACCAGGTGGCACGTTCTTACGTACAGATAAACGAACATGGCTATATTACGGACGGCGGTTCCGGCGGTGCTTGTATCCATGGCGGTGAAGCTGTTGTATTGGACGGAAATTGTGATGAGCATTTGATTTATGAGTGGTACAGCGTAGTGCGTGGGGATAGTTTTTTAAATGTCAAAGATGATGATACGGATGACCTGGTGGATGATGTGTGGAATGAATATTACGATGGAAATGACAAGGACGAGGATTTATACGGATTCGAACTGGCATATTACTATATTAATGGAAAATATTATTATATATATTATATTGATGAAGAGGAAGAAAAAGAGAATCCGATTCTGGCAGGTTTGCGAGTGGCTTACGAGGAGTCCGGGCTTGATTTATATACCTATGAAGAAGTAAAAGTTTTGATTGATGCGGAAAGGAATAAATGGGGCGTGCCGGAACCCACCGACAGCTCATGGGTGTATCCTGTGGTGTTTGAGGGATATGAGTATTATGAGAATTAAATAAGCTGCATCAGGTACGATATGAATAAAAACGTGCTGACCACAATCAAGCGGTCGGCACGTTTTTATATGTCAGACAAACCAGACTCTTCATCCAATCATATCCAAAATTTTTTGCTTGCTGGTCACTCCGGTAACGCGATTTGCTACTTCTCCATCTTTTATCACAACCAAGGTGGGAACACTCATTACCTGATATTTGGTAGCAAGCTCAGGCTGCTCATCAATGTTTACTTTGCCGACTTTGAAATCGGTTGCTTCTTCAGCGATTTCATCGATGACGGGACCCAGCATACGGCAGGGACCGCACCATTCGGCATAAAAATCAATTAATACAGGAAGTTCGCTGTTTAATACTTCGTTTTCAAAATTGTCTCTTGTAAGTTTCAAAAGTGCCATATAAGTACCTCCTTTTATCCTAAATCGCCATGGGCGTATTTTGACAGGTTTTCTTTAGTGTTACCAAGATTAAGAAAAATATGTAAGTATATGTTTATTATAACAAAAATATGGATATAAAAAAAGAGGTGCTTACGAGATATTTCAAGATATGGGTTTAAAAGAAGATTGAATACCTAAATGTAGAGTGGTATAATGTAAAATTATGAATGTTATGTAAAAAATGAGGTGCATAATAGAGTGAGTAAAAAGAAAACAAAGAGACGTTTGCGTAAAAGAACAATCTATTTGATGATAGCATTTGTATTATTAATAGGCGCAGCGGTTTGTATTACATATCTGGTACGTGAACATGTTCGATTGCAGAATCAGCAGGCATATTATGAAGAGTTGCAAGAACTGGCATCTGTTGAGGAGCAAGTGGAGGAGTCGGAAGTGATTTCTGAAAGGCCGGTAGAGGAAGCTACTGAAGAACCGGAAGAAGTAGTTGATATGAGTGTTTATAATATTCCGGACAAGCAGTTGGATTTTACGGCATTGGCGCAAGAGAATGAACACATCTATTCCTGGATTTATATACCGGATACCAATATTGATTATCCGATTGTACAGCATCCCACAGAACTGGATTACTATCTGGATCATAATTTGGATGGAAGTGAAGGATATCCCGGTTGCATTTATACCCAATACATAAATAGTGATAATTTCGATGATTTTAATACTGTTGTATATGGTCACAATATGAAAAACGGAACTATGTTTCGTGATTTACATCTGTTTGGCGAGGAAAGTTTTTTTGCTGAGCACCCATATATTTATGTGTATACGGAAGCGGGGGTTTTGGTTTATCAGACCTTTGCGGCATATGAATTCAGTGACATACATTTGCTGATGGGATTTGATTTGTCTTCGCCGGAAGTAAGACAGGTATATATTGACAATATATATGCAACAGAGGGTGGCAATAATCATTATAATTACGATGTGCAGGTAACTCCTGATGATTGTTTGTTAACATTGACTACCTGTATCGGAAATAAGCCGGATAAAAGATATCTGGTGGCGGCAGTGCTTGTTGCAGACGGAAGAGCCGCAGAATAAGGTATTAAACGAAATAATCGTTTGATATAAAAGTGTCACATACAAATATAAGAGAAAGGAAAGACAATCATTATGAAAAAAAGAATTTTAGCTATGGTACTTGTTTTGGTATTGACTTTGGGAATGAGTATGACTGTTATGGCAGCACCCAGCCCCGAAGCAGGCGATCTTGTTGGCGGAGATGGCGCTGAAGTTGAACCGGAGCCCGAACCCGAACCCGAAGCACCCAAATACGTACCTTCAACCGAAACTGTTGTTACAACCGGTTCCGGAGAAGCAATTTCAGAAGCATCTTTGTATGCTGATTTAGCAGCAACAACATTAACAACTGATGTAGCCGGAGCTACTCTTTCTAATGTAGGACCTCAGGCAGCAGTATGTATGGTAGACAAGGCAAACGCTGTTGTTGGAGCGAATGCAAACATTCTTACAATGGTAGATATTCAGGTACCCGACGGAACAGGTACAGAAAGCTTTACCTTAAATGTACCCGGATTGGTTGCTGGTCAGTCTGTAGTGATTCTCCACTTGAAATCTGCTACAGATATTGAAGTAATTACTCCTACTGCTGTAAATAACGGCTCTGTAACATTTACTATGAGTTCATATTCACCGGTAGCTGTTGTGGTTAACGCAACTGCTCCCAAAACTGCAGATGCAAACCTCGCATGGGTAGCAGTTCTTGCTATTTCTTGCTTGGGCGGTGCAGTATTCTTTTCTAAGAAGTATTTTGCATAATAAATAAAAAATATTTGTATGTGACACTGATATAATTTATTTGTACGGGATGCATTTTGTAGTGAAAAAAGAAAATAAACAAAACTATAAAAGAAAAAATATAATTTCATTAAGTATAATTGGCGGTATTATTGTACTTTTTATAGTTAGTATCTTTGTTATAAGCAGGATTGGAAAGTGGAACTTATATTCTGCGGGGAATGACAGGGAAGCGGTTGAAGCAGTTGATATCACGGAATTGTCTGTAGACGAACTGGGAAATGTTCTTTGGAGAAATGGTGATATTATATATCATGATGAAGTCTATAAGTATAACGAAGATATTTTGACGTTCCTTGTGATGGGAATTGATAAAGAAGGTGAACTGGAGGCAACGGATGAGGTTGCTGCCGGCGGACAAAGTGATGCGCTTTTCTTTGTAATTATGAACCCTACAACGGAAAGCATAAGTGTTATAGCGATTGACCGAAATTATATGACAGATATCTTATTGCCCGGTCTGGGAGAGGATGGTGCTGATAAATATGTAACGGCACAAATCGCCCTTCAGTACGGTTTTGGCGACGGTCGGGAAAGTAGTTGTGAATTAACAAAGCAAACAGTATGCGAAGCATTTTATAATATTCCGGTGAACGGATATCTTGCTGTGGGTTACAGTGCGTTGCCACAATTAAATGATGCGGTTGGCGGCGTGGAGGTGACGGTTACTGAGGATGTAATCGGTGATACCGGCTGGACGGTGGGAGACAAAGTTCTTTTGCACAGTGAGGAAGCGATTCTTTATTTGAGGTATCGTGATACTACCCTGTTTGAAAGTGCAAGATTAAGAACGATTCGTCAGAAAGAATATATGCAGGCCTTTGTAGATAAAGCCATAGCCCAGACAAAAGAGGACATTACGACACCGATACAATTATATAACAGCATTAAGGACTATATCGTAACTGATATTTCAGCTGATGAAATTATGTATTTGGCAGAACAGCTGCCGGGATATACTTTTAACATGGAGCAGATTCATACAACACCGGGCGAAACGGTTATGGGTGAAAAATACGAGGAATTTTATCCGGACCATGAGGCAATAAAACAAATGTTGATTGATTTGTATTACATAAAAGAAGAGTAAAATTTATTTGAGAAAAGAGTGATGGAAGAATCCAATGTCATTAAGTTAAGCTGTTCAAAAAAGATACCCAACATTTTTGCTGTAAAAATGTTGGGTATCTTTTTTATATAATCACCGCAGCATGAAACTGCAAGTTTACATTCTTTATCAAGTATATTTCGTTTTTATATCACTATCATTATTACTAAAAACATAAATGCATTTGTTGTATTTTCATTTACAGGATTCCAACTGCTTAAACGACATTGGAATCCTGCGTCAATATTTTTAGTGATTTATCATATTAAAAAGTCACTTCGCCGTCGTGGGATAAAAGTGATGCGGAAGTTACGCCATCAATTTTGATAACTTGTTGAAGTAGTTCTGCGTTTTCTTTGGTTCTTAGTTCAATAACTAAATCCAAGGCATCCTTGGTCATATTGCGTGACTTTACTTTTGCATATTTGGTTACTTTTTTTATCTCATCCATGATAGTTTTTTCAACATCCAATGCATCTGCATTTACAATTAGAACCATGGGAGCTTTTGCAACCGGTAATAGCTGAAGGACCAGAATACCAACTGTAACAATCACAGAGAGAATTAGTGCAGTTTCTGCAAAACCGGCACCACAGATAATTCCAACACTGATGGACCAGAAGAGGAACATTAAATCCAAGGCATCTTTTATAGCTGTTCTAAATCGAACGATAGATAATGCACCGACCATACCAAGGGACACAATTACACTGGACTGCATGGTTAATACTATGGCTGCTGTAATTACTGCAACACCTGCTAAGGCAATGTTAAAACTTTTTGAATAAAAGGTTTTGCGGGTGGCAACGCGATAGATAAAAAATATGTATAAAGCTAATATACATACAATAAAAAAGGTTACAAGAACTGCTTTAGTTCCAATATTTACATCGGTATAGCCTTCCAAAAATGATGTTTTAATAATATCTCTAATACTCATGTCGTTCTCCTTTTATCATAGTTAATTTTCTACATAAATAGAATTTTGAAAAAGTTGTTTGCTGTAAATTTTTCAGTTGCAGATTATTATAAATGTAATCAGGAAGTAATTCATCATATTTTACTTCTAACAACTGTTGTCCCAAACTCATAATAGGGCGTTTGGGTATCTCTGTTTCCAAGAAATGATCAATTGCTGTTGATGCCGTCATATTGTGATCTAAGGTAATTCTTACATTACCTGTTTTATAAGTATACGGTATTCTGTCATATTCTACAATTACTACCGGTTTCATCCGCGTAGTCATCATTCGATAGGTAAGCTGCTTTAATACCTCCGGCTGATTAGCAATATCTCGTAAATATTGCCCTTTCATTAATGTTTTGGTTTGCTCAGTGGTTAGTGGACAACTGCTTTTATGAATTTTTCCGTGTTCTTTGCGTTTACATTCCAATGTAATCCGATTCGCGGAATGATTATAAATTCGTATTCGAAACTTCTCTCTGGGCTCCGTGCCATTCTCATTCTCGTAGTAACATCGGTTATCGTAGTCATCAAAATACAGACTGCGAATATTATATACGCCATTTGCCGCGGCATGCTTATCCAAAGGAAGCATGCGATTAATTTGATTCTGTAACATCTTCATCTGAGCGGTACTGATAAGATATTTAATTTCATGTCGGAACATGGGTTGATTATCGGTCTTTATTTCCATTAAACGTACTCCATAATTTTAATAATAAATCTATTCTATTGGTTCCCACTTAGCGTAAATATGCATATCTTGATCAATCGCCTGTGTCGGATCAAAAAGTATATCAGTGTCTGCATTATACCAACCGACGAATCGAAAGCCTTCCTGTTCCGGAAGCGTAGGCATAGATGGTATTTTCTCGCTTAAAGGAACAGTATAATAGGTATAAAAAAGCCCCTCTCGTGTTTCTACGCTTACTGTGTGATATTGCATATCATGCAACCAAACTTTATCCAAAAAATCCATTCTTTGCTCTAGAAAAGTATAAATATTCTGCACACTCTGCTCAAAATCATTTTCTGCCAAAATGGCCCATCTGGTTTGATTCATCATTGCAGATGCTGTGATTTGCTCTAAATATGCTGCCATATCCACCTCTTGCAAAGTTTTCAATGTTTCCCGGAATTCCGTCTCGTAAAGAAATACAACCTTCTGATAAAAATCTTCTTGTTGATAAAGAGAATGGTACCAAGGGGTATATGCATAGCGATTAACGTATTCCCGATTCGCAATCATAGCATTAGGGGCTACATATATTTGCTCGGCCAATGCATGGTCATAATCCCATACTGGTCCGGCGTATATTTTATTATCTGCTCCACCTATACTGCCATAAAAATATTGGCTTCCGAAACCTGCATCAATACTCATAAAAATCTCTTCCACAATGTATTTTCTTGCCCAAGAATCAATATCTATAATTTCAGTATAATGCAGACCTGTCTGATTATCCACTCCGTCAATTGCCATTATTGCTCGTTCGGCCGCCTGAAATTGAAGTGCTATTTCGTTCATCTGTAGCCCTGTAACATTGCCGGGTTCATGAATTCTCAATCCGATTTCGGCAGCAGTAGTGACATATGGATATCCGGCAGCTTGTAATCTTCCAATAATTTCCTGCGATACAATGTAATTATCAATGCCTTCTTGTGTCGTTAAATTCACTCGTGACTCTCCAATTTCATTACGCTCACACAATAAGTATAATCCTACATATTGGTTATTAATATATAAGTCGACCCACTCTGAATCCGGCGAGAAAGAAAGTCCTATTTTATCTGCAAAATCATAAACAATTTTATTATTCAGATTGGACTCATCTCTTGCATTTGCTAACAAAATCCATTTTTCTGCCTCTCCCATATGTAACAAATTCGCGGGAGCGTCTAATTTCAGGGAATAAGGTTTTTTTTCGTAACTCCAGGTAGCATTACCTCTGCCGTTCATGGAAGCAATTCTTCCGTGGTAATCCAATGTTCCATCTGCCGAATATAATACCATGATGCCAGGCTCTTCATTCCATTTACTTTCATGAATATGCTCTAAATCACCGGAATCTGTGTCGATATACATAGTGGCAATGTTAGCAGATTGCATAAATTTTATCTGTGAGGTATAAGACTTGAACCAACTTTTGTAATAGAAATCATAAAAACAGTCTTTTTCGAAAGAAGAACAGCTCATGCCGTCTTTTAATTCTTGTCCGTTAATAAAAGCTTCTTCTGCCGATACGTTAAATTTTGCATCCTCGAAAGCAACATATCCCGGTAAAAACACATAGATACATCCATCCGGTCCTTCCCAGTAATCTATATTCTCTGTATGACCATCGGAAGTGATTTCAATATGAAAAGCAACAGGATTTTCTTCTTTTATCTGTATTAAGCCAAAATATGTACCCACTGCTATGAGAAGCAATGTGATCAAGATAATGATAAATCTGTTTTTCATTATAACATTCTCTCTTTCCGAGTACTAATTTCTAACAAAATATTATATCACAGTTTGTTTTACATATCCATGCTTTTTGTGTTCGATAAAGGTTCAAAGTATAAGAATATTAAAATAACATATTCTAAAAGAAAAACAAATAATTTTAATGAGGGTATTTATGTTAAAAGAAGCACTGGAATTACAATCACAAATAAAGGCGGATTATGAGCATCTGCATGCACATGCAGAGACCGGATTTGACTTAACACAAACAAGAGCCTATGTCAAAAAACGATTACTGGAAATAGGGTATGAGCCGATGGACTGCGGTAAGGCAGGGATTGTAGTTACTGCCGGCAATCCTGAGACCGGAAAATGTTTTCTGCTTCGTGCGGACATGGATGCCTTACGCATACAAGAAGAGGCGGACGTGCCGTATCGGAGTACTAACGGTAATATGCATGCTTGCGGTCATGATGCCCATACTGCCATGCTTCTTGGCGCGGCCAAAATTATAAAATATCATGAGCAGGAGCTTGGTGGTATTGTAAAGTTTATGTTTCAGCCGGCGGAGGAAATTTTGGAGGGGGCCAAAGATATGATTGTCCATGGAGTGTTAGAAGCATCGGGAAATAAAAATGATGCAAGTGGAAATACAGCATGCCAAAGCAGACATTGCAATATGCCCAAGGTGGAAGGCGCCATGATGGTGCATGTCATGACAGGCGTTCCGATAAAAAGCGGCACTGTCATTGTTTCGGCGCCGGGTGTCAGTGCACCGGCAGCAGACTTTTTTAAAATTACCATAAAAGGAAAAGGGTGCCACGGTTCCACGCCGCATGTGGGAATTGATGCATTGACGGTAGCGGCACATGTATTGGTTGCCTTGCAGGAAATTCAGGCACGGGAACTAAGTGTCTTTGATGAAGCGGCATTAACCATCGGAGCATTGGAAGGAGCCAATGTGCCCAATGCCATTCCGGATACCGTCATCTTAAAAGGCAGTATGCGAGCCTTTGATGAAGAAGTGCGTAACCATATGAAGAAGAGGTTGGTTGAAATCGCTGAAAATGTAGCAAGGGCTTTTCGGGCAGAGGCTGTGGTGACTTATACAAGCGGTACACCGACATTGATTAATGATAAAGAATTATCTGAAAAAACCACAATTTGGCTAAAAGAAATTCTGGGAGAAGATATGGTAATCCGTAGTCAGGATATGCCCGGAAGAAGCGGTGGCGGTTCTGAGGACTTTGCCTATGTATCCCATGAAGTACCTTCCATTATGGTGGCACTGGCAGCAGGGGATGCAATGGAAGGATATGAGCATCCTCTGCATCATCCTAAGATGCGGTTGGACCCTAAGGCATTCGCATACGGAGCGGCAGCACTTGCTGAGGTTGCCATGCGGTATGTGCAGGTGTAAAATTTCGAGGTTTCTTCTGATAATAACATTTACTGCGCAAAAACCTCGAAATTTTACATTATCACTTTGTATTCCGCAGTATATCCACCGTATGTGCCCCTGCTCCGATTAAATCGGCACGTTCACAGGTGGCGAGCTGATATTCAATGAAGTATTTGAATTCCTCTTCGTTTAACTGATTCAGGAAAGGTCTGATATAATTGGCAGGGCCGTCGGGCGAGATGATTTGAAGGCGTTTCAACCCCAGGGAAGCATTCAATTCATTAATGTCCTCAATGCGCATGTAATCATACAAGTGCTCCGGTTGTGAAAGGGTTTTATAATCGTCGCTTAAGCGGCCTTCTTCCACACATTGTATAATATTGCGTTCCTTAAAAGCAAAAGTAAGTACACTGTATTCGTTCATACAGTAGGCAACCAAAATAATGCCGTCAGGCTTGGTAACACGCATGGCTTCCGATAAGGCTTTGCTTTTATCTTCCTTACCAAATAAGTGATACATGGGTCCAAAGACGAGGGTAACATCAAAAGTGTTATCCTCTAATTTTTTTAATTTCATGGCGTTACCTTGTATGGCGGTAAGACTGCCTTTTAAGGTATCGCCTAAGGAATCACGCTTCTGTTTTAAAATGCCTAAGTTGTATTTGACAAGTTCCACCGCGGTAACATCATATCCTTCTTCTGCCAAGGCGATGCTGTAACGTCCGGTGCCTGCACCAATATCAAGGATTTTGATTTCGGAAGCGGCACGGTCTGAGGGGAGGTATTTGTGAATATACTTCATAGAGGTAATGAATTCTACCTGTCCGTGGCGGGAATCCAGTCTTTTTTCTTCGTTGAATTTATTGTAATAGAGTTCTAAGTCGGTCATGTTTCTCATGGTTTATTCCTTTGCATGTTTTCTGCATTATTTTAAGCGGCAAAAACGCATTGTTTCCTACAATACGCTTTGCTTCGGTTAAGAAACAGTATAGCATATTTATCCATAAAAGAAATCCATAAAATTTTCATTCTTTTACGAGGAAATCTGTGTTAAGATAAAAAGTAAAAAAAGAGAAAAAGGAAGTGAGATTTTTGGAGAATAAAGAACTGTTAGATGAGATGAACACAGAAGAAATAAAAGAGATGAAGAGTAGTGAAGACACAAATACAGAGAACCTAACTGTCGAAGAGGAAAGTGCACAGATGACAGACAAAGCGGCGACGGACAATAAAGTAAATGCCGTACCAACTGCAAAACAACGTCGTCGTAAAACCTTGAAAGAGCAGTTACACATCAGTAATTTCCTGATGCTGACGGTGGCGGGTATTATCAATGCGTTTGGTGTTACGGTATTTTTGGCACCGGTAAAATTATACGACAGCGGTATCTCCGGAACATCTATGCTTCTCGAGCAGATTACGCCGGCTTGGTTATCATTGTCCGTGTTTTTGATTCTTTTGAATGTGCCTCTGTTTTTATACGGTATGAAAAAGCAGGGAGCACCTTTTACCATATATGCGATTTATGCGGTGGCAATTTATTCCATTACCGCATGGCTGATTCGTGACGTGTTACCGATTGACGTGAGTATGGCTTCGCCACTGGCAGGTGAGGATTTATTGCTTTGTGCCCTGTTCGGCGGTTTGATTTCCGGTATGGGTAGCGGTCTTGCGATTCGCTTTGGCGGTGCAATGGATGGTATTGAAGTTATGGCGGTGGTATTTGCCAAGAAATTGGGTATTACGGTAGGTACCTTTGTCATGGCATATAATGTGGTACTTTATATAATTTGCGGTTTTGTAATTGAGAGCTGGATTCTTCCGTTGTATTCCATTGTGACGTATATGGCGGCATTAAAGACCGTGGACTTTATTGTAGAAGGTATTGACCGTTCGAAGGAAGCTATGATTGTAACAAGTTGTCCGGATGAAGTTTGCGCGGCCTTGTCGGAAGCCTTTGAGAAAGGTATGACCAGAATTGAGGCGAGAGGCGGATATTCCAATGCAGAGAAAACCATTGTATACTTTGTGCTGAACCGTTTTCAGGTGGTTAAGATGCGCGATATCGTGCATGAGATAGACCCCAAAGCATACATTACCATCAGCGAGGTGGCAGATGTATTCAGGGCAAATCAAGGTAAGGCATAATATTCGATTTGTAGAGATGGGAATATTGTATAAAAAGGACAATTCAAAATGAAGATACATGTTTTAATTGAAAACACAACAGATTCTGACTTGCAGTGCGAACATGGGCTGAGCCTGTATATCGAATATCAGGATAAAAAGATTTTGTTAGATGCCGGAAGCACTGAAGCCTTTGCAGAAAATGCAAGGCAGATGGGTATTGATTTGGGGGCTGTGGATATGGCGTTTTTATCCCACGGACATTACGACCATTCCGGCGGTTTTGGCGCTTTTATCCGAGAGAATGAAAGTGCATCGGTGTATGCCATGGAGCAGGTAATAGGAGGATATTATTCAACTTCCGGCGGGAACTTGCATGGCATAGGAATTCCTGCAGAGGTAATGCAAGAATTAAAGGGACGTTTTGCTTTTGTGACGGATGTGATTAAGGTGTCGGAAGGAATTACGCTGGTGCCTCACAGTACACCGGGGCTTGAACAAATCGGAGAACGTGCCGAGTTGTATGTACAAAAGGGGTCTGCTATAAACAGTAATATAGTGCCGGATGATTTTGCACATGAGATGAGTGTAGTGTTTGAAACGGATGCGGGGCTTGTGATTTGCAACAGTTGCTCCCACGGAGGTGTGCAGAATATCGTTGAAGAGGTAAAGAGAGCTTTGCCCGGACAAAAAATCTACGCATATGTGGGCGGCTTACATATGAAAGGCCGTAAGGACGGCGAAGAGATTTGCATATATTCGGAAGAAGAAGTAAAGGCTTTGACAGAGTACATTCGGAATGCAGGAATCGAAGTGTTGCTTACCGGGCATTGTACGGGAGAGCCGGCAATCGCACTTCTTGAAAAACACCTGACGGAAGGACGGTTGATGCGACTTTGCACAGGGACGGTTTATGACCTGGGCGAAGTGTGAAAGGAATGCGGAATTTGGCGGCGTATGCAAAGTGTACGATATTTTAAGCAAGTATAAAATGAAAAAGGAAAAATAAAAGAAACGATAAAAGGAACGAAGAACATGAACATTTACGAAGGAAGACCCGTGGATATCACAGGCAGAAGTGAGAAAGAAATTGCGGCATATGATATGCTGGATGCCCTTGGCATTGCATATAAAAGAGCCGACCACGAGCCGGCTATGACCATGGAAGACTGCGTGGCAATCGGAGATGCCCTGGGAGCACATATTTGTAAAAATTTATTCCTGTGCAATCGTCAGAAAACAGACTTTTATCTGCTTCTGATGCCCGGAGACAAGGTTTTTAAAACCAAGGAATTGTCGTCGCAGATTAATTCGGCAAGGTTGTCTTTTGCAGGTCCTGAGGAGCTTGCGCAGTACTTAAATCTGACACCCGGTTCAGCTACGGTTTTGGGGCTGGCTTTCGATAAAGAGAATAAGGTGCGCCTGTTAATCGATAAAGATTTATTGGCGTTGGAATGGTTCGGATGCCACCCTTGCATGAATACTTCAAGCATTGCCGTGAAGACAGAGGATATGTTAAATAAGTTTTTGCCGTCTACAGGGCATGATTATACGGAAGTGACGCTGATAGGCGAGTAAGAGCAGAATAGGTAAGAGGCAATGCTTTTATCGAACGTCAAAATGAAAAAGATACAAAATATATTTGCCACATTTTTATATCGGGTGTATAATAATTTTTAGTTTATGACGATATAGTAAATGTTGCGAAAAAGCAACGGCCTATATAGCGCAACAGGATACAAACAGACAATACATAAGGAGAATGAGCAGTATGAAGATTTTAAAAGAATTTAAAGAATTTATCAGTCGCGGAAATGTAATGGATATGGCAGTCGGTATCATCATCGGTGGTGCTTTTACCGGTATTGTAAACTCCTTGGTAAATGATATTATCAATCCTTTAATCGGTATGATTGGCGGAACGGATTTGAGCGGTTATGTATTAGTGTTGAAAGACGAAGCAACTTTAAATTACGGAAGCTTCCTTACTGCAATCATTAACTTCTTAATCATGGCGGTTGTTGTGTTTATTATGATTAAGACGATTAATTCAATGAGCAAGGCTTTGACACGT
This sequence comes from Lachnospiraceae bacterium, assembly GCA_045591685.1. Classification (GTDB taxonomy): domain Bacteria; phylum Bacillota; class Clostridia; order Lachnospirales; family Lachnospiraceae; genus UBA3766. Next base: position 21,712 of record JAZNTK010000084.1, read on the forward strand.
AAGAAAAAAGAAGAAGAACCTGCAGCACCCACTACGAAGGTATGTCCTTTCTGTAAGAGTGAAGTAAACATTGAGGCTACAAGATGTCCTCACTGTACTTCTGAATTAAGTGAATAAATCGCAAGTAAGCGAATGGAATACAAGGATAAAAGTGTACCGCCGGCAAAGGCAGTACACTTTTAATTCTTGTGTGAAGTACAAGTGTTAAGAATGTGCAAGGTACATTTTTATTCCGATTTTTATGAAAAGAGTTGATAGTTATGCGTGGTAAAAAATATGAAATAGATATGTGCAGCGGCTCCATCTTAAAAAAGATGCTGCTGTTTTCTTTGCCCTTGATGTTCTCAGGTATTTTACAGCTTTTGTTTAATGCGGCAGATATTATTGTAGTAGGAAATTATGCAGGAGATAATTCGCTGGCAGCAGTAGGGGCTACGTCTTCGCTGATTAACCTTTTGACCAATGTTTTTATCGGTTTGTCCGTGGGTTCCAATGTGTTGACTGCCAGATTTTATGGGGCAAATCAGCAGAAAGAATTAAAAGAAACCGTTCATACATCCATTATGTTAAGTCTGGTAAGCGGTGCGATTCTGGCAGTGATTGGTTTTATCGGTGCACCCATTATTATGGGTAAAATGAATACGCCGCCGGAGGTGTTGAAACTGGCATCTTTGTATCTGCGGATTTATTTCCTGGGTATGCCGGCAACAATGGTATATAACTTCGGCAGCGCTATTTTGCGTGCGGTGGGAGATACCAGAAGACCCTTATATTATCTCGCATTTGCAGGCGTAATAAACGTGGGTTTAAACTTAATATTTGTTATTGTATTTCAAATGGATGTGGCGGGCGTTGCTCTTGCTACAGTGATTTCGCAGTTTATTTCCGCATTCCTTGTGCTTCGTTGTCTCATCAAAGAAGAGGGCGGTATTCATCTTGAGTTAAAAGAACTGCATATCAAAGCAGATAAGTTTTGGAAGATTGTGCAGATTGGTTTGCCGGCCGGCTTTCAGGGAACGCTTTTTTCCCTCTCCAATGTTTTTATCCAGTCTTCCGTAAATCTCTTTGGTGAAACGGTGATTGCGGGCAATTCTTCTGCCAGCAGTGTGGAAGGTTTTGTGTATGTGGCAATGAATTCGCTGTATCAGGCGGCGATTTCTTTTACCAGTCAGAATATAGGTGCCATGAAGTTTGAACGCGTGAATAAAATTCTTTTTACAGCCCAGGGACTGGTCATTGCAACCGGTGTGATTATGGGTAATCTGGTAGTGTTGTTTGGTCGTCCGTTATTGTCTCTGTATACGGATAGTCCTGCGGTGGTTGAGGCCGGCATGGTGCGTCTGATGTATATTTGCAGTGTATATGCACTCTGCGGAATGATGGATGTTATGGTAGGGTCGCTTCGCGGTATGGGTTGCTCTGTGGTGCCTATGATTGTGTCTCTTCTTGGTGCCTGTGCTTTTCGTCTGGTATGGCTTGCCACGATTTTTCAGATTCCGGAATACCACTGTATCGAGACAATTTATATGTCTTATCCGGTGTCGTGGACGTTGACCTTCCTTGCACATGTTATTTGTTTTGGCATCGTTCGTTATAAAAGAGGCAAGGAGTGGAAGGTTATGCAGGAGGGCGTGGTTTTTCATTGAAAAAAGTAGAAATATATGATATGCTATTTTATATGTTTTGGGTATAAAAACGGGTTACCGAATTAAGGGAGGATACATATGGCAAAATACGAATGTAAAGTGTGTGGTTACATCTACAATGAACAGCATGCGGGCAGACCTTTTGAAGAGCTGACCGAATGCCCTATTTGCAATGAAGGCAAAGAGAACTTTTTTGCACATGGGGAAGATGGGGCAGAACAGCCTAAGGCAGTAGCAGAGCCTGCTGTTGATGTGAGCGAAGATGATGATTTTATATTTGAAGAGATAAAAGATGATGTGGCGGAAGCTGTTGACAAAGCGGAAGAAGCTGTAGAAGACGTTGCATCGGATGTGGAAGATATTACGGCGGACGTAGAAGATATTGCAGAAGCACCTGAATTTGTTGTAGAAAGACGTCAGGACTTTTGGTCTCCCGTTGGAGCTAAACCTGCTGAGAAGGAAGAAGCTCCTTCCAATAATACCACCGGCTGGACCATCAGCAATGCCCGTGGTTCTGTAGAGAGAGTTTTGGGCGAAGAAGCAGAAGATATGGCTTCTGACCTTGAAGATACCATTATGGAAGAGGACGATGATGTACCTGCATATGCAAGCCGTATTGAAAGCTTTTATTCCAATGTGGAAGCAGTTGGAACCTCTCATATCATTTCCGGTGATGAAGAGGAAGAAGAACCGTTTAAACCGCTTTGGAACAGCGGTGGCGGTACCGTGCAGAGAGTGATTGATCCTTTCGGCGACAGAAACGATTCTGTTGTAAAAGCAGAGAACGTGGGAATGGTGATGCCTGCGGAAGAACCTGTTGCAGAAGAACCGTTTGCATTCTTTGATGATGACGAGGACGAACATGTAGCGAATCCGGAAGCGGAAGCAGATGTTTTTAAGGCAATTGACTCTATCGTATTTGAAGATGATGTTCCCGAAGGTGGCCGTGTAGAACTTGTAACACCCGACGGTGTGGAAGAGATTCCTTTAGCAGATGAGGAAGAAGTTGCAGAGGCTGTAGAAGAAGCAGTTGAGGAAGCGGCTGAAGCAGTTGTAGAAGAAAGTGCTCCGGAAATTGAAGTAACAGAAGAAATTGCTGACGAAGTAATTGAGGAAGAGGAAGTTGCGGAAGAAGTTAGCGAAGAACTTCCTGCTTTAGATGACGATGATGATTTTGTATTTGAAGAATATACCATGCCTGCAAGCGGTGATGTATTCGGTGAAGTAAAAGAAGAAGTTGTATTTGAAGATGCAGAAGAGGTTGCAGAGGAAATCATCGAAGAGGTTGAGCCTGTTGTTGAACTTGCAGAAGAACCCGTAGAAGAGGTTGTAGATGAAGTGGCGGAAACTGTAGAAGAAGCAGTTGAGGAAGTTTCTGTAGAACCGGTTGAAGAGGTGGCTGTAGAAGAGGAAGATGATTTCGTATTCGAAGAATTTGATGAGAAGCCTGTGGCTGAAGAAATTGTAGCTGAAGCTGTAGAAGAAATTGCGGAAGAGACTGTTACTGAAGAAGCAGTGGAAGATACTGCAGAGGAAGTTGCAGAAGTAGTAGAAGAAGTTGTTGCTGAAGCCGAGGAAGTTGCAGAAGCACCTGCTGTAGAAATCGAAGATGCAATTGATGAAATTGCAGAAGCAGATGAGGACGACTTTGCATTTGACGAAGTAACGGAAGAAGCGGTTGCGGAAGAGAACATTGCAGAGACTTCAGAAGAAGATTTTGTGGCGGATGATATCGTTGAAGAAGCTACAGACGTTGAAGAGCCCGTAGCAGAATCTGCAGTAGAAGAAAAGAAAGAAGATACTCCTATCATCAAAGCATGGTCCTTCCTGGATGATGTGGTTGAGGCCGGTGCGGTTGCCGGTGGTGCAGCTGCCGCAGCAGGCGGTGCGGTTGCGGGCGTAACCTTTGTATCCAAGGCAATGGATGAGGTTGTGGAAGAAGAAGTAACCGAAGATGATATTGAAGAAGTATTTGTAAACTTTGCAGATGAAAGAAAAGTTGGTGTACATGGATTTGATGCCAATGCAAGTCTCGCTTCCGAATTATTCGAAGAAGAAGACAGCATTATGGATGAAATCTTCAAGGAAGAAGAGCCGGAGACCGAAGAGAAGGTTTCTTACTGCAACAATCTTGAGAAGATTCTCATTGTACCTGCGCAGTTAAATCCCATGCCTTTACCGGAAGGTACTCAGGTAGAAGGAAGAACAGTTCTTGGTATTGCATCCGAGAAACCTCTTGTTTTGGATGATCCCGTATTCTCTACAGGAGATTACAATATGGTTCAGTATATTCCGAACAGCGGTTTAACCAGTGAAGATTACCAGAAGGCAGATGCGATTGAAATTATCGTAGGTCATGGCAATGGTATTGAGAAGACCATCAATTCCAAGGAAGATTTGCGTCAGGTAGTAAACTTCCTGCGTTTGGAATCTGACGGATGTCCTATTGGTATTAAGATGGCTGCATCCAGAATTGAAAGAGACTTGGAATTCTGCGTATTTGCAAAACCTGATTATGTTGTATTAAATAATTTTGATGTAGTGCCCCTTCCTTACGCATTACACCGTGCAACCAAGTTCTTGAATACCGTACAGTCCGGTATGGATATTGTGATTGCTTTGGATGGTGCAAAAGATGCAGAAGAACTTGCTAAGATTATGGCAATGGGTGCTGACGTCATTGCATTAAGAAATCGTCCGGATGACATGATTAAGATGACAGAAGGATTGAAGAAGTATGCAAGAATTACCGGTCATTATGACGTGGAAGATTTGAATGTAAAAGACCTCTGCACTACAGACAGAGAAATTGCAGAGTATACGGATATTTATCATGTATAAAAGTCTGAACGAACATCTTCGTGAAAGATTTGGAACGAAGGTATACAAAATTGCATTAAGTAGTGGATGCACCTGCCCCAACCGTGACGGAACGGTTGGGGTGGGTGGTTGTATTTTCTGCGCAGATACAGGTTCGGGGGATTTTGCACAGTCAGCAGAATTACCCATAAAAGAGCAGATAAAACTTGCCAAAGAAAAGATAAGTGCTAAAAATAAAGACGGTAAGTACATTGCGTATTTCCAGTCTTTTACCAATACTTACGGAAGTGTGGAATTTCTGGAACCGAAATTCAGGGAAGCCCTTGCGGATGAGGATGTGGTGGCATTATCCATTGCTACAAGGCCGGATTGTCTGCCGGAAGATATCTTGGAAATGCTGGCAAGGTTAAATGCCATAAAACCTGTCTGGGTGGAGTTGGGCCTGCAAACCATCCATGAAGAAACTGCTAAGTATATTCGCCGTGGTTATGAATTAGAGGTTTATGACAAAGCAGTAAAAGACCTGCATACCATCGGCGTGGAAGTCATTACCCATGTGATTATAGGACTTCCGGGAGAGAGTGAAGAAGATATACTTGCAACTGTCCGCTATGTGGTGGACAGTAAAGCGGAAGGAATCAAGTTGCAGCTCCTTCATGTGATAGAAGGAACAGATCTTGCCATTGACTATAGGGCGGGAGCTTTTAACACATTGGAGATGGATGAATATATCCGAATAATCCGAAAGTGCGTCGAGCTGATACCGGAGACGATGGTAATTCATCGACTGACGGGAGACGGCAATAAGAAGACTTTAATTGCACCGCTTTGGAGCGGAGATAAGAAGAAAGTGCTGAATGCGTTAAATCAAGTTCTGCGTGCAGAAGTATAGTAAGTGAAGCAGAGCAGATAGATGTAAAAAACAGTGAGTCCGAAGAAGATTAAAACGGAAAGGAAGCAACCATATGAAGCAGACCGGAATTTGCTATATTGTAGGCGGTGGCGATTTTGACATAGACCGCTTTTATCCCGGAAAAGACGATTGCATTATTGCGGCAGACAGCGGTCTGGTATACATCGAAGAAGCGGGGTATCATCCGCATCTGATTGTAGGCGATTTCGATTCTCTGGGGTACCGCCCGAAAGGTGAGAATGTGGTTTGTCATCCGGTAGAAAAGGATGATACGGATGTGGCATTGGCAGCCGAGATTGCTTTGGAGAAGGGATATCGCAAACTGTACTTTTTCGGTATTAGCGGCGGGCGTTTGGACCATACGTTGGCAAATCTCCAGTTGTTGACGGATTTGAGTCAAAAAGGTGCAGAAGTATATTGCTTCTGTCCGGATTGTACGATAATGGCATTGTCCGGCGCAATCGCACGATTTAGTGCGGATTATTACGGAACCGTTTCTGTGTTTGCAGCAACACAGGAGGCAAAGGGTGTTGATATAAAAGGATTGAAATATACCCTTGATGATGCGACACTTGTGAACAACAGAGCATTGGGTGTCAGTAATGAGTTTGTAGGACAGGTAGCGGAAATTTCCGTAAAGACAGGTGTGTTGTGGGTAATATGGCAGGAGAGTATGGAATGTCAGTTGCCGGAAGTTATAAAATAGAAGAGTTTGATGAGTAAGACCCTTTGAATCATAATGGTTCAAAGGGTCTTTTTGTATAGAAAAGTATTATCTATTCGCGTTGCATCGTTTCTAAAAAATGTAGCAATGCCTCTTTTTGTGCGGTAGAAAGCTTGTAAATTGCCTGTATTACAGGATCTGAAGTAATACTGGTTTCAAACTCTTCGCTAAAGAAATCTATCAATGAAATATCAAGTGCATCACATATAAGTGAGAGAAATGATATTGTGGGGTTTTTATTCTCAAGTTCTACATCTCTCAAGTAGCTTTGTGAAACACCTGCTAAATTAGCAAGTTTATTGATGGTATAATTTTTCTGCTCTCGCAATTGACGAATACGTTTACCTACTTCCATATTAATACCTCCATATCGATAACATATCATCTTTTTTTAAATATAATTATCGTTATAGAGGTTGACTTCTATTCATATAGAGTAATATAATGTATAAGTCGAAAAAGAATAAAAAAGGAGATAAAATGGCATGTTTTGCGAACAGTGTGGTTCAGAACTAAAGGAAAATAGCAAATTTTGTGAGCGATGTGGTGCGCCTGTGAATGGAGCGGGCAGTAATAACGCAAGTATGTATGCGAATGCTGCAGGGCAGCCTGTATATTACAGCGGTCAGCCGCAGATTATTGTACAAGCGCCCAAGAAAGGATTTAATTTCTTTCATTTCTTTGTGGGTGCAGCTATTGTCATATTCGGTATCGTATTTTTAGGCGTTGCCATTTTTTTGGTAAAAACAATACAATCAGGACAACCTACTGCAGAACAGTTACAAGCGCAGGCTGATGCAGATGCCGCTAATGAAATGGCTGCACAAGAGCGTCAAATGTTTGATGCAATATATTCCGTGTATTGTGGAACCTATGAGATAGAGAAAGTTAGGAATAACGGTGTTTGGGAAAATTATAATACTGTTGGGGAGGTTGTAGGATTTCTGGTCGATTTTAGAAATTTATATGAATTCGGTAGCCAGACTGATATGTATTCTGCGCCAACGATTACCCTATCGCCGGATTCCGTTGATTTGACATCGTTGGGACTCGGTTCATATAGTGTGGATTACTTTCATTATGAACAGATTAGCGGGATGGATTACTTTATTAATGACACTCATGGAATTGCAATTTTCTATGATGGTACTTATTTATATTTAGCTTATCAGAATGAGCAGGGGGCTTGGCAGGGCGAATGTGCCTTCCAATAAAATTAAGAAGGATAGGATGAAGAAAAATGTTTTGTAGTAAATGTGGTAATCAGGTAAGTGATAGTGCGAAATTTTGCGCTAAATGCGGAAATGTTATAAACGGTGCAAATGTTGGTGTGGTAAAAGTTACACCTAATGCTGCACCTAATCAACCGGTAAATCAGAATGCATCGACTCAAGTTGCAATGAATAAGAAGAAAAAAAGTAAGATGCCTTTTATTATTATAGGTGTAGCGGTGGCTGCAATCTTTTTTATGATTATTGTAGCGGTTGTTGTATTGGTTCTTTTATTAGGCGGAAAGGGTTCAAACAGTGGAGCGTCCGGCGGTAATAATAACCCGTTTGCAGGTGGATTGGCAGTTGGCGATACTGTTTATTTTGGTGAATATGAGCAGGATAATAATACGGGAAATGGTGCAGAACCTATTATGTGGGATGTTATCGGACAAGGTGAAGGCGGATTTCTTTTGATTTCACATTACGTGCTTGATTATAAACCGTTCCAAGAGGGTGGTGTGTCAATTGTTGATTATGCAACCGGTGATGTTTCTTCCGGCATTACTTGGGAGAGTAGTTCGATTCGTCAGTGGTTAAATAATGATTTTATGCAGAGTGCGTTTTCTTCCGATGAGCAGGGGTATATTATTCCTGTTATGAATACAACTTCAGACTTTAAGGAAACATTGGGACAAGAGGAACATTACTATAATATGCAAGGTGGCATCGGGGGCGCCGATACCACAGATAGCGTGTTCCTATTATCCATCGAGGATTATTTTACATATATGGATCCTGCATATGCCGGTCATTTTAGTTATATATATGTATCCGTTGATGCGTTGGCTGCACCCACTAAGTATGCAAGGGCAATGGGAGCCGTAGTTATTAATTATGCAGATGGAGATAACTGGTTAAAAGAACAGGGATGTAGCGGAACATTGGATGCAGATTATGAAGGTGTATATACTCCTTGGCTTTTACGTAATCCCGGTTCTGCCTTAGATAATGTTACTGTAATGAGCGTAGATGATTTAGGGTATGCTGCTGCATCGCAGAATGTATCGGGGGCTTGCGGTATTCGTCCTGCGATTTGGGTATCTGCTCCGGCAAATGGAAATAGTGTTGCGATAGAATCCGATAATACAGACGTGGATGCATATAGTCAGTGTATTGGATATTGGAAACCGAACAATGTGGATTCTATGTCGGCAGAGACGTTTTGGATTCAGGCGCCTCAAGTTATGGAAATTACTGAATATTCTGTTATTATACATGGCCCGGGATATAGTGCAAATCGTGAGGAATTGCAGCACGCAGAAAGAGATGGTATTGATTATTTTACAAGTAGTGAAAATGGATTTAGATTCTACTACAGTCCGAACGAGGAACTTCTTGTTTTGGAATTAAGAACGGAAGATGGCGGATGGATGCGATGGGCAGATTTTAACTAAGGAGATAATAAAATGTTTTGTAAAAATTGTGGTAATGAAATGAGCGAAGGTGCGTTATTTTGCAGTAATTGCGGTGCTTCTCCCACGGGTAGTGTAAATGCACAACCTGTTGTAAGTGCGCAGACTGTTGTAGCTGAAACGCCCAAAAAGAAGATGAGTAAAAAGAAAAAATGGATTATTGCAGGTGTATCTGTATTTGCAATTGGTTTACTGATATTTCTTGTTTTAGTTGTTGTTATCTTTTCGGTGGCATTAAAAGGATGCAGCAATTCGGATGGAGAAATGAACAATTTAGATGGCATGGTGCACATAGGGGGAACCAACAATATTCCGCAGGAAGGTGTGGAATTATTAGAGGCTATGAAAGGCGATTGGGAAGCATCGCTGACAGGTGGGTTCTATGGTTCACATTATTACATACCGCACTGGGACCTTTTTATAGATTCGGATTTTATCTATGTTACGGATGGTGCAGTATTTAATCATGACATAAATGATGTAGATTATATAAAAGAAAATGGTGTAGAGTATATAGTATTTGAAGATGTTATTTGGCATAGAGAAACCCGTTCTTCTGTTGAAGTTGTTGAGGCGGGTGAAATTATGCCGATTCGATTGAGTTTTATTGAAAATGGTCAAAAGATTGCTTTTGAAATCAACCCGGATGGAACAGAGTGGAAGCTTATTGCTGAGTATCGCAGAGCCGGAACAAAAGAAGAAGCGGTAAGCGAAAATACTGAAGAAGTAGATGGTACTTATTATAGAGATTTGGGTGTAGAGCATATGGATACTGTAGTGACGCTTGTTTTGATGCAGTATTCTACCTTACAGGAGTTTGATGCAGTTATTCAAAATCAATATGGTGGTGACGCATCAGCTGCATTAAATGACCTTATGATAACGCTAAGCGGGGCTCTTGATGCTGAAACGGAAGCCTGGTTTGAAATTATTGGCAAATACTATGTGGATGCGATTGCTTATTATGAAGCCAATGGATGCTATGATGATGCGACTATGATAAAACTTGGTCAGGAAGTGGCGCAGTAAAATTCCGATAAAAAGGATATAATTTACTAAAGGTGAAAAAATGAAAAAGAAAGTAATAGCAATAAACTTGTTAATGGTGCTGTTATTTAATCTGTTTGGATGTCAAATTATAGGTGATGTAGCGCCGCTACCCCAACAGAATGTGGAGTATACCGCGACAGTTTGGGAAGAAGATAATCAGACGGAATATCAAAGCGTTGAATCGGCAGAGGATGAAACAAAACCGACAACTACAGAAACGGTGGAGAATGATGAGGAACTGGCAGTTTCGCAAGGACCGGAATTATCAGTTGAGGTTGACGCTGATGGTAAAATCACCATAACGTTACCAGATGCTGAATCTTGGCAGAATACAGCAAATGGTGAAGGGAATAATACACCGTCGATAGAAGATGAATATCTTGTACAGTCAGATGTTCCTGCTATGGTTGTATCAGATGAGACTAACGAATATGGATACAATTATATGTACGGTACAGAATTCTATGGTCATGAGCTCTACGAGTTTGATGATACCTTAACAAGAGGTTCAGTATCCCTTTACAATCTATCAAGTACATCAGTAAGCACACTTGATTATGAAGCATATTATGGTGTCACTGCTTATACAGATGGTTTTGATCTTTATGTGAAAGCTTACAATCATTCAAGCGACCACCCTATCATCAGTTCCACTATTATTAGCGATATGGGTGACATTGAAGATATTAATATCAACTATGATGATTACACAGTAATCGATTGTAAAGAGATTGACTATGGTCTTTACAATATTGTTGTCGAATTCGACACAAACACAGTTGATATGTACATCTTTGTTGCTGAAAATGGTGTCTTTACTTGTAGAAATACTGTTCATCAGTCGGGCTACAGTTTACTCAAAGTAATTGAACGCAAAGAATTAATCAAAGATACATTCGAACAATATGGTATTACGCCAGATGAATGTTTGTCTAATGATGAATTCGTGTACCCTTGTATCGAATCACCTGGTCACAGATGTGACACAAAGAGATGGGCACAATTATCACACGACTTGATATTAGATGGCGCAGAATGGTCAGACGAATTTATCACATTTGTGTATGTCGAGTGGTTCGTAAACAATGTGAGATACGACGACTGGCGTGTCAACAATCGTCAATCCAGAGCTATGGAATACGGCGTTTGGGATGGGACATACAGCATGTGGGACATGCGGGTAGGCGTATGTAGTGACTTCACAAACGCACTTGTCATTATGCTTCGTGAACAAGGTATTCCTGCTACATCACTCGAAAACAATATGCATATGTGGCTTGCGGTTTACCTTGATGGTGAATGGCGTGAAATCGATGTAACTACAATCTTACCATATCATACATCAACTGAAGACACATCGGATAATATCAACATTGCAAAATCGTACAACCACTATGGTCTTGTGAAACCAGATGATTTACTGTATGTCGGTAGAGACCTTTGGACTTACAATCGTGTGATGTATGGCACCAACTACTAACCAACACAATAACCCACTATAAGAACAAAGTTCTTATAGTGGGTATTTTGATATAAAATGTGTTATAAGTAAAAATCTTGTAACACATTTTTCTATTTTGTGGTAGAATAATAGCTAGAAAGCCTTTAACCGCTTGGTTTTATTGATGAAATGTGTGTGTTATGAGCAGTAAAATAACACAGTTTATAACACACAAACAGGTTTCTAATATTCATTCATATATGAGGAGATTTCTGTTGGAATATAGACGGTTCGTTAGAGAAAATGCTTGAAATTAAAGTGTTTGTGAGTTGAAAGCATTGACT
>JAZNTK010000085.1:0-11739 GCA_045591685.1 Lachnospiraceae bacterium
AGCTAATCAGACGCGGGTCCATCGTATGCCACCGGAGTTTTTCACACTGTATCATGCGATACTGTGCGCTTATGCGGTATTAGCAGTCATTTCTAACTGTTGTCCCCCAGCATACGGCAGGTTACCCACGCGTTACTCACCCGTCCGCCACTAACTTTACTATCGCTAGGCTTCAAGTAAAGTCCGTTCGACTTGCATGTGTTAAGCACGCCGCCAGCGTTCATCCTGAGCCAGGATCAAACTCTCTAAAAAAATTTAAATTGTTTTAATCCGTTCAAAATCAACATCTAGCTAATTTTTCCGTTTTACTTTGTTTAGGTTTCTTTCTCTGAATTATTCTCTTTGCAATTTTTCTCACAGTGTAACTCATAAATGCTTCGCATTTATTTCGTCACGGGCAGTCGCCCTAACAATCTGAAATCTGCTCCACAAATTTATGCAAGCATAATTTGTGTCCCATCTTTCATCTTGCCACTGCTCGTTGCTTACTTGAATTTTCAGGGTTGGATTGCTGTTTATTTGTCAAGGTACATATAGCAAATATTTCTTTCGCTAAAAAGTGCCGCTCGTTCAGCGGCTTTTTTATAATATCAGAAGCTTTTTGCCTTGTCAACAACTTTTTTAACTTTTTTATTTTTATCCACAATTCCGCTGTTCGATTAATATATTTATTCACATACAAAAAGACGACACGCATATATAGTGTCGCCTTTCATTTCGTTATTTTAACTCAATGGTCTCAATAGCCGCATTCGTAACAATTACAAACCGGTTTGCCACATTGGTCGGCATCACGGTAAGTACGCCCGGCCCGATCTCTCCTTCAAATTTATCAATGCCACCCACATTATGAATCAGACAATAATCTGTTCCGTAAATAATAATTCTGCCTTCGTGAAAGAAAATCTCCGAATATTCCTCATCATAATATATGGTATCTTCACATTCTCCATTTCCATCATAAATGTCAATACGAAAACGCTCATCTCCCTCAGTATTGTTATGTACCAAAGCGATATATTCCTCACCAAAGTATGCGGACAAAATTTCATTATGCACCAATACCTCAGCTGCGCTGGTAGGAATTTCTCCGCCGGTATATATCATCAATCTGTTATCTGCAACAGCTACAGCCTTGGAGTTATTGACAAACTGTATGTGCGGAACAACCGCATTTGCATATGTATTACCACTTACTAAATTGTCTGTCTTGTTCTGCCCAACCTCACCAAAATTATAAAATGCAATATTGGTTTTATAACCCGCTTCATCAAAATAAGCATATGCAATACCAACCAAATATCCATTGTCTGAAATACACACCGAAGCGGGATATCCGCTGTCACGCATGGTAGTATTAAAGAATGCCTTTTTCTCCCCTTCCGTATCATATATATATATGGGAGTCACTTGGGAATCATCCAATACTGCAATAGCCAATCCTTTCGGCGAAACCCGAAAATGTTGTATCGGCATACCTGTATTAATTGTACCCAAAATACCTGTTGTATTCATCATATATATAGTACTTCCGGTATAATCTGCAATACCGGCAACGTTTCCCGCTATATTAAGCATCGGATTCTGCATCTCATATGTGACATTCCAAATGACTTCACCCTTATTATTAACACATTTAGCTCCATCGCTGCCATAGATTAAAAACTTATCTTCAAACAATTCCACTTTATTGCCTGCAGCCACACGGAATTCCACACTGTTTAATACTTCATATGATGTATAAACCTTATTAATATATCTTATATAAAAGAAAAGAGTAGCCAACGCTAAAACTGCCACAAATACAATAACCCTTGTTGCAATCTGAACACGATGCTTGGCAAGTTTTTCTTTCCACTCGGTTTTTTCTTCTTTTTTCTTAGGCGAAAAACGCTCCAACGGTTTAACATCCTTTTTTCCTCGACGGGTTGTTTTAATTCCAAAGCGTTTCTTTTGATTATCTTTCATCTTTTTCTCCATCGGTTTATCGTCTTACTGAATTGCACATCCTGCATTTCTACATAAAACACTGTATATCCGCGTATAGTATAACATACTTTTTACTGTGGGAGTAGAATTTTTTCTCCATATAATATATTATCCATATTTTCAATATTGTTCAATCGGCAAATTTCCTGTACCCTGGATAAATTACCATAAAATTCCACACAAATTCCATACAAAGTATCCCCTTTAGTTACTTCATATGTGATATATTGTTTGTCCTGTTCTGTTTCACTCAAAACATCTTCCCCAAAGGATACATCTTGCGGTTCGATTTCCTCATATACCTCTTCCGATTCACCCGATACTATATCTTCAACCGCTTCCGCTTCTATTCTGTTTAATGACTCTTCTTCTGTTGTCTGCTCCTGTTGTAAGGTATTCAACACTATCTCTTCATTCGTCGGTTCGGTAGCCATATCATTCAATATCACCTCTTCATTCGTCGGTTCAGCAGCCTCCATACTATTCAGTATCACCTCTTCATCCATCAGCTCTGCTTCCCCGCTATTAATCATTACTTCATCAAAGGCTTGTCCCACTTCTTGCATCTTTTCATAATGATTCAGATTCTGTACCCATACTCCGGCACTGAATATCAACAAAAGCGCTGCCGCAGTTAAAAGAACCCCCGCCAACCTTGTCCGGAAACGTGCAGCCTTCTTTTCTTTATAATAATTGCGACAGCTCTCTGCCACATTATCCCCCTCTTCATCGCATTTATCTTTATGATTTATTCCATGCCAGTCAATCAAAAAATTCTGCATAGCATCGTTTTTCTCATAAAAGATAAAATACCCTTCTGTTTCCTTCGGCATTTCCGTAGGATATAAATAAAAATGTTCTTCACATGTATTACAACGCAATGTCATCAAGAGCTCAGGTTTTCCCATTAAGGTTTCCAAACGGGAGCGGTAACAGCTTTCCCACATAGCTCCGCTGTTCTCTTTTAAAATAAATGCCCATCCCAGAAAAAAATACTCAACAAACATCTCCGCCCTCTGTCGCATAATTTTCTGAACAGCTTCTCTTGGCAACCCGCCTTCCAATATATTTGCCGCTTCCTGATAAACAGCCGCATAAATATAATATTCTTTTACTCCTTCTACCTCGCGACATGTCCCAAACAGCCCTGCAAAACCCATTTGCGTTTCCGGTGCTCTGGCTATTTGATTTAAATAAGTCACAGCATAATCTTCTATGTATATCTTATCTCCTTTTCCGATACGACCGATTTGTTTTTTATTTTTAGGTCCTCTTAAACTTTCCTGCGTAAAATCCATAACACTACCTCCTGCTTTCCTTTTTATCTATTGCTCCCCTTTGGCTGCATTTTCTTAAAACTTAGCACAGCCGCCTTGTCGTTTTATAGCAAAACTAAAACTAAGAATCACAGAAGTTTTCGACAATTTATTTCTATTCATTTTGGATAAAAAAATATCTTCGATGCAAGCATATAAACCTGCCATCGAAGATATCCTTTTATTATAAATATTTCTTTAAGTCTTCTACTCTATCTAATTTTTCCCAAGGAAGATTTAAATCATTTCTTCCGAAATGTCCGTATGCAGAAGTCTGCTTGTAAATCGGACGACGCAAATCAAGCATCTTAATAATTCCTGCGGGACGAAGATCAAAATTCTCTCTGATAACCGCTACCAACTTCTCTTCTGATAATTTTCCGGTTCCGAAAGTATCCACCATAATGGATGTAGGATGTGCAACACCGATTGCGTAAGACAACTGAATTTCACATTTATCAGCAAGACCTGCCGCTACAATGTTCTTTGCAACATAACGTGCCGCGTAAGCTGCCGAACGGTCTACCTTTGTACAGTCCTTACCTGAAAAAGCTCCGCCGCCGTGACGTGCATATCCGCCATAAGTATCTACGATGATTTTACGACCTGTCAAACCGGAATCTCCATTGGGTCCGCCAATTACAAATCTACCTGTAGGATTGATAAAATACTTTGTATTTTCATCCAAAAGCTCTGTGGGTAACACAGGGTCAAACACATATTTTTTAATATCTGCATGAATCTGTTCCTGGGTTACATCAGGATCGTGCTGGGTTGATAAAACAACTGCTTCCAAACGAATGGGCTTGCCGTTTTCATCATATTCTACGGAAACCTGGCTCTTACCATCAGGACGGAGATACTTTAAAGTACCGTCCTTACGAACCTTTGTAAGCTGTAAGGTTAACTTATGTGCCAAAGAAATAGGATACGGCATATATTCCTCTGTTTCATTGGTTGCGTAACCAAACATCATACCCTGATCTCCGGCTCCGATAGCCTCAATCTGGTCATCGCTCATCTTATCCTCGCGTGCTTCAAGTGCTTTATCAACACCCATTGCAATATCTGCAGACTGTTTGTCCAAAGATACCATAACTGCACATGTATTACCATCGAAACCATATTCCGAACGGTCATAACCAATCTCGGTTACCGTTTTGCGCACGATTGCCGGAATATCAATATTCGCTTTGGTTGTTACCTCACCCATCACTACTACAAAGCCTGTATTTGTACAAGTTTCACAAGCTACACGGCTCATGGGATCCTGTTCCATCAACGCATCTAATACCGCATCCGAAATGGCATCACAAATTTTATCAGGATGTCCCTCGGTAACGGATTCTGAAGTAAATAATCTTTTTTCCATTTTTTCTCCTCCTTAAAAATTAACATAAAAAAACCGCTTATCAATAAGCGGACCTGATGACACACATATCAAATCCTCTTATTGTTCGACACATTGCAACCGCAATGTCACTCGCTCAGGCAGGCACCTTCCTTCTTAAAAGGGGTTGCCGTGGCTTCATCGGTCCTCTGTACCTCCACCACTCTGAATAAGAGATAAGCATACATTACAATGACTTTCTGAAAAAGTCAAGCTTTTTACATTATTTCCCTAAATATTACAATTTTCGTTAAATAAATAGTATGTTTCATTGACTTTGCATATTATTTTCCATATAATGATAAATAGGCATAAAATGGAGGGAGGGACAACATGAGAAGAATACGAACATCCGATTTAATCCCCGGTATGATTACCGCAGAAGATGTATATAATTACAACGGACAGATGATTCTTCCCAAAGGTTTAACCTTAACAGACAAGGCAATCACGCGCCTTGAATTTTATTCTATTTTGAGTGTTCGTGTAAAGGATACTTCAATGGAAGGTATGGATGTTGAAGAAGATACACGTTCCCATGCACAGCGCCTTCGTGAAAGTGAAGAATTTAAGAAATTCCATGAAAGCTTTGACGAAAATCTAATCAGTTTTAAGGAATCCATTAATAACATTATAGATTTGAATGCCAATATTGACACCGACGAAATGCTTACCAATACATTGGCAATTTTATCAGAAGCAACATCAAGTTATCATGCTTTTGACATGTTACACAACATGAGACAATATGACGACTTGACCTTTGCACACTCCATGAATGTAGCATTAATCTGTAACATTTTTGCACAATGGTTAAAATGGCCCGAAAAAGAACAAAATCTTCTTACTCTTTGTGGTTTATTGCATGATATCGGCAAGCTTAAAATTCCCGACAGCATCATCAAAAAGCCGGACCGTCTTACCGATGACGAATATAAAGTCATTAAAACACATACCGTGGAAGGCTTTCATGTTCTAAAAAGCAAAAATATCAATACGCATATTATGAATTCAGCATTAATGCATCATGAAAAATGTGATGGCACCGGTTATCCGCTGGGTATTCAGGCAGATAAAATCGATCGCTATGCCAAAGCTGTAGCAATAGCGGATGTCTACGATGCCATGACCTCTGCAAGAATTTATCGCGGTCCCATGTGTCCGTTCCGGGTAATTGAAATTTTTGAATCGGAAGGCTTGCAGAAATATGATCCGGAATTTATCCTTGTATTTTTGGAAAACATAGTAAACACTTATTTGCACAATGATGTATTGTTAAGCAACAAAGAAACGGCAACCGTTATTTTTATTAATAAACACAACTTATCAAAACCCATTGTACGTCAAGGCGATAAGATGATTGACTTATCGAAAGAACCCGATTTACATATTGATGCAATCCTGTAAGTCGCAATTATATTGTAAACATTATAAAAGGACATTTCATAATGAAATGTCCTTTATTTTATCCTATTTTTAATTCAAACTTACGCAGTTCTTTTTCACTCTCAACCTTTTCCATATGTGCACCGAGATTGCTAAGTTTTTGAGGAAAATCTTCATATCCTCGCTCAATATACTTAACATCATCAATGACCGTAAGGCCTTCTGCCGCAAGTCCCGCCAACACCAATGCCGCTCCGGCTCTCAAATCAGGAGCAACTACACTTGCACCGGTATATCTGGATACACCGCTGATAATAGCAGTATTCCCTTCTACCTTAATATCAGCACCCATTCTTGCCAACTCATCCACATATTTAAAACGATTATCAAAAATACTTTCCGTTACTATACTGATACCGTTTGACATTCCCAACGTAACCGTCATCTGCGGTTGCATATCCGTCGGGAAACCGGGATAAGGCAACGTCTTAACCTGCGTATTATTTAATTTCTTGGTCGCCACTACACGAACTGCATCATCCGACTCTTCAATTTCGCAACCGATTTCAATCAACTTGGCAGAAATACATTCCAAATGCTTGGGAATTACATTCTTTACCATAATATCACCTTTGGTGATAGCTGCTGCCATCATAAAAGTACCTGCTTCAATCTGGTCGGGAATAATTGCATATTCTGTTTTGTGAAGTTTGGAAACTCCCGTAATACGAATCACGTCAGTTCCTGCACCCTTAATATTTGCGCCCATACTATTTAAGAAATTCGCAAGGTCTACTACATGAGGCTCTTTCGCTGCATTCTCAATAATGGTTTTGCCTTCTGCCATAACCGCCGCCATCATAACATTAATGGTAGCTCCGACAGAAACCTTATCCATAAAAATATGGTTGCCTTTTAACTTATTTGCTTCTGCAACTACAAATCCGTGTTCAACACGTACATCGGCACCTAAAGCTCTAAATCCTTTCAAATGCTGATCAATTGCTCTCGTTCCGAGATTACAGCCTCCGGGAAGAGGTACCTCCGCATGTTTATATTTACCAAGCAAAGCCCCCAACAAGTAGTAGGAAGCTCTGATTTTCTTTATATGCTCATCATCAATCACAAGATTATCAATTTGAGAACCGTTAATCTTTACAGTGTGTCGGTCCACTTTCACTACAGTTGCACCAACACTCTCCATTGCCTTCATTAGTACATTTGTGTCACGCACATCAGGAACGTTTTCCACCACAACGGTCTCATCTGTCATGATTGCCGCAGCCAGGATAGCCAAAGCTGCATTTTTCGCACCACCGATCTCTACTTCACCAACCAGAGGCACGCCGCCTTTTATCGCGTATTGTTCCATAAAACACCTCTATTTATCAGGTTTTCGTAAACCCACCAACCCAATCATGCTTATAGTATTATATACCAAAACACGACTATTGTAAACCATTGAATTGGAAATCCATTTTTCATCGTTTACAAATAGTCTAACGGATTCACTTGTCTACCCCCAATCAGAATTTCAAAATGTACATGAGGTCCGGAACTTACACCTGTATTTCCGCTCAATGCAATTTTATCTCCCTGAGAGACTGTCTGTCCCACCGATACCAATACTTTACTCAAATGTGCATATCTTGTCTGGCGACCATCCGGATGATTAATATAAACCACATAGCCATAACCGCTACCCCAACCAGCTTTTACTACCGTACCGCCGGATGAAGCATACACGGGAGTTCCAACCGGTGTTGCCCAGTCTACACCCTTATGATATGTGGAAGCTCCCGCAGTAGGTGCGTTTCTGCGTCCAAAACCTGATGATAAACGACCACCTGATATAGGTTTTACATAAGTCGGTGGTACAATCGTTCCTCTTTCAACGATTTTGGCTACTGCCTCCATGATGATATTCTCTTTTACAATTTCGCGGCCAATCTCGTCATCGTTCTCGTATGTTATATCAGCCACGACCTCTCTGTAACCTGCGGAAGGTTCCTGCAAAGTTACCATCTGCGTTGTATACCATTCATCATTTGGAATATATATGATTTCAGCCTCATACGTTTCTTCATAATGTTCTCTGCTTGTCCAAAGTACGGAAAGTTCAGGCTCAGGAACAGTAATAATCAATTCATCCCCGATATTCAAAGTAGAATTTACATTATCAAGAAGATGACCATTCATTCCCACAATCGTTTCCATAGGTAAGCCTACGGCAATTGAAATCTCCGAAAGAGTATCTCCTCGTTGTACCTCATAAATCTGTTGTACTTCCTGCTCTTCTGTCAAAAGATTGATTGCTTCCTCCAAGGTATTTAATTCATCTTCCAAAATATAAGCTTCAACAACCTCTACTTCTTCTGAAAATTCAATATTTCTGATACCCAGTTCAAAATCCTCAAATTCCAAATGCTCCGTTATCTGCTCCATATCAACCTGTTGTCCCATGGACGCTCCCACACCGGCTACATCATCCCATGCATCATGCTGATATCCGCTACGATTTAAGCTTGCCGTCAATACATTCAATTCACGGTCAGGATTCAAATTCATGTCCAGCTCATATCTGCCTTCCGTATCATATAAAGCAACCGTTCTGGATAAAAGTTCATTTACCTCTTCCGCAGTGGCAAGATTTACCGTTTGCGTATTTACTTTTACGGTATAAGCTCTGATTAATGTTTCTCTTTCATGAGCTGCCATCACTGTTTTAATATTTGCGGTCAAAGTTTCTTCATCATCACTTCGTCCCCAGAATACTTCTTCGCCTTCTAAACGAATTACCGGTTCTTCCACAATATATAAACCGTCTGCTTCTTCCGCAAGTTCTCTTCTTGCCTGACGGATACAATCCTCAATCATGTCTGCATCTGCAACATATCCGACTTCCTCTTCATAAAGAAATACACGGAAACGATTATCTCCCGTAGACTCATAGAATACTATACTCGGAAGGAAAAGTGCCGCAATAATACAAACAAATACCATGACTTTTATTGTAGTCACTCTCATCTTTTTATTATGTCGTGTAAAAGACTTCATTCGTCTGCCTCTCCGATTCATATACAATACATTTCTTCTTTCACTAAACAAGCCGGTATAAAACACCGGCTTGTTGACTATTTTTATATAATTCCTAAAATTGACAGAACAGTAATTGCAATATTAACAACGCTTAAAATAATAGCAATGATTACCATTGTATTGGTCGACTTCATCTTAGAATAGAGTTCTCTGTTATGCTTTGTCAAGCCTTCTGTCTGATTCTTAAGTTCGTCTACCACAACAGCCTGAACGTTACGATATACCTTAACATTCTCTTTGTGCACAAAATCATCCGACTGTCTGAACAATTCTTCAATTGCTTTCTTGCTTTCAGCCTCTCTGGCAATTCTGGCTTCTTCCTTTATCTGCTCTGCTTCTGCCTTACGCTGTTCCTCTTCCGCCTTACGCATCTCCTCTTCTTCCGAAGGCTTCTGAATGGTATCCACTGTAGTTCTGATATATTCCAAATGGTCAGCGATTTCTCTGTTTTCACGTCTGATTGTTAACAATGCATTATCTACGGAAGTCTTTACGGATGACTTCAAATCTTCATTGGAATTCTTTAAGTCCTCGGTAGTAGCCTTGATTTCTTCTGTAGAAATCTTCATGTCTTCCGTAGAAATCATGACTCCGTGTACTGTAGAACGCATCTGTTCCATAGACTCTTTAACTTCATCTGCGGAATTTCTTACTTCTGCAACTGCCGTCTGCATACCTTCCACCGAATTACGCACTTCCAAGGCAGAACTGGTAACATCGTCTGCAGATGAGCGGACCATATCTGTTGCATAACGAATTTCATCTGCTGTGGTCTTAACATCTTCTGCAATCTGACGAACCGCTGCTACGGAACCGGTTACTTCCTGAGTTGTCTGCTTCATCTGATCAACCGGAGCCATCAATGCGCCGCTGACAGATTCATTTAAAGCAGTCCCTACTGTAGAATCCAAGTTGCTTAAGGCTTCATCTACTGCCTTCATAATTTCATCAGACAAACTTGCAGCCAGTTCACCGGTATCTCCACCGGACTTCTGCACACCCTGAACCTTACTGATACTTTCATCAACCAACGCATAAATTCGGTCTGTTAACTCAGAATTCTTATAATTAAGTTTGCGCATATCCTGCAAAATGCCTTCATATGCAGCAACCTGTTCCTGTAATCTCTGCATCTCTGACGCTTCCGCCTGCGCATTGGCACGAATCATTTCCTGTGCGTTATACTTCTGTGCCAGTTTATCCATAAAATTATCCATTGTTTTCCCTCCAACTTGCCCCATTCATCTACGGAAACAAAAAAATCATAGATTGCATATATTTTATCATTTTTTGTAAGCTTTTACAACAATAAAGTGTTGAAACTTGTTTCTGCGCAAAAATAATTTTATGTAAACGGAATATTTAAACTACTTTAACTTTACGTTCATTTTTTATTCATATTTCTTGGTTATACTAAAAACAGTTAAAGATAACAATCATTCATGTGACATTAACATTGCTAACAATTTTTTTCATAATGCCTCGGTGTCGGAAGCGACATCGGGGCACTCCTCATTTTAAGGGTATTTTATTGGGATAATTTGTATCCGTCTGTTATAATTACTTTTGCAGACAAACGTTAGTTTGTCTCAACCAATATTTTTTTATAAAAGGATACTGTATATGTTTCGTTTATGGATAAAAGTGATAAAAGAAAACCATCTGGTAAAAGATACGGTAATAGAGGACTCTTCTGACAAAACCCGTACTCATAAAATCTTTGACGGTCTGGAAGCTGCCTGCATACAGTTTGACCTTGGCAAACCAATCTGGCTCGATTCCACCATCACCGATTTTAAGCGATTGAACAAGGCACGCTTTACTGCAGATAATTTTATCGAGCCTATTGATTTTGATTATATGGAAATTCAGATTCTGGAAGAGGATATTTTATAATTCCATTTGTTTTCCAAGAAAGGATGCTGCCGAAAGCACCAATTTACGTTCTACCTCACCCATACCCTCTTTCGCATCTGCTGACAAAAGAAACACAGCTCCCACCACATCACCTTCACTGATGATGGGGGCCATCATTTGCCATTCACAATCATTCTCATCTTCTGCAAGCGCAACAAATGTCTTGTCATTTTTACCTGCCATAACCTGTTCCCTGCGTTCCATTTTATTTTCCACATCTTTGCTGATATGTTTATTCAATAAAGTCTTCATCCCACCTGAAACAGCAATATAACGGTCTCTGTCCGCAATTACAGCCACTTTCCCCGAAACTTGTGCAAGGCTGTCTGCATACTGCTTGGCGAAGCTATTCATTTCCCCGATGGAAGAATACTTTTTCAGAATAATTTCTCCTTCCCGGTCGGTAAAAATTTCCAAAGGATCGCTCTCTCTGATTCTCAAAGTCCGACGAATTTCCTTGGGAATTACAATTCTTCCCAAATCGTCTATTCTACGCACAATACCTGTTGCTTTCATATATAAATCTCCTCTTTTTACAATTTTAATGTGATATTAGTATCACACTTTTTGTAGAAATTATGAGCAGATTTTCCAAATCTTTTTTAAAGAGCCACATATTTGCGACGCTTTTTCTTTTAATGA
>JAZNTK010000086.1:0-12761 GCA_045591685.1 Lachnospiraceae bacterium
TCATGCTCCTTGACTGCCTGTGCCACTACATAAAAGCAATCTCCGTCTTTGTATCCAACTGTTCCTACTATGCTTCTGGTTCCGATATCAAGACCGAATACCAGAGACGCGGGATATTTTACTCCTGCCATAAATAGTCCCCCATAATTTTATCTATTTGCTCTTTTAATTCTTCAATAGTTCCGTCATTTACAATTACGCGGTGGGCAAATTTACGGAATTCTTCCTCCGTAAGCTGTTGCTCCATGATGCCTTCGATACGCTCTGTGGAATACCCTCTGGCTTCCATTAAGCGCTTTGCACGCAAACTTTCGCCGGCACATACATACCAAAGTTCATCCAGTTCCGGCAAATATCCTGCTTCTATGAGAAGCGCCGCCTCAATGAAAACAAAGCCGACCCTGCCTTCTTCCTTTGCCTTAGCGGTACGTTCTCGCACCTCATCTTTTACCGCCGGGTGAATCAAGGCATTGACTTCGTCCAGTAAGGCATCATCCGCAAAAATCTTCTCTGCCGCCTTAGCCTTGTCAATGGTGCCGTCTTCCAAGACAATATCTTCACCTACCAATTCGATAAAAGCCTCATAGCATCTGCCGCCGGGCATTTTTACCTCATTGCCGATATCATCCGCCACCAAAATCTCGCAGGGATATTTCTCTTTTAAATAATTTAAAACCACCGTTTTGCCGGCTCCGACACCACCGGTAATTCCAATCACCCTGAAGGGTTTATTTCGTTTCATACCAGTTATCTCCCGTATGCAAATCCACATCCAAGGATACCGCTAACTGCGCCGCATTCTCCATTTCCCTGCGAAGAATTTCTTCCACCTTGGATACTTCTTCTTTCTCCACTTCGAGTAGCAGTTCATCGTGCACCTGCAGAAGTACTTTGGACTTGCAATTCTCTTCTGCCAAACGGTCTCTCACACGAATCATTGCAATCTTCATAATATCTGCCGCCGTTCCCTGAATGGGCGCGTTCATCGCCACACGCTCGCCAAAACTTCTCTGCATAAAATTCGACGAAGAAAGCTCAGGAATCGGTCTTCTTCGGCCAAACATCGTTGTAGAATAACCTAACTTCTTGGCGTCTGCCACTGCATTATCAAGAAAAGCCTTAATTCCGGGATAGGTGTTAAAATACTCATCAATATAAACCTTGGCTTCCTTCGGACTAATGCTTAAGTCCTGGCTCAAACCAAAGGAACTGATGCCGTATACAATACCGAAGTTTACCGCTTTGGCATTTCTTCTCTGTAAAGGCGTAACCTCTTCAAAAGGCACGTGGAATACCTTAGACGCAGTAATTCTGTGGATATCCTCTGCCGAACGATATGCTTCAATCAATTGCTCATCCCCGGACATATGGGCGAGGATACGAAGTTCAATCTGGGAATAATCCGCATCCATAAACACACAACCGCTCTTCGGCACGAAAACCTTACGAATCAGGCGTCCCATTTCCATACGAATGGGAATATTCTGTAAGTTCGGCTCCGTAGAACTGATACGCCCCGTTGCGGTAATGGTCTGATGGAAGGTCGTATGAATTCTGCCGTCTTCCGCGATTTCTCCTGCCAAACCGTCCGCATAAGTGGATTTTAACTTAGCAAGCCCCCTGTATTCCAACACATCCGCCACAATCGGATGTTCCTTTGCCAAACCTTCCAAAACATCGGCTGCCGTAGAATAGCCTGTCTTGGTCTTTTTACCGCCGGGCAAAGCCATTTTATCAAATAAAATCTCACCTAACTGTTTCGGCGAATTAATGTTAAAATCCTCGCCTGCCGCTTCGTGAATCCGCTTCTCTAAAACTTCTATTTTTTCCTGCAGCTCATCGCCGTAGGATTTTAACTCATCGGGTTTTACAATAACGCCTTCCTCTTCCATTTCACCCAAAACCACCGATAAGGGCATTTCGGTTTCCGTGAAAAGTTCAAGCATCTCTGCATTCTGAAGTTTTTCTTTTAAAACTTCATAGGCATCGTAAGCCACACCCGCAATATCGCAATAATATGCCACCAAAGCTTCCTGTTTCTCGTTGTAGGCCTTCGCCGGCGTCATCTTCGGAAACTCCTGCTTAAAGGTAGGCATAACGCGATCCAAATGTTCCGATGCAATGTCTTCTATGGTGTAATCACTTTTTAACGGATATAAAAGGTATGCCCCGATTAAAATATCAAAGAATCGTCCCGAAATCTCCTTGGAAGACTTCTTACGCAAACTCTCAGACACCATCAAGGGATAGGCATTTTTACTGTCATATATGGAAATTACAGGGCCGTTCTTGTTTTCTGTAAGTGCCTGCAAATTCTCAAGGATAAAAGCTTCGCTGATTTCATCATTCTTGGCAATCCAAATCAGTTGTTCCGCGTTATAGGCTAAAGCCAAACCAATAATTTTACTCTCTTCTGCTTGCGGTGCAAACAAGGACAACTGCCCGAACGTTGCAACATCTTCGCCCTCTTCCGCCTCCAGAAGTGCCAGACCAATATGCTTGGCCTTCATAGCCATATCAAAATGCTTCTTAGCATCTTTCACGGTTGTAACCGTCACCTTCTCAACCTTTCGGTCCTGTTTTACCACACCTGCAGCAAATCGACCCAAGAAAGACTTTAATTCCAGTTTCTGGAACAAAGCATAAGCCTCAGCATTATAAAAATCACCAATCACGCCATCCTTAATATCAAAGGGAATTTCTGCATTGATTTCAATGGTAGCAAGCTTTAAACTAAGCTCCGCCAAGTCTTTATTCTCTTCCAAAGTTTTGCGAATGGCAGGCTTTGACACCTCTTCAATATGTTCATATACCCCTGCCACACTGCCGAAGTTTACAATCAAATCCGTAGCGGTTTTCTCACCGACTTTGGGCACACCCGGAATATTATCAGCCGTATCGCCCATCAGGGCTTTTAACTCAATAAACTGCTTGGGGTTCACCTGATATTTGGCAACCACGTCCGCAGGGTAATAATCTTCCACTTCTGTCTTTCCGCCACCCTTGGTCTTCGGGATACGGATTTTAATATGCTCATCTGCAATCTGTAACAAATCGCGGTCACCGGAAATCAAAGCAACTTCCATCCCTGCACTCTGGGCACGTTTTGCCATGGTTCCTAAGATATCATCCGCTTCAAGCCCGGGCTGTTCCATAATAAGAATCCCCATTGCCTGTAACACTTCTTTGATCACCGGCACTTGCTCATGCAATTCCGCCGGCATAGGCTTTCTTGTGCCTTTATATTCCGCAAACATCTCATGACGGAAGGTCTTCGCTTTCACATCAAAAGCAACCGCCAAGTACTGCGGCTTTTCTTCTTCGAGAATTTTAAACATAATATTTAAGAACCCATATACGGCATTGGTATGCAAACCGCTACTGTTGCTAAGCAGGGGCACCCCGTAAAAGGCTCTGTTTAAAATACTGTGACCATCTATTAAAACGATTTTTTCACTCATAAGTCCGACCTCTCTGCTCGAAATATCTGTCATTTAGATATAAAACAACATCGACACATAATATCCTGCAACCACTGCCAGAAAAATAATAAACAGAAAACCAATTCTGGACATTTTCTTACGTTGCAAGGCATTTTCTTCACTGGTCTTAATTTTATCTTCCAGTTCACGTTGCAAATCAAAGGCTTCCGCATCGTCCAATCGCTGCAAACCGGTAATAACCAGGAACTCAATAGACAACTCTTCCTTGCAATTAGGGCACTTTCGAATATGCTCAATAAAAGCAAGACTTTCCTTGCTATCCAGCTTATCATCTATAAAACTATGGATTCTCTTCTGCACGTCTTTGCATTCCATGGCAATTACCTCACAAATTGTTCCCAAATTGCACACATGATACACTATTATCTATAATACACCAAATCACACTATTTTTAAAGTAAAACCACAGATTAATTTAAAAGATTCACTTTTATAACCATAATCTTTTACTGATATTATTTTACTATTTTTGTAAAAATACATTAACAAAATATATTTTATAAAAATTGCAAATTTTCCTTGCAAGAATTATGAATTTATGATAGTATAAACAACGGTTGATAACTTATGCCGGTGTGTCGGAATGGCAGACGAGGCAGACTCAAAATCTGTTGTGGGCAACCACGTGTGGGTTCAAGTCCCACCGCCGGCAGTTACTTTTTCAATTTTTAAAAGAGGAAATGCGAGAAATCGTGTTTCTTTTTTTATTCAAAAACGTACAGCTATTTTTTGATACAACAAAAACGGCAAAACAGAATTTTTACTTTCTGTTTTGCCGTCCTTATTTTTATGTATCAAACCTATCTTAATCTCTTATTTTGCCCTCAATGGCTGAATATCAAAGCTTACTTTAATGCCGGAATTTTTGACTTTTTCATTCTGATTAAACTTTTCAATCACACGTCCGGCTACCGCTCTTCCGTTTTCCACATCCGTATCCATTAAAAGAACTATATACTGGCTACAACTATACTTTGTTCCGGTATCAACAGAACGTAAAGAGCTTATGACTGCATGCTTCAAAATCTCCATAATATCATCCATGGCAACCTCTGTATTCGTTCCTCCCGAACTTAAGGTAAACAGAAGTGTCTGTACATCGCGATTACTACGACCTACCGTACGCATGGAGAAGTCATACAGCTTTTTAAAATCATCATATTCTACATGAAAAGCACCCTTATCTTGATTCTGCTCTTCCGAAATCATACGATGTATATCTTCCAATTCCGCGTCCGTGTCGATTGCCTGCAACTGAGTATCAGAGACAACACCATCTTTGCTCCAGAAATGATACGAATTCTTTCCGTTTTCTTTTACAAAATACAACGTATCATCCGCATCACTATATAACGTTTCAAATGTTTCACCATATTCTGTAATTTTAGCACCGATAGATACGGATACAATACCCGCATATCCCATAGTCCCCATCTTTTCAGCAAAGGTTTTAATCACACCTGCCGCCTTTTCAGATGCCTCATTCAAATCTGTTACATCCGTAAAAAATGCAACAAATTCATCGCCACCCAATCGACAAAGAATATCTTCTTCTTTGGAATATATTTTTAACGTTTCCGCAAAATTCTGCAGAACCACATCCCCCACCATATGACCATATGTATCATTCATGGCTTTGAAATTATCAAGATCCGTCATAAACAAGGTTCCTAAATGACCTTTTTCCAACAACTTCTTTAATTCCTTTTCCAGATAAGCTCTGTTTTTGAGTCCTGTCAACGCATCTGTATAGGATTTGATGGTTTCCTGATCCAATGCCTGTTCCAAATCCTTGCGAACACTATTTGCTTCCAATACTCTTGCCACACGGCTTCTCATAACATCTACAACAAAGGGTTTTGTAATAAAATCATCTGCGCCGCACTGCAAACAATCCGCTTCCGTAATAGGACTGGAATCCGCCGTTAAAAATACCACAGGAATTTTATTCCACTCTTCACATGTCTTGATTTTTTTAACTACTGTTTTTCCATCCATTTCCGGCATTTCGATATCCATCAAAATCAAATCCGGGATTTCATTTTCAAGGAAATTCAACGCCGCCTTGCCGGAATTCACAGTTTCCACACTATAATCTTCTGCAAGAGCATGTTTTGCCAATAAGCAATTGATACCGTCATCATCTACAATCAATATCTTTTTCATAACTTTTTCTCCGCCTATTTTTCCCTAAATCTGTACTCTGTATCTTCATCTATGATTTTTATCATAATTGCGGCAATTTCCGGGTCAAATTGCGAACCGGCACACTTTAGTATTTCATTACGAATAACTTCCTGAGGTAGTACACCACGATAACTTCTTGTAGAACTCATTGCATCATATGCATCTGCCACACCTATAATCCTTGCTACTAATGGAATATCGTTTGCTGCCAGTCCGTCCGGATATCCTTTACCGTCGTATCGTTCATGATGCCACCTTGCACCAACCATAATATCCGGCAATTCTGACATTTTTTCGAGAATTTCCGAACCGATGACCGGATGTGTCTTGATAATCGCGTATTCTTCATCAGTAAGTCTGGAAGTTTTATTAATAATTTCATCCGGAATACCGATTTTTCCAATATCATGCAACAAACCAATATAATAAATATTATCAACCTCTTCCTGGGTCATATTCATTTTAGTTGCAATCATAGCCGAATAATCCGCCACACGCATAGAATGACCATTGGTATATTTATCTTTAGCATCGATGGTCCCCGCAAGCGTTTGCATTACCTGTACCGTCATTCTTTTTAACTGACGACTACGTTTCTCCAACTTTCTTGTTTTATATTCTACTTCATTCTGTAACGATTTTTGCAGATGAGACAACTCTAAAGTACGGCTTGTACGCTGAAACATAATTTCGTCAACAAAAGGCTTCGTTATAAAATCTACTGCTCCCAATTCAAAGCATTTTACTTCCGATTCCTGTTCGTCATCGGCAGTCAGACAAATAATTGGGATTTCTTTTAAGCCCGGCATTTCTTTTATCAGTTTCATAAAAGTAAAACCGTCCATTTCCGGCATACAAATATCAAGTAATATCAGGTCTGTTTCATCCTTCTCCAAAAAGGCAAATGCCTCTTTTCCCGAAGAAACCGTGTCTACATCAAATCTTGTTGATAAAATACGTTTTGCAACAAATAAATTCATCGCATCATCGTCTACTACTAAAATATGACTTCTCCCTGTATTAATATCCTCTTCCTCTGCGTTATGCAGCTTCAACATATCGCCTTTTTCCATTATACTTCTATTCCTTCCTGATTTAGATATCCCTTTACTTCTTCAATTACATTCAAATACAAAGACATTGTTTTTTCGTGATTCTGCAATATATACCTTTTATTTTCTTCTATATCCACATTTTCACGCAACTTCTTTCCTGACTTTTCCAATTTCAGGCATTCCTCTGCAAAGGATTCGCAACCAACATTCAATGCATTTGTCTTTAAAGAATGAATCATCACGGTATAATCATTCCAATTCTCATTCGCATAATACCGCTCCAAATCAGCCCTTTTACTCTCATACTGGTCTAAGAACATTTTCAGAACTTCCAAATACATCTCCTTAATTCCGGCGCAATATTTCATTCCCAAATCCGGATTTAAAAGTGTATCCTCTCCGGCGTTCTCCGGCTCCGCTTTAACAGTATTTTCCTTTGAACTGTCTGTCTTTTCGGCATTTTTATCATCAATCGCAACTTCGACGTAATGAACCTTCTCCGCAGGAATATATTTTACCAATACCTCTTCCAAAACCTTACCGACAATCGGCTTGCTCATATAATTGGTAAAACCTTCACGCATATACATTTCCTTTGCCCCTGAAATCGTATTGGCGGTTAAGGCTATTACTGCCACGTCTTTATTTTTATTATCTTCAAGTTCTTTGGACTTTTTCAGCGTTTCAATACCGTCCATACCTGACATCATATGATCCAGTAAAATAACATCATAGCGGTTTTGGCACATAAGTTCCAAAGCCTCGGGACCGCTTGTACAGGTTGTAATCTGTATACAGGTCTTCTTCAAAAGATTCTTCACAACCTGCAGATTAATCTGGTTATCATCCACCACAAGGACAGACGCCTCCGGCGCGGTATAACTTGTCTGATATTTCTGCAAACGACCGGTGGACATACAGTAATTTTTCTTAAAATCGCCGATTTTACCTTTGCTGCGAATATTCTGGGATAAAAGCACCGTAAAAACAGAACCTTTTCCATAGGTACTTTCAACCTCAATTTTACCGCCCATCATTTGTACAAGATTATGGGTAATTGCCAGTCCGAGTCCTGTACCTTCTATATTTCGGTTTGCTTTCAAATCAAGGCGCTGAAAATGTTCAAACAAGCCGGCAAGATCTTCTTGACGGATACCAATACCTGTATCCTCTACTGCCATTATAAGCGTTACATTTTCTTTGTCGGCATCATATTGACCGCCCACATTTAATTTGACGGTTCCTTTCGCAGTATATTTTACCGCATTATTTAAAAGATTTAACAGAACCTGCTTAATTCTGACATCATCGCCATATAAAACTTCCGGCAAATCACCATCTACGATAACTTCAAACTGCAAGCCCTTCTGCTTTGCTTTTAGCTCAATCATACTGACAACATCGTATAAAGATTCGCCCAACTTGTACTCATTGTTGACGATTTCCATTTTACCCGATTCAATCTTGGAGAAATCCAGAATATCATTGATAATGGATAAAAGGCTCTGGCTGGCAATATCAATATTGCCTGCATATTCCAGAATTGCATCATCTCCGCTTTCTCTCAAAATCATTTCATTCATACCGATTACTGCATTAATCGGTGTACGGATTTCATGGGACATATTGGCAAGAAAGTCCGATTTAGCGTGGTTCGCCTGCTCCGCAACCAGCTTCGCATGTCGCAACTCATCACTTTCACGGGCCTTCTTCTCCGCACTTAACAAGTAAATCGTTACAATAACCAAAAGCAACCACAAAAGACCAAAGCACCACAATACAAGGGGAACCAAAAGGGTAACATCTCCCGCCACCGCATCTTTAGGCACCCATCCGATTATATATAAGCCACTGTATTCAGTCTCCGATGCAAAAAGCACCTTATCTTCTCTGTTATCCTCACACAGTGATGCGGCCGCCGCACTGATATTCATTTTAGAACGTATACTTTCAAAAGTTTTTATATGGTTCTCTGCATTAAAAAAATCCGCTTCCAAAGGCGCCTCATCCATTTCCAGCAGAATTTTACCGTCAATGTCAATTACGGCACATACACCCTTGCCGTCATAGCAGGAAATGTCGATTTTATCAGCCAAAACCGCACCATCATAGAGTTTATACAACACATATTTTACATTATCGCCACTATAAACAGGAACCGTAAATAAAACGGTTGCATTATCTCCGCAACTGACTGCAGCATTTCCGTGAATAGACTCAAAAATTCCGTCATACTCCGAAATCTCCAAAGTTTCGCCATAGGTCGCTGTACCGTCAATACGAAGGACACCGTAAGAGACACCCTCTTCTTCATCAAGAAATGCTTCCATCTGCCCGTTTTCCATATTGATAAAAGAAGATACTTCACTTAACAAACGCAGTTCTTCACTAAAACTGTTATTTACAACTTTAGCTATGGTTTTACTTTGTTCCGCCACCTGATGCTCCATTTGGACATCAATAATATCCTGCATTTTCCACCACATGGCAATACAAACAATGATTAGAACAAAAAAACTGACTCCTACAACCCATATGTTATTTTTGATCAATTTTAAACTGGGTTTATTCTCCATAAATTACAACTCCGTCCACAAACCAATCCATTTTTTTAAGTAATATTTCATCACTTATGGATTCACCTTCATCACATTGCAAAATTCCGTTATTATCATAAATTACACCTGAAAAAATCTGTCTTCCACTTGCCATTTCCTGCTTTGCAGACTCAATTTTTTGCAACGTTTCTTCATCTACAAGTTCCGAACACTCTGCCAAAGCAACAACACCGGTATCCAAGCTGAACCAGTGACGTTCTACAGAATTCCCCTTTCCCTGCAGATATTCGCGAATCATCTGATAATATAAGGCATTCCAGTCCCACACTGCTGCAGTCAGGTATTTCTCAGATAAGCCCTGCGCCACTGCATTATAACCAATGGAATACACGCCTGCTTCATCGGCTTTCTGGGCAACGTAGTGCTGGTTCTGATGATAAGTCAAAACATCCGCACCCAATTCATTAATTAGAACATCTACTGCTTCTGATTCTTTTTCTTCGTTCTCCCATTCGTTGGTCCAAACAACGTTCACAGTTGCATCCGGATTAACGCTTTTCACCCCTAAGGTAAACGCATTAATGCCCCTGTTTACTTCACTGTTTGGCATCGCTGCTACATAACCGATTACATTATTCTCGGTTTTCATACCGGCTACAATGCCTGCCAAGTATCTGGCCTGATACATTCTTCCAAAATAGGAAGTCATATTCTCAGCGCCGTATTCTGCCGAAATTCCGTAAAAAGAAACCTGCGGATACTTTTGAACCGTCTCCTGCACTTCCTCAGGATAAGCATAACTGGATAAAATGATCATCCCCACATCTTCTTTTACAAGTTCATCAATGGCAATCTCACATTGCCCGCTTCCTTCGGCAACATTTTCTTTGACAATAAGTTCCACGCCCAATTCTTTGCAGGCAGAACTTACGCCCTGATAATGCATACCGTTCCATCCTTCATCGGTAGTGGCACCTGTTATAATTAATCCTATTTTTATTTTATCTTCTTTTTTCCAATTAATTGTAAAAATAGATACAATAATAATAATCAACAATACCGCTGCTGCAATTAACAGCATATATCGTTTATTTTTTACATTATTCATCACTCACAACCCCTTCAACATACCAGTCAAATTCATTCAGCATGGCGTTATCAGTCATACACTCGCCCTCTTCGACACGAAGATTACCTTCATTATCATAAATCGGGCCGTAAAATACATCATAAGTACCGCTGTTAAGCTTTTCCATTTCACGATTCACAATCGCTTCCGTTTCTTTGTCAACCAGATTGGTAAGCGGCGCCAGGGAAACCATACCGGTTTCAATGCCTTCCCAATAATGCTTTCCAACAAATTTGCCTTGAAGACATTTTAAAATTACAGGAGTATAAAATTCCTCCCAGTCCCAAACTGCAGCCGTTAAATACGTATCCGGATAATCCTGACTGTTGTCCAAATTATATCCGATGGACATAATTCCTTCCTGCTGGGCAATTTCAAGTGCCATCAAAGAGTCCGTATGCATTGCAAGAACATCAATATTATGATTTGCAAGAAGTTTGTTCGTTGCATCTGCAGTTGCAGTATCATCATTCCATGAATTCGTCCAACTGACATATACAGTAGCATCCGGATTAACACTTCTTACACCTAAAGTAAAAGCATTGATACCTCTGTTTACTTCCGGAATCGGAAACGCCGCTACATAGCCGATTTCGTTCGTTTCAGTCTGTAATCCTGCCACAATGCCGCTTAAATATCTGATTTGATAGATACGACCAAAGTATGTAGATAAATTCTTATCCTCACCCACGCCCGTAGCGTGTAAAAAATATATTTCAGGATATTCTTTCGCTGCCGCATTAATGTATTCACCAAATTCAAAAGAATTGGCAACAATCACTTTACAGTCTTCTTTTACGAACTCATCAATAATTCCGGGAATCTCTTCCGGAACTACATTTTCTTTATAAATAATTGACAAATTCAATTCCTGTGCAGTTGCTTCCAGCCCATCATAATGAGACTGGCTCCAACTGCGGTCATCGATGCTACCGTTAAGAATTACGCCCACCTTGGTGGTTTCTTTGGTAACCTCCGTATCCGCCTCATATATGTTAATTACAAATATACCGATGATAATTGCAACAACAATAATTACTGCTACAATAAAAACCTTTTTCATATAAAATAGCGCGCTCCCTATCGCTCATATGCCTTACAATTTAAGTATTTTAACACTTTATTTTATCACACATTACTTTTAATGTAAAATATAGTCCTTTAAACGCATATAATCTTCCTTCAACAACTTCCCCTTAATCCGAATTCCCTCTTCGGTATATTCTTCTTCCGTAATTTGGGCATTCTGCTTAAGACGTGCATAACTTGCACCGTCTTGATAGGGAATTAAAAGTTCACAAGCAATATAATTCTTCATAAAAACTTCCTGAATCATCTGAAGTAATTCTTCCATACCAATTTGCATACTTGCGCTCATATAAATTTTATTTCCGATGCGTTTGGGCAACTCCTCAGGCGCAAAAAGCACATCCGCCTTATTATACACATAAATTGCCGGAATACTGCCGGATTCCAGATCTTTTAACACTTCTCTTGTAATGTCGATCTGTTCCTCATGATTGACATCCGAAGCATCTACCACGTGTAGCAGCACGTCCGCATCTTTCGTTTCCTCAAGGGTCGAATGAAAAGCTTCCACCAAAGCGTGTGGTAAATGGCTTACAAAACCTACGGTATCCGTTAAAAGAAAAGGAATCTTTCCTTCCGGTTCAATTCTTCGCACGGTAGTATCCAGGGTAGCAAACAGCATATCCTTTTCAAATACCTTTTTCTCTTCCTTGTCAAAATCATCGCCTTTTTTACCATAATCAATAAAAGCATTCATAAGCGTAGATTTACCGGCATTTGTATACCCAACCAAAGCCACACGAAAAACACCGTTTTTATCACGGCGTTTACGCTGTACCTGACGATTCTCTTCCAAATCCTTCAACTCTCTGCGAAGTTGTGCCAGGCGGTTCTCAAGATATCGCCTGTCAAGCTCTAACTTCTTCTCACCGGCACCCTTATTACTCATACTTCCGCTTCCGCCACCCTGACGGCTTAAGGCCTCGTGCAAGCCCACCAATCGCGGTAGTGTATATTGTAACCTTGCCACCTCTACCTGAATCTTAGCTTCACGGGTTCTGGCTCTTTTGGAGAAAATTTCTAAAATAAGCGAAGTTCTGTCCATAATGGCAATATGCAACTGGTTCTGGAGATTTCGAAGTTGTGAAGGCGATAAAGTCTGGGCAAAAATCACGATATCCGCATCTAACATTACGGCCGATTCTTTTACCTCTTCTACCTTTCCGGGCCCGATTAAAGTTGCCTTATTGGGCATATCAAGTTTCTGGGTGATCATACAAACCACTTCCATATTGCAAGC
>JAZNTK010000087.1:0-17736 GCA_045591685.1 Lachnospiraceae bacterium
GGTAACTTTACATTCCGTACCCGTGAATTCGAACAGATGGAATTGGAATTCTTCTGTGAGCCTGATACAGACCTTGAATGGTTTGCATATTGGAAGCAGTTCTGTATTGACTGGTTAAAAGCACTTGGTATGAAGGAAGAAGAGATGCGTGTACGTGACCACGATCCCGAAGAACTTTCATTCTATTCTAAGGCAACTACAGATATCGAGTTCTTATTCCCCTTCGGTTGGGGTGAACTTTGGGGTATCGCTGACAGAACAGATTACGACTTAACACAGCACCAGAACGTATCAAAGCAGGATATGTCATACTTTGATGATACAAAGAATGAAAGATACATTCCTTACGTTGTAGAACCTTCTTTGGGTGCTGACCGTGTTGTACTTGCATTCCTCTGCGGCGCTTATGATGAAGAAGATTTGGGCGAAGGAGATATGCGTACCGTACTTCGTTTCCATCCTGCACTTGCACCTGTTAAGATTGGTGTGCTTCCTTTGAGCAAGAAGTTAAACGAAGGTGCAGAAGCAATCTATACCAAGCTTTGCAAGAAGTATAACTGTGAATTTGATGACAGAGGTAATATCGGTAAGAGATATCGTCGTCAGGACGAAATCGGTACACCTTTCTGTATCACATACGATTTCGAATCGGAAGAAGACAATTCCGTAACCGTACGTTTCCGTGATTCCATGGAACAGGTACGTGTTAAAATCGACGAGTTGGATGCCTTCTTCGCAGACAAATTTGATTTTTAATATATGCATGAAATCCTGCTTTGTTTCGGCAAGGCAGGATTTTTGATGTTTGGAAATGAAAGCGAAATAATATGGTGCCGGATATGGGAAATAGGAGTTTTTAGAGATAAAAACTGTGCAATTTGTCATAAAAAAACATGCTTTCTTTTTTTTTCATCAACATTCTGCTGTTTTTGAAAAAAGGGTAGCAGATAAAAGAAACTTATGATATAATATTTGAGCGCACGGCATAAAATGCGTGTGCAGACAGTATGAGACGATACGTTTTTACATAAAAGTATCTTCGTTTCAAAGGAGGAACAATTGGCATGAAGAAATGGGTTTATTTATTCAAAGAAGGTCGCGCGGATATGCGTAATCTTTTAGGTGGTAAGGGGGCAAACCTTGCAGAGATGACAAATATCGGATTACCGGTACCTCAGGGTTTTACCATCACAACAGAAGCATGTACACAGTACTATGAAGACGGCGAAGTAATTAACGATGAAATCCAGGCACAGATTATGGAATACATCGGCAAGATGGAAGAGATTACCGGCAAGAAGTTCGGTGACAAAGAAAATCCCTTGCTTGTATCAGTTCGTTCCGGTGCAAGAGCATCTATGCCCGGTATGATGGATACTATTTTGAACCTTGGTTTAAATGAAGAAGTAGTGGAAGTTTTGGCTGCAAAGTCAGGCAATCCCCGTTGGGCATGGGACTGCTACAGAAGATTCATCCAGATGTTCTCAGACGTAGTTATGGAAGTTGGTAAGAAGTATTTTGAAGAACTTATCGACGAAATGAAGGCTGCAAAGGGCGTAACTCAGGACGTTGATTTGACAGCAGAAGATTTGAAAGAACTTGCTAATCAGTTTAAGGCTGAATATAAAGCTAAAATCGGTGCGGATTTCCCTACCGATCCCAAGGAGCAGTTAATGGCAGCTGTTAAGGCTGTATTCCGTTCGTGGGACAACCCCAGAGCTAATGTATATCGTCGTGACAACGACATCCCTTATTCATGGGGTACCGCTGTTAACGTACAGATGATGGCATTCGGTAACATGGGTGATACATCAGGTACCGGTGTTGCTTTTACACGTGATCCGGCTACCGGTGAAAAGAAACTTATGGGTGAATTCCTTATGAATGCACAGGGTGAAGACGTTGTTGCAGGTGTTCGTACTCCCAATAAGATTTCTGAATTACAGACAGTTATGCCTGAAGTTTATGAGCAGTTTACTCAGATTTGTGCAACTTTGGAAGACCACTACAGAGATATGCAGGATATGGAATTTACCATTGAAGACAAGAAGCTTTACATGCTTCAGACACGTAATGGTAAGAGAACAGCACAGGCTGCATTACAGATTGCATGTGACTTAGTAGATGAAGGCATGATTACAGAGGAAAAAGCGGTTGCAATGATTGATCCGAGAAACTTGGATACTCTTTTACATCCTCAGTTTGATGCGGCTGCATTAAAGGCTGCTGTTCCTGTAGGTAAGGCTCTTGGTGCTTCACCGGGTGCTGCTTGCGGTAAGATTGTATTTACAGCAGAAGATGCAAAAGAATGGAATGCAAGAGGCGAAAAGGTTGTTCTTGTTCGTCTTGAAACATCTCCTGAAGATATCGAAGGTATGAAAGCTGCTCAGGGTATTTTGACAGTACGTGGCGGTATGACTTCTCACGCAGCAGTAGTTGCCCGTGGTATGGGTACATGTTGTGTATCAGGTTGCGGCGATATCGCAATGGATGAAGCAAACAAGAAATTTACTCTTGCAGGTAAAGAATATCACGAAGGAGATTTCATCTCTATCGATGGTTCTACCGGTAAGATTTATGACGGCATTATCCCTACCGTAGATGCTACTATTACAGGTACATTCGGACGTATTATGGCTTGGGCAGACAAGTATCGTGTACTTAAGGTTCGTACCAATGCTGATACTCCTGCAGATGCTAAGAAAGCCCGTGAACTTGGTGCAGAAGGTATTGGTCTTTGCCGTACAGAGCATATGTTCTTCGAAGAAGACCGAATTGCTGCTTTCCGTGAAATGATTTGTTCAGATACTGTTGAAGAAAGAGAAGAAGCATTAGAGAAGATTCTTCCTTATCAGCAGGGTGACTTTGAGAAATTATACGAAGCTTTGGAAGGAAATCCTGTTACAATTCGTTTCTTGGATCCCCCTCTCCATGCGCTCGTTCCGACAGAAGATGATGATATTCAGAAACTTGCGGTTGCAAAGGGCAAGAGTGTAGAAGAAATCAAGGCAATTATTGATTCCCTTCATGAATTCAACCCTATGATGGGTCACAGAGGATGCCGTCTTGCAGTTACCTATCCTGAAATTGCAAA
Source organism: Lachnospiraceae bacterium (assembly GCA_045591685.1). Classification (GTDB taxonomy): domain Bacteria; phylum Bacillota; class Clostridia; order Lachnospirales; family Lachnospiraceae; genus UBA3766. The sequence continues at coordinate 3,095 of JAZNTK010000087.1, forward strand.
GATGCAGACCAAGGCAGTTATCCGTGCAGCAATCACAGTAAAGAAGGCACATCCCGATTGGAATGTAAAACCTGAAATTATGATTCCTCTTGTATGTGAAATCAAGGAATTAAAGGTAATCAAGAAGTTGGTTGTTGAAACTGCAAATGCAGAAATCGAAGCTGCTGGTGTTGCATTGGAATATGAAGTTGGTACTATGTTCGAAATTCCCCGTGCGGCACTTACTGCTGACGAAATTGCTGCAGAAGCTGATTTCTTCTGCTTCGGTACAAACGACTTAACACAGATGACCTTCGGTTTCTCTCGTGATGATGCAGGTAAGTTCTTGGATGCTTACTACGACAGCAAGATTTTTGAAAATGATCCGTTTGCAAGACTTGACCAGAATGGTGTTGGTAAGCTTATGGAAACAGCAATTAAGCTTGGTAAGCCTGTAAATGATAAGCTTCACATCGGTATCTGCGGTGAGCACGGCGGTGATCCTACTTCCGTAGAATTCTGCCACAAGTTAGGTTTGGACTATGTTTCATGTTCACCTTTCCGTGTGCCTATCGCAAGACTTGCAGCAGCACAGGCAGCGATTAATAATAAATAATAGAAATTGCATTTGGTTAATGTTCTGTTATTATGAATAAAATATAAAGTAAGGAGTCCCTAAGGGCTCCTTACTTTGTATATAATATAAATTATATTTTAATGTAATTTATATGAAAGTAATATAATACAGCGAAAGGAGTACAAAACAATGAAAAAAAGCATTTGGGCGATTTTATTGGCATTGCTTTATAGCTTTTTTTATACGGTAGTAGGGCCCAAAATTAAGACACAGAATTTGAGTTTTGATGGTTCGGAAATAATGCCTTTTATAACATGTTTTATAATATGTTCTGTCATAAATGTTTTGGTTGTTTTTGTGGTTCAGCGTTGTAAATTTGAAATAAAAAGTGAAAGAATAACGCGCTTTATTAATAATCTTGGCGAGCGAAAATTGTTTTTGCTTATATGGGGATTTATTTTTGTGTCATGGTTACCGGCATATATTGTTTGTTTTCCGGGAATTTTATCGTACGATATTATAAACCAGACAAGAGATGCATTGGGAACGATTGTTGATAATCATCACCCGGTTATGCATACATGGCTTTTACGGGTGTTTATGCAATTAGGAGACCGGTTTTTCTCGAGTTATGAAGTTGGTCTTGGTTTATTGTCATTGCTTCAGATGCTGTTGGTAAGTTATGCTCTTTCGCGTTTGGTTATGCTGTTAAAGAAAAAGAATGTTCCGATATTGATTGTTGCGGTGACTGCGTTGTTTTCAGCGGTTTGGTTTATGAATGCATGTTTATCGGTTACAATGATAAAGGATACTTTGTTCGCGGCATTTTTGGTATTGTTTGTATGTCACTTTGCGGAAATTGTAACGAGTCCGGATGAATATGTGCGTAAAAAAATAAATTTGGTTTTGTTGCCTATTGTCGGTTTCTTGTTATGTGCACTCAGAAATAATGGCTTTTATATTTATTTGTTTTGCTTTGCAGGGCTGTTTCTTTTACGGATAAAACATATTAAAAAAGTAAAGATGTACTTGGCTTTGATAGTAGTAGTGATATTACCTGTTTTTGCCTATAAGGTTTATTCGGGACCTGTTTTTGATACATGGAATATCAAGCCGGGAGAAGTGAGGGAAGCATTATCGGTGCCGATACAGCAGTTGCAGCGCGTGGCCTATCATAGGGCGGACATGTTAACAGAAGAGCAAATGGAACTAATGGATTATTATATAGATAATCTGGAATGGATGGGGCCGTCTGTGGGACGGGCATATGATCCTTTCATTGCGGATCCTGCAAAAGGGTGTTTCCGTTCGGCAGCATATAATGAGGACCCGATTGCTTTTTGGAAGTTTTATCTGGAGATTGGAAGACAATTTTTTAAAGACTATGTAGTTGCATTTTTATCGAATACATTAGGGTATTGGTATCCCGGGCAGGATACATTCACATATGTAGAATATGAAAATTATCCGGTGGAGTGGTTTTCGGTGCCGTTGGAACGTCAAAGCATAGCGGATATACAATTTATAGATAATTACTATGCAAGTGTCTGTACTTCGCAAACTTGGCGAACAACTCCAGGTATAAGATTATTTTTTGTGCCGGGATATGCTCCGTGGATTTTGATTTTTGCGCTGATATTATCATGGAAGAAAAAGGAGAATTTATCAAAAGTCGTTCCGCTGTTTTTGCCGTTAGTTGCACAATTCGGAATTATGATACTTTCGCCAATGGCGTCATTTCGTTATTCGTGGCCATTCTTCTTAGTGTTGCCGATTTGTTTTATTGGAATTTGGGGTAACAAAGAACCGCAAAACAACTATAATGAGCGTTGATGATGTATTTGAGTAGGAGGAAAAAAGTGAAAAAAGGAAAGAAGATTGCATTGTTCATAGGTCTGGGCGTGGTGTTGGTAGCAGTTGCTATTATTTTGATAGTTGTTCTATCAGGTGGACATCGTGTAATTAAAGTCGATTATTTTGATGGCGAGGTGGTTCTTGAGAGAAACTCCGATGAAAAAGATATTGTGGAGGGAATGAATCTTAAGTCAAACGATAGTATAACAACAGGAGCGGATGGCTTGATAGAGTTGCTTGTTGATTCGGACAAGCATATTTTAGCACGTGAAAATACTTGTTTTGAGATTGTTTCGCAGGGAAATGAGGAAAAAGGCAAGTTAAAAATCGAGTTAAAATATGGCACCTCTCTTATTGAAATTGAAAATAAATTGAATGAGAATTCTTTTGTGGAAGTAGAGACTCCCAATGCGAGTTTGAGTGTAAGAGGAACTACTTTTGAAGTGAGTTACTCTGAAGAAAATAAGACTACCTTTGTAACGGTTACGGAAGGGGCGGTAGAGGTCACTAACGGTGCTGAAACGAAGGAGATTGGCGAGGGGCAGATTGCTGTTGTTTCAGAAGATGATATTGTAATTTCGGAAGAGTACTTGCAATATAATGAAGTGCCGGCTTTCCAGGTTGGACATCAAGAACTGGGTAGAATTTCTAATGTTTATGTAAAGGAAATGGTTGAGTGGAAGTATGAATTAAGCGATATCGGTGGTGTGCCCGTAGATGAAATGGTAAGAAATGGAATCAGAATACGCTACTGGTATGAAACGGAGGAAGAGATACAGTCAAACTTAGATTATTTAGAGAGTGAAGATTTCCTTATCGGTAGAGAGACCCTCATAAATGATGATGGTGACGAGATTTTGACTGCTGTCAGTATGGCAGAGTTTTCCACCGGAGAGGAAAGTTATTCGTATCGTTATTACAAGGAGATAGAGGATGGTTGGTATGTGACTCTGAATGTTTTCAGCTTGGATGATTTGGAAGCAGTAGGAAAGACAGATGTTGAAGATTACCTCCCCTTGACAAATGATTGTTATTACTTCTTCGGTTTGCCGGAAGGTGTTGAGAGCACTACGGACACAACAGAGGATGAGGCTGAGTCGGAAGAGGATGCATCTGTTATAGAGGATGCACAGCCGGGTACTATAGTTGCCGAGGATGATGTGGCTAAATTATTTAGGAACGGGATTACTTATGATGAATTGATGTTTATGCTCGGAGTGCTGGAAGAAGCCAGAGCAACCCCGCGAATGGATATTGTAAATACAGGCCTTACTATGGTATGGTATGAGCCGGAATTGGCCGGAGTTTACAGCCCTATAGGCGGTACTGCATACGAATATGATGTGGCTATGTTAAACAGACTGTTTAATGTGTTTACATCAATTAAGATTAATGAGGACAATATTCCTTCATATGTTACTTTGAACGGTGATACATTAACAATGGAGCCGTGTACATTGGAGGACCATGGTGATGTCACAATTAACGTATATTCTTTTAACTTTATCGAGGATAATAAGATTTTGATTGAGTATGAATATATTAGAACAAATGATAGTTCCGGTACCAGTGGAGTAAAGGGAGATTCTTGCGTTTGCTTTGTGCCGGATGAAAATGGAAAGTATCGGTATGAATATTCCATGGAATATAGCAGTAGCTCATTTTAAAATAAGATAAGGAACGGATAAGTTACATTTATGCTCCTATGCGTGTAAAAGCGCATAGGAGTTTTTTGTAGTAAAGAGTGTGGATACTTTGTCGAAAAAAGGCGATGAAATATTGTTGCACATGACATGGCATTCTATTTATAATTCTATATAGTTGGAAACATATTGAGCATTTTTTATGCTTTTTCTTTTCTGTAATAATCAGGAATCTTTGGTTTCGCTTTCTGAAACCCAAATCCAAATGTGTATTTTTAAAGTTTAATTTGAAAGGAGTTTTTTATGTACAGTTATGTATCTACAGGTGCACTAAACGGCATCGAGAGTTACCTGGCAACCGTGGAGGTGGATGCATCCAACGGTTTGCCGGGATTTGAAATGGTGGGGATGTTAAATGCTGAAATTAAGGAGGCCAAAGAACGTGTCAGGGTAGCACTGAAAAATACCGGTATTTCAATGCCGCCGCTTCGGATTACAGTAAATATTTCGCCGGCCAATTTAAGGAAAAACGGAACATCTTATGACTTGCCGATTGCAATTGCATTGTTGATTGCGATTGGGGAACTTCCGCAGGAATGTGTAAAAGATATTATGATTGTGGGAGAACTTGGCTTGAATGGCGAAGTAAAGTTTACGAATGGAATTTTACCTATGGTTATGCAGGCAAAAGAAGAAGGAAAGAAAGTCTGTCTTGTTCCGCTGGAAAATGCAGAAGAAGGTGCAGTGGTAGATGGCATTGATGTGATTGGCGTTTCAGGACTTGGTGAGACGATTGCATATTTGAATGCGGATGAAGAGGAGCGTCAAAAGTGTTTTCATAAGGCAAAAGCGGATTTAAATCAATTAATGATGCAGACTGCCTTGTATGAGGGGCTTGATTTTGGAGAAATAAGCGGACAGGAGCATGTAAAAAAGGCTGTAGAAACAGCGGCCGCAGGATTTCATCATATTTTGTTGATTGGGGCACCGGGAGCCGGTAAAACCATGATTGCGAAGCGGATTCCGTCTATTTTGCCTCCTTTGTCTTTGGAGGATAGCATGGAAGTATCCAAGATATACAGTATATCGGGTATGTTAAATGAAAAGCAGGCGTTGATTACCAAGCGTCCGTTTTGCAGTCCGCACCATACAATCAGTGAGCAGGCATTCGCCGGAGGAGGCCGTATTCCAAAACCGGGAACCGTTTCCCTGGCGCATAAAGGCGTGTTGTTTTTGGATGAAGTGGTACATTTTTCCAATGCGACCATCGAAGTGTTGCGACAACCCATGGAGGATAAAAAAGTGCAGATTGCAAGGAGTTACGGCACTTTTACATATCCTGCGGATTTTATGCTGGTGGCGGCGATGAATCCCTGTCCCTGCGGATATTTTCCGGATCGGAACCGGTGTGCGTGTAACGAATCACAGGTGCGTAAATATTTGTCGGCGATATCGGGGCCGATTTTAGACCGTATTGATATTTGTGTTGAGGTATCCCGGATGGAAATGAAGGATTTGGAAGTGAGAAACGGCGAGAACAGTGCCGTGATGCGGGAACGTATTGGGAAGGCAAGAAAAATGCAACAGAAACGGTTTGCGGGAACCGACATTACGTTCAATGCCCAGATGGGACCTGCGCAGATTAAGCAGTTTTGCGTGCTGGATAATAAGGAGAAAAAATTTGTGGAACAGGCATTTAATGCATTGAAATTAAGTGCAAGGGCTTATCATAAAATATTGAAGGTAGCAAGGACTGTTGCAGACTTGGATGGTAGTGAAAAAATTAATGAAGAGCATCTTGCTGGAGCAATTGCATATCGTAGTGTAGACAGGAAGTATTGGTAAAAAGGTTGCAACCGGTATTGAGTTAAAGGATGAGTAGAAAACTATGAGACAGGTGTCAAAAACGGGAGGAATGAGGGCTATATGATTCAGGATTGTATCTATACTGATGATGAAAAAGAAGCAGCATATCAGATGGCAAATATTAAGGGGATAGGTAATAAAAGTATTTTTAAACTGCTGGAATATGCCGGGAGTGTGAAAGAAGCCTTTCTTTTATCGGAAAAGGAAGTGTGTGATGTTTTGGATGCAAGAGCGGCGAAGGCGTTTTTACGTGGGAGAGAGTGCAGAACTTATCAAACAACGGAACAGTTGAAAAAAGAAAAAGGAATCGATTTTATACCTTTTATATCGCAACAATATCCGGAGCGGCTTCGAAATATTCCGGACCCTCCTTTTTGTCTGTATGTAAAAGGAAAGTTGCCAAAGGAACATAAGCCGGCGGTGGCAATCATCGGTGCACGGGCCTGCTCGGAATATGGCAAGGCGGTGGCCGGATATTTTGGAAGGCAACTTGGAAAAAACGGAGTGCAGATTATTAGCGGTATGGCGCGGGGGATTGACGGCATTGCACAACGGGGAGCGTTAGAGTGCGGAGGAGAAACATATGCAGTATTAGGTTGTGGCACGGACGTGTGTTATCCGATGGAGAATGAAGATTTGTATCAGAGAATTCCCGATTACGGAGGTGTGATATCTGAGTATTCGCCGGGGACCGAAGCACAAAGCAAATTATTTCCGCCGAGAAATCGTATTATAAGCGGATTGGCGGATTTAATTCTTGTGATTGAGGCGAGGAAACGAAGCGGAACATATATTACCGTGTTACAGGCTTTGGAGCAGGGGAAAGAGGTATATGCCGTACCCGGAAGGATAACGGATGCTTTAAGTGACGGCTGTAATTATCTTTTGACGCAGGGGGCCGGAATTGCATTGGGTCCGGAGGTGATTCTGGAAGAATTATCACAACAAAGATATATAAGTTGCGAAGAGTATGGAACGATGAAGAAAGATGATGAGAATATGAAGACGGAAACTATGCTTGGAACCGATATGACAGAAGACGCAATTCTTTCTGCGCTGGATATTACTCCGGTTGCTTTTGATAAACTGTATTATGATGTAAAAGAGAAATGCCAAATTAACATGCCTGAATTTATGCTGAAATTAACAAAACTACAGATCGCAGGAAGAATCATCGGAGAGGGGAATCATTATCGCAGAAGCTGTGATTTGTGACAAATGTAAGTTTCAGAACAGATTATTTGTTAAAAATGCACAATTTCACAAAAAATAGAAATAAAACTATTTATTTATTGTGTTGTTTGTGGCATAATTGACAGTGTGTATAACTATGCTCTTTTTGTGTGCTTATACAGTGTTTAAAGGGAAAGAGGTTAATGAACAATGGCATTATTTAGTAACAGAATTAGAATTGGTGATTTGCTCGTACAGAAGGGCTATATCACAGACGACCAGTTATCTCAGGCGTTGGAGGAACAGCGTGAGAAGAAACAGCGTCTCGGTGAAGTTTTGATTTCCCTGGGATTTGTTACGGAAGAACAGTTTGCTGCAGTATATTGTGATCAGTCGGGTATTGAACCGATAGATTTGAAAGAAGTGAAATTAAACGAAGAACTTCTTCAGTTGGTTGGCGAAGATGTAATGCGTAAGCAGGAATTGATTCCTTTTGCTTATGACGAAACGAATTTTAATTGTATTAAAGTAGCTATGGCTGACCCCATGAACTTGGGCGCTATGGATGATATCCAGTTGATTACTGGTATGGAAGTAAGACCGTTTTACGCAAGTGCTTCCCAAATTAATATCCAGTTGGATAAGTTATACGGTAAGAAGCAGGCGATGGAAGCGGCAGAGCAGTTCCAGGCAGAACATGCGGATGAGTACGGAACTGATGAAGAAGCCGGTGAAGATGCATCCGTAAGTGATGCGCCTATCGTTAAGATTGTACGTACCATGTTGGATGAAGCGGTTCGTATGGGTTCATCCGATATTCATATTGAGCCTATGGAGAAATCCGTACGTGTCAGATATCGAATCGACGGTGTGTTACAGCAGGTTATGGAATACAACACCAACGTACTTTCAGCGATGGTTGCACGTATTAAGATTATTTCAGGACTTGATATTTCCGAGAAGAGAAAACCTCAGGACGGTCGTATTACCCAGATTGTAGACGGTGAAGAATTCGACGTCCGTGTATCTATTCTTCCTACCGTATATGGTGAGAAAACCGTTATGCGACTTACCAAGAAGAAAGGTTTGACCAGAGATAAGAAATACTTGGGTCTTTATCCGGAAGATGAAAGACGTCTTGACAGTATTACACATAACCCTCACGGTATTATCCTGATTACAGGACCTACAGGTTCCGGTAAGTCAACTACCTGTTATACTGTATTGAACGAATTGAATAAAGAATCCGTAAACATTATTACAGTAGAAGACCCTGTCGAAGCGAATGTTCCCGGTGTTAATCAGGTACAGGTTAATGTTAAGGCTGAACTTACTTTCGCAAGTGCACTTCGTTCCATCTTGCGTCAGGACCCTGATATTATCATGATCGGTGAAATTCGAGACGGTGAAACTGCAGCGATTGCGGTTCAGGCGTCTATCACAGGTCACCTTGTAATTTCAACCTTACATACTAACTCTACATCAGCATCCATTACCCGTTTGATTGATATGGGTGTAGAACCTTACTTAATCGGTGATGCGGTTGTAGGTATCATTGCACAGCGTCTTGTTCGTCGTCTCTGTCCGAAGTGTAAAGTAGGTAGACAGGCAACGGAAGAAGAGAAGAAGATGTTAGGTGTTGATGTTTCCAAGGAACAGATTGTATACGAGCCTTGCGGATGTGAAGAATGTAACCGCGGTTACAGAGGCCGAATCGCTATTTACGAAATCATGCCCATTACCTCAAGTATTAGAAGAGTATTGCATGAAACCGTAACAGCGGATGAAATTCAGAGAGTTGCCGTTGCGGAAGGTATGAATACCCTTCGTATGGCAGGTGCTAACAATGTTATTGATGGTGTTACTTCCATTGAAGAAATGGTACGTGTAGCATTTGATATGGATGAAGCAGTATAAAAATAAAACGAAAGTAAAGGTGGAAGAGTATGGCTGAGTTTCAGTACAAAATGATTGGCCCTGACGGAAAAGAAAAAAAGGGCCATATGCAGGCGAAGAGTAAAGAAGCCGCAGTTGCTGCTTTGAAAGCAGAAAAGAATGTAGTAACTTCCATTCAGGAAGTAACCGGTTTGAAGAAAGGTATTAATCTTTCTTTCGGTAAAAAGGTAAAAGCTCGTGACTTTAGTATATTCTGTCATCAGTTTACCAGTATTGTAAATGCCGGTGTTACTATTGTAGATGCCTTCAATATGTTGGCAGAACAGACAGAAAATACAGCGTTGCAGAATGCAATCAGAGCAGTGCATGCTGATATTTCCAAGGGTGATACCCTTGCAGCATCCATGAGAAGACAGAATGGTGTATTCCCTATGATGCTTTGTAATATGGTAGAAGCAGGTGAAGCTTCCGGTAGTTTGGATAAGTCATTCTCACGTATGGCAACTCAGTTCGAAAAGGATGCTGCTTTGGAAGCTGCGGTAAAGAAGGCGGTTATTTATCCTATCGTATTGATTGTAGTTATGATTGCGGTAGTGTTCATTATGATGACCTTCGTTATCCCGAATTTCATGGGTATGTTTGAAGATATCGGTGGAGAACTTCCTGGTGTTACTCTTGCATTGATTGCAGTCAGTGATTTCTTCGTAGCTTACTGGTGGGCAATCCTCATTGGTGCAGGTTTATTGTTTGCAGGATATAAGTTCTTCTATTCCACACCCTTTGGACAGTCATTTATTGATAAGTTAAAATTAAAGATTCCTGCATTGGGTCCCGTTCAGACAAAGTCAGCCTGTGCAAGATTAGGTCGTACCTTATGTACCTTGCTTGGTGCCGGTGTTCCCATGATTGATGCTTTGGATATTACTGCACGAAGCATGGATAATGTACATTATAAAACTGCAATGAAGGAAGCTAAGGATCAGGTAACCCGAGGTGTTACATTATCTAGACCTCTTAAAACTTGTGGTTTGTTCCCACCTATGGTTATTCATATGGTTACCATCGGTGAAGAAACCGGTAATATCGAGGCAATGCTTGAGAACGTAGCGAAATATTATGAAGATGACGTTCAGGCGGCAACCGAATCCATGATGGCGTTGATGGAACCTGCAATCATTATCGTTATGGCCGGCGTTGTTGGTTTCTTGGTAATTGCAATGCTTTCACCTATGTTCAGCCTCTACGAGAGCTTGGGCTAAGCCAAAAGAAGCATATTTGCGTACATGGAATATGTGAATAAAATGTAAATAAGTATAATTTAAATCCGCTGTTGTTTGAGAAGACAACAGCGGATTTTGCATGAACTAAAAACGAAATGTCACGAACTAAAAAATGACGAAAAACCTTTTGTGCAAAGTGCAAAAAAAGCAAAACTTCCCTTTGTTAAAACCTACAAAATCACAAAAATGGCAAATTTTAGGCTAGACAAAGTGTGTTTGCTTTGCTACAATGAGTTTACAGAAATGTCACAAAAATGTCACAAAAAAATGAATGAAAAAGGAGAATGAAAAGACATGAGAAACAACAAAGGTTTTTCCCTCGTGGAACTTATCATCGTTATTGCTATTATGGCAATCTTAGTTGGTGTTATGGCACCTCAGTTAATTAAGTACATTGAAAAGACAAACGTATCTTCTGATACACAGCTTTGCGATTCAGTTAAGACTGCAATCACAACAGCTATGATGGATCCTACAGTTATCAATACTGCTGGTTCTACTCTTCCCGCAGCTAATACATGGACAAACGTAAGCACCATTAATGAAGGTGACAATGGTTTCGGTGCGGCAGTAGCTGAAATTTTAGGCTATACAGATATGGCTAATATTGAAAATGAAATCAAGTCTGCTAACAATGGTGATTTACAGTTTAACGTTGTTGGTTCAAACGCAGTTCATGTTCAGATTACTAACTCAGATGCTAGCGGAGAAAAGGTTACAGATGGTACTGCAGATCCTATCTACGTTGACTAATTTTAACTGAATAAGTTAACGATAAGGCGGAAGCGAAAGCTTCCGTCTTTTACATGTTAATAAACAAAGGGAAACAAGAATGGAAAAGAGATTAAATATGATACAACCTAAATATTATGGAATTATATCTGCATTGCTTGCAATGTTTGGAATGTATTTAATATTATCATATCATCAATGTGTTGGCGGTGATTTTACAATTTTAGTTGGTGATTTGATGCAACAATATGTTCCATATATTAAAATGCTTTGTCGAGATATTTTAAACGGTGAAAGTATTTGGTTTTCGTGGAACTCATCTATGGGAATGAATACGTCGCTTATTAATGCCTATTATGCTATGAGTCCTCTGAATATACTGTACCTTATATTTTGGAATGTGGACGAAAGTATTGTTACGGCAATTATAATCATATTAAAAAATGGTCTGGCGGCATATACATTCCATATTTTTTCAAAGCGTGTTATAAAGTGCGAAGGTATTCAGATTATATTATTTTCGCTGATGTATGCGTTAAGTATGTACATGGTAAACTATGGTTTTATGTATAACTCATGGATGGATGGTATTATACTTTTACCTTTGATTTGTACATATATTTATGAATTGGATGTAAATAAAAAAAGTTATCTGAAACTGATTATTTCCTATGTAATACTTTTTATATCTCAGTTTTATATTGGATATATGGTTGGAGTCTTTAGTTTTTTGTTTTGGTTGGTTTTGCTATTTACCGGAGATAAAAAAACATTATCTGAATTGTTAAAGAGAACGCTTAAATATGTGGGAAGTGTAATTTTATCTGTAGGGATTGTAGCAATTATTCTATTGCCTGCATTTGCTTTTCTGATAACAAATAATCCGGAAGATGCATCGGGATTTCATTCGCTGGAAATAGGGATATATGAATGGCTGTATGCTTTGTTTTGGGGGAGCGGCATCGTTGGAAGAAACCAATATCCGGCTATATATTGTGGATGGCCGGTTTTAATACTGCTACCATTATACTTTTTTAATAAAGAAATACCATTAAAAGAAAAAATAAGATATGGAATTTTGGTGTTTTTTTTGGTGCTGACAACGATAATTAATCCGCTATATAAATTCATGCATGCATTTGATGCACCGGATTTTCATAATTTTAGGCATGCTTTTTTAATTGTTTTTTTATTTTGTACACTTTCGGCAAAACAGTCAATGTATATTTCAACGATAAAAAGGCGAAATATATTCTATGTTTTGCTAGTATGTATACTTAGTTATCCAATACTTACATGGTTTTCGGATATAGAACATAATGATTTTGTATTAAAGATAGTAGTTAATTATGTGTTTGCATTGGCTTGGTTTTGCGTAGCACATATTTTGAAAAAGAAAAAAGCAGATAAGCAGATTCTAGCTTTGATTTCTGTTATTCTTTTGTTTGTAGAAACTTTTTCGAATGGTTGGTATACACTGGATACATCTGGGAATCAAAATAATAATGTATACGAAGTGTGGAAAAAAGGAATTACAAGTGCGGTAAACGAACTTGTAAATGATGATTTTTATCGGATGTATTATCATATTGATTTGGCTGATAATTCGGATTCGTGGTTTGGATATAATGGTGTATCGGAGTTTAGCTCAATTGAAAATTATGATTTGCGACAGTCGTTAAAGCAGTTAGGCGTTTATACAGCACCGAGGATTCTTGCACCATTTGGTGCAGGAATGACACAACCGTTGGAAATGTTATTGGGCGTTAAGTATGTTACGGTAGGTCCGGATCCTTATATGGAAATGAATGAGGATAATTGGTATGAAATAAATGAAAACAAATATTGTTTGAATTTGGGATATATGGTTACAGATGAAGTTGTAAATTATGATTATGAAAGTGTAAATTCCTTTGAGAATATTAATTCATTACTACAAATAATGAGCGGGGAAGAAGTATATTGCTTTGTACCATATACGGGAGAAATAATAGTCGAATGTGAAAATGCAGAAATTGCAATCGGAGATGTGTTAACAGAAATAAAATATGATTCTGACATGTATGCTTACGGCATGGTTAAATTCTCTGTTTTAAAAGAAAATTTAGATGGTCCGGTTTATATCTTATTTCCAAGGGAGAACACTGCCATATATGAAGATGCACCTTATATGACAGGTGGATATGAGAATGTGTTTAAGCGGTACGGTAGGTTGACAGTTCCTTATATCAAACCGCTTTTGATTGGTGAAGAAGAGTATGCCATGGCTGTTGTGATGGAGGATAGTACAGTGGATACATTTTCTTGCATGACTCCGCTTTTTTACAAATACAGCGAAATGGCCTTGGCACAAATCTATGATACCTTAAGTCAATCACAGATGTTAGTAGAAGAATATGCCGATGGATATGTTAAAGGTAATGTTATGGTGCCGGAAGAAAGAACGGTTTTATTTACCAGTATTCCGTATGATGAAGGTTGGACTGTTTGGGTTGATGGTATAGAAAAAGAAGCGATAGCGGTGGTTGGCGACGCATTCCTTGCTTTAGAGTTAGAACCGGGATATCATGAGTTGGAATTTGAATATGAGGCTCCCGGTTTGAAGGCTGGCATACTTATATCGGCGGTGAGTATTAGTGTTTATGTGGCATTGATTATAATGTTTTTCTTAAAAGAAAAACATGACAGAAAGAATACAGAACAATAAATTAAATATTGATGGTGTAGCAGGGCGGTTCTTTTTTGAGAACCGCTTTGTTGATTGTTGTTAAAATATGAAGTTTTTTGTGGATTTTTGACAATGAGTTGTACTTGCTTTTTTAAATTACGACATATATACTTTAGGTATAAGGTTTTGTTCCTCAGTTGTACGAGGACATTTCTAATGAAAAAATCTAAATCAAATCAGTCTATAAAGGATTTAAACCTGTTAGATTCCTATTTGTTCGGTGAGGTCACCGAAATTCCTGAAAACGCAGAATATATTGCGGAAATCATTATTGAAAGAACCCTTGGGTGTAAAATTAAAAAGATATCGGTTATGCCGGAGAAACAACTGGAAGGCATGCTTTGTAGATTTAGATGCTTCCAATGCGACGGATAAAGAATTGAAAGAAGTACATAGGCATCCGAAGCGATGCAACGAAGGGAGAAAAATATATGACACTGCATGATATGATTGAGTATGAGAAGGAAGAAAGCTTTGATGAGGAAGTTTGATATACCGAAAGAGAAGGTCATGGAGATGATGGCATGTAACCTGTAGTTTTTTAGTGTAGAGGAACAAAAACTTTTATTAAATAAGTAATTAACAAAAAGACCTTGCATTTCCTCTAAATTTATGCTAAACTTTTTGCGTTATGCTAAAACACACGTATTCTGATTTGTGACAGGTGCTTCCTTTACGCGGGAGGTTGTCTTCAAAGGTGAGGAATGCGGAGGCAAAAAAACAAATAAACGGAGGATTTTAAAATGAGCGTAATTTCAATGAAACAGTTACTCGAAGCAGGTGTACATTTCGGACACCAGACAAGAAGATGGAACCCTAAGATGGCTCCTTACATCTTCACAGAAAGAAATGGTATCTACATCATCGACTTACAGAAGTCTGTAGGTAAGGTAGACGAAGCTTACAATGCAATT
>JAZNTK010000088.1:0-35178 GCA_045591685.1 Lachnospiraceae bacterium
GCTGCTCTGCTTGTTTTCATTTTAGGCATTGTTCGTTCCTCCTGATTAAAATCTTTCTATTTTAACTGTGCTTTAGCGTTTCTCAGTTAAAAACATTGTCATGCTCTTGCCTTCCACTTTAGGCTCTTTGTCAACTACTGCTACGTCAGCAAGTCCTGCTGCGAAATCGTCCAAAATATGCTTGCTGTTGGCCATATGTGCCATTTCACGTCCGCGGAAACGTAAGGTAACCTTTACCTTGTCGCCCTTGGTTAAGAACTTTCTTGCAGAATTCATTTTGGTATTCAAATCGTTCGTATCAATGTTGGGTGAAAGACGAATTTCCTTGATTTCTACAACTTTCTGCTTCTTCTTGGCATCCTTTTCTTTACGTGCCTGCTCATAACGAAATTTACCGTAATCTGCAATTTTACACACAGGGGGCTTCGCTGTAGGGGCAATCTTAATAAGATCCAGTCCTGCATCTTCTGCCATCTTCATTGCTTCTTTTGCAGACATAACACCAACCTGTTCGCCGTCCGCACCGATTACACGTACTTCTTTGTCTCTAATCTGTTCGTTAATAAAAAAATCGTTAATGACCTTGCACCTCCATAAAAGAATTCGTTGTCTTCAAATCACTAAAAAAGTGGATAGCATAGACTATCCACTTAGAAATACAAAATTAGGGCTTGTGCCTTATTTTATAAAAATCATGAACACCTGAAACGCAATCGTCGCAGGGTGAGAGTGGATAACTCTGCTTGCTATGGTCTACTGACCGTAAATAAATTTAGCATAGTTTGGGGAAGAAGTCAAGTACTATTTTTATTTCGCTTCCTTAAAAGTACCGCAAGCTGTTCCGGCACTGTTCATTGCGCCGTTTCCTAAGATATCAACCTTCTTGGCAACGCATTTATAATTGTTGTTATAAACGCATTTTACAGCTTCACAATCAATGCTGATGGTCGCGCTGGGGTGCTTTGTGGTGTTGGTGTAAGAATCACCTTTTACGGGCACAAAGCTTTCGCAGCAAGTGTCTTCTGTAGTGTCGGCATGCTTACCGCCTACCATAATATCGCCCTTGCAACAATAATGTTCTTTGTTATAGGTACATGTTTCTGCATTACATTTTAATTCTGCCATGGCAAAACCTCCTTAAATTAATTTCATAATTTAGTTTCACCATGGCAGTTATTTTTATACATTATTTTTTTATTTATCGATTTACTATACTGCGCTGTGGCGTAAGTTTTGTAATTCGATAAAGGACCGTTTAAGAACGTCGGCACTTATTGAGAAGACTTGTTTACAAGACTTCGAAATTAGTGTCCGCTACGATTCTTAACCGAGCGGGAGCGTGTCCGTAGCGAATACAAAACTTACGCCACAGTGCTCACACAAATTCGAAAATTATTTCTGCTCTTCCACAGTCACCTTGCGAATTTCTTTGGTTCTGATTTCTTCGCAGATATCCTTGATGAAGTCAGCCAAATCCTTCTGACCTTCGTCGCCTGCAAAACGGCTTCTTACAGATACCTTACCCTGTTCTTCTTCCTGCTGGCCAACAACCAACATATACGGTACTCTTGCCATTCTGGTTTCACGAATCTTGTAACCGATCTTTTCGGAACGGTTATCGATGGTTGCAAGGATGCCGTTTTTCTTAAGTTCAGCAAGTACTTTCTCACCGTATTCTGCATACTTTTCAGAAATCGGAAGTACGCGAACCTGCTCAGGACAAAGCCATGTAGGGAACTTACCTGCATATTTTTCGATTAACCATGCAAGAGTTCTTTCATAGCAACCCATAGATGTTCTGTGAATGATGTAAGGACGAACCTTATCACCGTTCTGGTCAATGTAGTACATATCGAACTGTTCAGAAAGAAGCGCATCCCACTGAACGGTAATCATGGTATCTTCCTTGCCGTATACGTTCTTGGTGTTAATGTCTACCTTAGGACCATAGAAAGCAGCCTCTCCCACATCCTCTGTAAAAGGAATCTCTAATTCATTTAAAATATCGCGGATGTGCTGTTCGGTCTCTTCCCAAACTTCAGGCGCACCGATGTATTTTGCACTGTTATCGGGATCCCACTTAGATAAGTGGTAAGTTACGTCTTCTTCTACACCGAGAGTTGTCAAACAGTGTTTTGCAAGTGCAAGACAATTCTTAAACTCTTCTACCATCTGGTCAGGTCTTACGATTAAGTGACCTTCTGAAATAGTAAACTGACGTACACGTGTTAAGCCGTGCATTTCGCCGGAATCTTCGTTTCTAAACAATGTTGAAGTCTCGCCGTAACGAATGGGAAGGTCACGATATGACTTCTGTCCTGCCTTAAATACATAGTACTGGAACGGACATGTCATGGGACGAAGTGCAAATACTTCTTTATCCGTCTCTTCATCACCCATTACAAACATACCTTCTTTGTAATGATCCCAGTGTCCGGAAATTTTATATAAATCACTCTTAGCCATAAGCGGTGTCTTAGTACGTACATAACCCCACTCATTATCTTCCAAATCTTCAATCCAACGCTGCATAGTCTGAATCATCTTAGCACCCTTAGGCATAAGCAAAGGAAGACCCTGACCGATTACGTCAACAGTTGTAAAAAGTTCCATCTCGCGACCGATTTTGTTATGGTCTCTGTTCTTGATATCTTCCAAATATGCAAGGTAATCTTCCAATTCTTCTTTCTTTGCAAAAGAAGTACCGTAGATTCTCTGCAACATTGCGTTATCAGAGTTTCCGCGCCAGTATGCACCTGATGAAGAAGTAAGCTTAAATGCCTTAATGGTCTTAGTGCTCATTAAGTGAGGGCCTGCGCAAAGATCTGTAAATTCACCCTGGCTGTAGAAAGAAATCTCAGAACCTTCGGGAAGGTCTCTGATTAACTCTACCTTGTAAGGCTCTTTACGGTCTTCCATAAACTTGATTGCTTCTTCTCTGCTTAAGGTAAAGCGTTCCAAAGCCTTGCCTTCTTTGATGATTTTCTTCATTTCAGCTTCGATTTTATCAAGGTCATCTCTTGAGAAAGCCGCATGATCAAAGTCATAGTAAAAACCATTGTCAATAGAAGGTCCGATGGTAAGCTTTGCTTCCGGGAATACACGCTTCACAGCTTCTGCCATAACGTGTGCTGTAGTATGACGATATACAGCAAGTCCCTTAGGATCATTTGCTGTTAAAATATTTAACTCGCAATCTGCATCAATTACGGTTCTTAAATCTTTTACCTCACCGTTTACTTCACCTGCACATGCCACACGTGCAAGTCCTTCGCTGATATCCTTTGCAATATCGATAATGGACATTGCCTGACCATATTCTTTGACACTTCCGTCTTTTAAAGTAATCTTCATTTCAATTTCCGCCTTTCTATGCAATACATTAAAATCCGCACTGCCTATTCCATTTTATCTGCGAGCAACTGCTCTTCCACAATCCGCGCCGCACTTGCAACTAATTTCGTACAGGGACGGGACTGATAATATTCCTTGGTACGCTCCGACGGTACTGCGCTCTTTTCTTTTGAGAGAATCCCCAAAAGTTCACGACAGATAATACTTCCGTTTTCCTCGGTAAAACTATCGCTAAGGGCTCGTACCGTCTCGTAAGTTCGCCCTTGCGCCGTTTTATCCAACGGGTCTGTATTTCCTTCTTTTAAGCCTTCCAACAATGCCATAGCCGATACGGTTCCGCACACCTCGCGCATTCTTCCCATACCGCCTCCCATGGGGCTTGCAAGCTTTAATGCATCCTCTTCGTTCATTCCAAAAAGGTCCGCATAAGTAGCAAACACAGCCTGGGCACAGTTGTAGCCGCTTTCAAATTTTCTTACTGCTTCATCAACTCTGCTTTTCATTGTAGTTATGATTTGTTAAAATACAAATCTTACTCCTAATCTTAAGTCTGTCATTTATCACGAAAACCGATGCATCGTTAAATGCATCGGCTTTGTATTATCATTTTTAATTACTTTCCACAGCACTTCTTATACTTCTTGCCAGAACCGCAAGGGCAGGGATCGTTGGGATATACCTTGTCTTCTTTTACAACGGTTGTAGAAGACTTCTGCTCTTTGTAAAGAGCCTTTCTAGTTTCTTCATCAAAGATTTCTTCCCACTCAGGTAAACCGTAAAGCCAGTCAGCATCTGCGCCTACCATGTTCTTATAAAGAAGTTCTTTATCGAAAGCAAGGCTTACTTCAGTGTTCTCTTCCATGGTTTCAATAGGGTTGGGTGTCTTCAAACTGTCATTGATACCATCTAAGAAACCTGTCATAAACATTAAGTCTGTTTTGTACTTTGTAGCAAGTTCAGAAACGGTTCCCTTTACTTCTTCATCGGGATTTGCAAGCAACTGCTTGTAGATTTCTTTTTCTTTTACAAAATACTTGCTCCACATATTCTGTAACTGACCTTTGTTTGCGGTCTGATTATATGCCTGTGCTCTCCATAATTCCAATAATAACATTTCTTAGTCCATCCTTTTTCTTTTATCTTTCCATAAAAAGTGCAAATCTCCTCACACTGTCCTATAGTATATAACATTTTTTCGATTCTGAAAAGCCCCCTTTTTACATTGCCGTGGCTTTTTTTCTGTGTTATACTGACAAAAACAATAAAAAGCGAGATTTTTTAATATGAAAAAAGCAAAACGAATTTTAGCCTTATTAACTGTAATCTTAATTGTTGGATTTATACTTACAACTTTTATATTGGCTTTCCTTGATTTTCCCAATAAGGAAACCGTCTTCTTCTCCTGCATGCTGTGCGTAATCGTCCTCCCCATTATTGCCTGGGTGTTAATGTGGATTGTCAGCACCTTGACAGGACGCAAGAACGTGGCTTCTTACCGTACCGAAGAGATGGAAGAAACCATGCGTATGGCAGACGAAATCCGTATTAAAAAAGCACTTTCCGAAATGGATGAATCCGAAGAAAACAATAATCAATAAAAATAAGCACTTCATCATCAGCGTTCATAATTTCGCATGATTTGAAGTGCTTTTTTATTTACTCGTCTAATACAGTCGTTGCATATTCAATTGACGCCAAGGTTTCGCCATCGAAGATAAAGCGAAGCTCCATGCCGCCTTTGGTATATACATACACACCGGCATTCTCCACATAGCCGTCACCATACATTGCAAGCACGTCTGCTTTGGCCATACCAAGGTATGCACCTTCTTCCGTGGTTACGGTATCATCCTTGAAATAAATGTAGGAAACCAAATCATCGTTACCGTTAGGATAGGTTGAAATTTCAAAGCTTGTGTAGGTATAAATTTTATCCATACCTTCAA
Source organism: Lachnospiraceae bacterium (assembly GCA_045591685.1). Classification (GTDB taxonomy): domain Bacteria; phylum Bacillota; class Clostridia; order Lachnospirales; family Lachnospiraceae; genus UBA3766. The sequence continues at coordinate 5,301 of JAZNTK010000088.1, forward strand.
AAGCACAGCTCTTTACTTCGTAATAATGTAACGGCTCACCCAAAGCTGCCAAAAATTCATTGGTATTCATATCCGGCGCAATTTTTACTCCCTGATATACAAATACATAGTCATCCAAGGATGTATTGTTAGTCTGCACCGATGCCGTTGCATTACCATCTTCAATACTCTGTCCCATATCATCAACATTACCCATTGTTTCCTGATAATCACCTAAAATGGTTTGTACATCGCCAACGGTATTATTCATGTTTACAACCGCATCCGCAGCTTCCTCCGCAGGATTGGAGCACGCTGTAAACATACTAACCGCCAATACGGTCATCGCTGTTAATACTAATTTTTTCATTATAATTCCTCCTCTTGTAACGCTTCCAACTCTTCCTGTTGCTGATAAAAGTTTTCTAATTTAATTTCCCAGATTTCTGCCAATGCTTCTTCATCCCGACGGTCTTCCAAACCGCACTCCTCTACAAGCCATGTGCCGAAATAATCCGTAAGTTTTACGGCACCATAAAGATTCAGATGCAAGCCTGCATCGTAAGTATCGGTACTGAAATCCAAACCTATCTCATCCGTATGCTCCAGAAAATTAATGTATTTCAAATCATGTTCTTCCGCATAGGCTTCTACCTGCACATCCCACTCATCATACCACTCCGGATACAGACTGGGTGCTTTTATCAAAACCAATTCTACATCATTCTCTTCGCAGAGAGCAACCATTTTATCCAAATAACTCATCGCATTCTCTCCAAAGGAATAATCACCTAATATTTTACCTTCCGGAATATAGTCTACCGGCACTACACCAACTTGCATATAATAGCCGTTATGGCCTACCTTTTCCGGTCCAAAGAGATACTGAAAATCTTCCTGCTCCAATTCGCTCCAACGGTCATGATAGCGAAGTAGCGGAAATACATATTCGATAAAACTTTCACTCTCCATCATGGATGCGTTAATGCATTCCACTTTAGATGTCGACCAGCGCATGCCATCAATGGTCATACGGTTATAGGCTTCTTTCTGAGGCTCGTTATACTGCAGTGACAATACGTTAAACACAATAACATCCGGCTTCTCATATTCCAAAGTTTCTTCCATGAGGTAATAGGACTGCCAGATTAACTGCTGCGCACTGCCGCGGATGTATGAATTGATTCCGTAATTTTCCCACAAAGTCGCAGGTACAAAATTCTCATACACTTCACAATCACCGATAAAAACCACGTCAAAATCCTTCTCTTCATCGTAATACTCACCGATTAATGCACCTTCTTTTACATCACCCATATATTTCGGCATTACAAGCCGTTGTAAAAGTGCCAAGACCGCCACAATCACCACTATGCCTGTTATAACGGCGACAAGGTTTTTTCCGCGGCCCTTTTTCTTTTCTTCCATTCTTTTCTCCATTAAAACTGATTATAAATAAACTGACTGGCATCATATCCCATGCCGTAAGCACCGAACAGAACCGTCACAATAAAAAGCACGCCAAATACTGACACGGATACGCCAACCGGTTTCTTTGCAATCATTTCCCTGACGCTGCCGCGTCTTCCTACCATGCTTACGGTAAATAAAATCACAGTTCCCACAATAAGCACAACGTAATCATGTGCTCCAAGTCCCAGATTCCACATACCTACGGTTAGGGCTTCTTTTATATTCCAATCCGTAAACATGCTGCCGAACATTTTAAACGTCATAGGCACGTCTCTGTAACAATCAAGCATTCGTAACGAACTCATCAAAAGGAAGGTTCTGATAATCTGAAATGCCTTAAACCATGTCTTTCCCTGCACATGAAAACGCGCATGAAACTTTTCATACAAGGGCTCGCATTCCTGGGACAACATGATAAAAAAGCAGTTACCAAGACCCCAGACAATAAAATTCCATGCCGCACCATGCCAGATACCGGTTACAAACCACACCGCAATACTTGCAGCATAAACAGGCACTCTTTTACCGATTTTTTCACCCAGAACCTTACGGCTCCACTTGGACACTTTTAACATGGGCTTGCATACGGATATGGGATAAAACAAATACTCCGTAAACCAGTTTCCCAAGGAAATATGCCAACGTTTCCAATACTCCTTGATGCCCTTTGAAAAATAAGGACGTCTAAAGTTCTCCTGCACTGGAATACCCAGCACCTGACCGATACCGATGGTAATATCAATACCTCCGGTAAAATCTGCATACAACTGCAGGGCATAAAAAATCATACCCATAAACACGTAAAAACCGGTATAGGTATCCGTATCTCCAATCAAGGCTTTTACACCGATTAACATACGGTCTGCAATCACAAGCTTCTTAAAAAAGCCCCAAAGGATTCTCTGAAGACCGAAACTGATATTCTTCCAATCAAATGAATGACTTGCGAACAATCCTTTTTCCAAGTCGTTATAACGGCTGATAGGCCCCTGAATCAACTGTGGGAAGAAGGATACAAACAAGGCAAATTTAAACACATTCTTTTGGGCAGGATAAGTCCCTCTGTGAATATCAATCAGATACCCCATACTCTGGAAGGTATAAAATGATATACCAAGAGGTAAAAGCAAATTCTGAAATGCCAGTACCTTCTGACTTCCTAACGTGGCCAAAACCGCATTCACGTTAGCTATGGCGAAATTGGTATACTTTAATACTGCAAGAATACCGAAATTAAACACCAGACAGACTACCATCAATGCAAAACGTTTATTCTTTTGTTTCTCTTTATATGCCTTCTTTTCTTCCTTGGAAAGCTCAGCCTTATGTTCTGACAAATATGCTTTTTGCCGCATATGATTTTTATCAATCAAAAGCCCGGCTACATAAGTAGTCAAGGTTGTCACACCGATAAAAATCAAACACTCCCAGCCTGCAAAAGCATAAAATATGTAACTCGCTATCAGCAAAAGCACCCACTGGCATTTTTTCGGTATGATGTAATATACGCAAAAAAGAGCCAAAAGAAAGCCAAGAAAGCTGTAGGATGTAAAAAGCATCTTTTATTCTTCCTCTAATCGCTCAATTAATGCATACAACGCTTCCGCCGAATTAAAATTCTCAGGAATAATATGCTCTGCGGAAATCACCACATCAAATTCTTCATTGATTTCAGAAATCAAAGATACAATATCAAAAGAATCTAAAATTCCGTCATCGATTAAGGTATCACATTCTTCAAAATCCACTTCCGGATGTAAATCCGATAAAATTTCCAATAACTGCTCCATTTATATAATCCTCCTATTTTATGTTACATCTTTTATAACGCGCACTATTATAACATTTTTATTGTGATATGCAAGTATCCTCATACTGTGCCAACAAAGTCTTGCGGTCAATTTTACCGTTTGGTGTAAAAATCATATTGTCCAAATCAATCATTTCATTCGGTATCATATAGCGGGGAAGCTTTTCCCGAAGTTCTTTCACCAACTCCGCCTTATCCTTATCACCTACGTAATAAAGCACAATTTTTTCATCTGTTTTGGAATAAACACATGCACAAATTTTAATGCCGTCCAAAGCACTGACATTGGCTTCGATTTCTCCCAATTCAATGCGATGTCCCATATGTTTAATCTGATAATCTTTGCGGGATACAAACAGCAATTCGCCCTTTTCATTTCGCATGGCAATATCGCCTGTGCGGTAAATTAACTCCGGATATGCAGTATTCAAGGGATTCTGCACAAAGCTTTCCGCAGTTTTCTCCGGATTGTTATAATATCCTAATGTAACCGAAGTGCCGCGGATACAAAGTTCTCCCTTATCTGACGGCTTATTGTTTTCATCCAGCAAAATTATCTCCGTATTTTTAAACGGTCTGCCGATTGGAATACTCTCTCCTTCTTCAAACAATCGGTCTGCCCTATAATAACAACACATGCCGGTTCCTTCCGTAGGACCGTATAAATTCACAAAATCCGTTTCAGGCAAGGTAGTCTTCCACATGTTAAACTGCTTTATAGGGAAAACTTCACTTCCAAACGCTACTGTTTTTAAATACTTGGGTACCACCGTATCAAAGGTCTTAAGACTTGATATCATGGTCAATGCCGATACCACCCAACAAATGGTATTGATTTTCTTTTCATTCAGAAATTCCACCAACTTAATCGGCATCATAAAATATCCCTTCGGGATTAAATAAGTCGTAGCTCCGAATTTCAGCGTGGGATATAACTCCTTTAAGCAGGCATCAAAATACAACGGTGTCTGGTTACCGAATACGGTATTTTCATCAAACCCCAATACCTCACTTAACTGCTCTATATAATCCAGGACGCTTCTGTGACAAGCCGCCACACCCTTGGGTACACCGGTGGAACCTGATGTAAAAACAATATAAATCGGGTCCGTATCAATGGCTTTATTGCGAATATCCTGCAATGCGCTATCATCTGCTTCCAGACAGGCAATATCCTCATACAAAACCTTCTTTGCGTCCGTGTCAAATCCTTCTGCTTTTTTGATTGTTTTGGCATCGCAAATGATTAATTTGGACTTTACATTGTTAAGAATTAAATTGATTCTTGCCGCCGGCATCTGCTCATCTATGGGTACATAAAAACAACCGCCGGCAATAACACCAAAAAATGCCGTAATGGTCTTTGGATGCTTATTCATAAAAACCACAACCGGTTCTTTATAGATTCCCTGCTGATGCAAAAAACTTCCTATGGAGCGACTTTGATCGTATACCTCCCGGAAAGTAAGTCCCTCTTTTTCATTGGCAAATGCCACTTTGTCAGGACATTTTTCTACAATATTGTCTAAATAATCCAAAACATGATTCTGCATTTTTACATCCTCTCAATTACAGCAATTTCTCATACTGTTTCTTTAATACGCCGCATTCAAGTACGGCTTTCCTTGCCATAACTTCCAGCGTATCAAGATAGCCTTCTTTTACCAGACCGCTGCGTTTGGCTACCGACAGCTCCGTGCAACCAAGTATCATAACCTCGGCTCCCTGCTCTTTTAAATGCGCTTCCACTGCTTTTATTTTATCTGCGGAAATATTTTTCCCTGCTTTTACATCATCATAAATCATACTCATGACAAGCTTCTGATGAACCTCGTCAGGCACAATGGCCGTAATACCGTACTCTGCAAGCCCTGTTTGAAATAACTTAGTCTGCACGGTACCGTCCGTGGCAAGAATTCCGACACGGTCTACACCTGCTTCTTTTAAGCACAGTACACTTTCCCGAATCGGATGAATCATGGGAAGACCGGACTTTGTCAGCTCTTCATAAAAGTAAAACGCCGTATTACAAGGCATTGCAAGCACTTTGGCACCGCGCGTTTCCAGTTCTTCCTTAATCTGAAGAATAAAAGACAACGGACTTTCATTGCTTTTTCCAAGAATATAATCCGTTCTGTCAGGAATTCCCGGCATATTTACAATATCCATATGAATATGTTCACTGTCCTTATCGGCCTTAGTCATCTCAATGACAAGCTCCATAAAAAGGGCAGTTGCAAGAGGTCCCATACCTCCGATTATGCCTAACTTTTTACCCATTGTTTTACTCCTTATGTAAGGCTCCTCTTCCTACTCATAATTAACCGTAGGGAATAAAGAGTGATCGTATACATGGCTTCTTCGTACTGCTTCATCTGCAAGCAGCTGGCTTTCAGACCACATAAAAACAATCGTTTTATCCGCTCTCGGTGTTGCATCAAAATGATACCAACCGTCACCGGTATCTACCAGGTTCCAATAGTGACTGCTGGTGGTGGAATTACGCCAAATATCTACATTAGCAATTCCGACTCTGGTAAGCAGGGCTTTTGCCACACTGGCATATGTATAGCAATCACCTTTACGATATACAAAACCATCATATGCGGACTCTACCCAGTTTTCTTTCTGTGAATCGCTAATCCAGCCAATTTTATAGCGGGTCCAATTATAGATTGCCTCCGCCTTCTCATAATCCGTCATGCCTTCGGTAATGATTTCGGCAAGAACCTTATCAGCCTCCGCATACATCATTTCCAAAGTAATGCTTTCGTTACGCTCCGGCATTACCGTAAGTTTAATCTCCTGACTTCCCGTATTGCCTGCCATGTCCGTAGCAGAATAAATAACGGGATAGGTTCCTAGTTGTGTCAGGTTCACGGCACTGTTATCAATATTCAATGCCACGTCTCCGTCGCAGGCATCATATGCACTTACTCCGTTACGGTAAGATACGTTTTCACCCAAACATACCGAAATATTACCGGCTCCGATAATAATCGGTGCTTCCGTATCCGGTATTAAAGTAAGTACCGCCGTCATCTCTGTTTGGTTTCCTCCGGAATCCTCAGCAATAACAGTTACTTCCTGTACACCTTCCAAGGTCCAATCAGGCTCTGTTTTATAATAAAACATAAGCTTCGTTTCATCCGTTGCCGTATCTACAAATTCCTCTGCCGCTATAGGATGATTGATATAACCTTGTGTCTCTTTTACATTGAATACAGGCGATTTGGAGTCCACAATCTGCATGTTAACCCTGCAATTATAACCATCCGCACATAGCCATACCGGATATACTCCCACTTCATCAAAGCGTACAAATTCCAAACCGGAACCCGAGTAAGAAATATCTCCTTCCGTTACCAGAAACCAGTCTGCCGAAGGAACTCCGTCTGCCACATCCCAAAGATATGTATCATTTACTTTTACCTTTAATATGTACAGTTGTGAAGTTACTACCGTTTCATTTCCTGCAGCGTCCTGCAATAAAATATTAACTTCCTGCTGTCCGTAAGCGTCGAAATCGGGCGACTCTTTAAAACTTACAGTCACTTCGGTAACATCCTTTACATCTGACACAAAATCCTGTGCTTCATATCTTTCTCCTACAGACATACGGATATCTACCGGTTTTGCCGCAGGCGCTACCGTATCTTCCACATTCAAAACACAATTTCTCGTAAAACCATCCGCAGTTACTTTTAAAACATACCTTCCCGGCACTCTTGTATCAAACGCCGGACAATCCTCTGCAAAATATATGGTTTCCACATTTCCTTTTATAAAATTCTGCGCAGTCACAACACTGCCCGCTTCTACCGTAATACTGCTATGGGTTTTACTGAAGGTATACCAAAAGAAACCGGCCACCGAAAGCCCGGCTATAAGCAATCCTGTCAGTGCAAACCAAAACCTTTTTTTCATAAATTTCAGATTCCTTTTATAAAAATTTATAACGGAAGCCAGGTACGGCTTCCGCTTCTTATATCCTTGTTTTTACCTTGCGTTCAAACTCTTCCAACTGTCTCAACACCTGAGTGGCATATTGAGGATATGCGTGAATCATGTCCTTTAATTTCGTCTGGGCATCCACCGCTATATCTTTATTATATTCCATTTGTTTACGTAAACTCTGCCGTCTCTCCACAAGACCATGGCGAATCTCCACCATTTCCTTGCGATTAACCAGTGCTTCCGCCTGATGTATCCAGATATCGGGATCTGCAATATGAAGTTTACGCATACGTTGCAATAATTCGTCCTTATAAAAACCTATATCAAATTTTGTCTGCTCGAAACGTTCTCTTTCCGCACGCTCCGATACATACTGCTCCCACAGTTCTTTTAACTCCTTAGCACTCTCCACATTATATTTCATGTAAAGATATTCCAAAAGATTGGTATTATTTACGTAACGGATTTTTACCGTATTGTGCATATGAATCAGCTTGCCGATGCTTTTATCCACCTTCGCTTTTTCCTGCTGCATATCGATATTTTTAACAAATAACACCGTAAAAGCAATTGCCGTAGCCCCTACGGTTAAAATATATCCGATTCTTGCATCCAACTCGAATCCGAATTGTAAAATCAAAAGCATAATAATGCAGGTTATGGCCGCAATCATACAGATAAAAAAGACACCTTTGATATTGGCAAGCATACCTTTTAATTCTGCTTTACGATAATAATATGCCTGCTTTTCACCCTCGATACGCTTCATATCATCTTTAATCAGTTTATGATACTCCTCGCTTTTCTTCAGTTTCTCATAGCCTTCCGGCATTTCATCTTCCAAACGCTCCATCCAGGCATATTCTTCGCTGCTTAAGCGATTGGGCTGTGACGAATAATTGCGGAATTCTTTCTCAAGGCGCAACAGCTTACCTGCGCAATCCTGAATCGGGTTACGGATATGGTCCGGCAAACGGTCGATTTCCTCCGTGTCATTTAAATACGCCGTAACCGAGTCGTATTCCCTGTTTAAAATATCAATCTCATCGGACGCCGCCTTCATCTGCTCCAAACAGCTTTCAATATAACGCTGACGCTGGGTATCATCCGTAAAATTAGACACCTCATAATACTGCGCTTCATCAAATTCCGGTTCGTATTCCGCTTTATTCTTTTTTCCACCGAATAACTTATTCCATAAACCCATTTATGTCTCTCCGCTACTGAATACACCTGCGATAATCATCTTTTAAACGAATGATGGTTTTATCCATCCATTCCTCACGTATACTATCATCTCCGGCACGATTTTGCTCCAAAATTTCCGCAAGCTCTATACCGGGGCCGCTTTCCCAATTTGCCTTGGCTTCCTGCACCTTGGCTTCCAGTTTTAATGTAATCTCACGCATCTGCACATCTTCACTGATGGTACGTATATACTCACCTTCCGACATACTGAAACGCATTGCCGCCGCGTAGTAATAATAATGCTCTGCTTTTCCATCTAACTCGTATGCTTTCAAGAAGTCCTGCCGTGCCTGCTCCAGAAGAAACAGTCCGGCTCTTGCCATACCCATGTTATGATAGATTTCACCCAGCAATTCCAAATCAGGTTCTTTTATCTCAGAAAGAGCACGCTCATACTCATTCAATGCGTGAACGTAACGTTCCTTCTGTAAAAAGTAGTCGCCACGTTTCTTTCTTCGTAACGAATCATCTCCATCATCCTCTTCCCGAAGCAATTCCAGAAAACGCACCTGCTGCCCTTGGCTTATAAAAGGAAATTCCTCCAAAAGCACCGCCGCAAACTGCTCCGTTTCCGCATCCTGGCTCAAAAGCTTGTACATGCGGTCCGCCAATCCGACCGCTTCACATTCATCCTCCAGCCAGTTTGCCAATTCAGTTGTAAAGATATCTTTTTCCAGAAGTTCTGCATTGTCATACACACAATAAACCAGTTCCTCTGCCGAATAGATATTACAACAGATTTTTTCTAAAAAGAACGGCTTATTCGCTTTTCTTCCGATACATTCGTATACTTTACCCACGTTCGCTTCCTTTCCCCGCATACATTACTGCAGGTCCATCTCCTCTGTCCATTCCTTACCACAGGAAGGATATAATTCTCCAAACCCCAAATCAACCGCATGCAAAACCACTCTGTTTTCCGATACCATTTTAATATCCAGGGCAATTCTTGTCATACGGTTTGCCGTAACCGGCAATCCTTTTAACTCAAAATCTGCTACTGCAACCTGTCTGCTGTTTAAATATTCCACCGTAATAGGAATCACATCTGTTTCATGCAAAATAATTTCTTTTTCCGCCTGTGCTTCATACCAATGCACACCGGCCTCTATCATTGGGATATTGATTTCTTTTCCGGCCTCATACGCACTGACTCCGACATTGCATTTGATACGGTCCATACCAAAATATTGTACGTTTTTACCGTATCCGGAAGGATTCACTTTTTCTTTTGCCGCAAGGCAGGCACCCTTACTGAATAAGTTATTTCCCTTAAACACTCTGCGGTTTCTGCACAGAAAACGCAAAGAGTTATTGCACCAGTCATCATAAAAACCTTCACCGATTAAGTAAATGCCCGAAAATACCCTGTTCTCACATATTTCGGTTGCAATCCGCAACAACGCGGCATCCTTCTCGGTATTGCTCATATAGCGGCGGTCCCGTAAAATAAAATCTCTGTATTCCTTCGCCTCTACCATGGCAATGGCAGGCTTTGTAAAGAGATTACGTTCCAGACGATAACTCCACAAATTGCTTCCGCCTGCATCAAATACCAATACCTGGTGATTCTGCATTTCCTCACTTTGATACAGCATGTAATAGAAAACACATTCTTCGTAGCCGGTATAAGAGATACGTTCCCCTTCAACTTTTAACATGCCTACGGCAGTCTGCAACATCTTAATCATTTCCACATCCGCATTGCGCAACGCAATGGTGATATTGGCAATCTTTTCCGGTGTTTCCATTACCGGTAAAAGGCCGAGACTTCTCTTGATAAACAATGCCAGCAAATCTTTTGCATGGTATTCTTCCCGATCCACAAACACCGTACCGCCCTCTTTGGCAACATCCAAAAAGCCGGTAACCAATTCACCGTCTCCGTCGTCCGAACACGCTATGGCATCCTCTCCGATTAACCACTGTCCGCCGTTTCGTTTTTTACACATGACAAGAGGAATGTTATAACACTCCTGTTCGTCACTGGTACTGAATGTTTCCGGATTGTCACTGTCTATACGACAGAAACTGATTTGCACATATTCATTGTTCAAATCATAACCGATGACATAGCGGTCTTTATTCATTTTTTCAAATACATCTTTGATTTCTGTCAGCATAGTCACACTCCATGCAATTTACTGTTTGCCAAATATTTGACGAATCATATAATCTTTTTTCATATACTCTGTCAAAGCAGTCTCCGCCATAGCATAATCCTGCTTCTCGCGCTGAATCACTGCTTCGTTTAAAAGTGCGAATCTCCAGCCTCCTACGGTTTTCTCGCTTTCATCTCTTTGAATCATACTGCTCTGGGTTAACTGTTCTTTGTTTCCGCTCCGCTCCGTAATGTAGTACTGTATGTTCTCACCACAGAACAAAATAAAGCTTTTTACAAAGATGCCACCATACAGATTACGCATTTCTTCTTTACGGTACTCGGTTTCCCCGTCACTTTCTCTTTCGAGAGCATAATGGATGACCACCTTACTGTCCGGTTCACCCTTATACTCCACAAACATTGTGTCAGTAAAAGGAAGTGCCTCTTTGATTTGAGTTGCAAAAACCGGGAAAAAGGAGAAGCAATTTCCCTTGGCAATTTCACCGGCAAGCAATTCTCCCAAGAGTTCTGTATTCCAGGTACTTTCCTCTGATTCAGACGCATGTTTTAATACTGCAAGTCTGCATATGCGATTCATTCTTTCGCCCTGAAGCATCAGGCTTTCCAAACGTTCAAACACCTGCACATCCGTGACGCACTGCTCTACAAAATAATCGTAGGCACATCTTGCCAAAAATGCTTTCTCTACTTCAAGACTGCCGCCCTTTTGGATATAGGACTCATACAAGTGCATCTTTTCACTCATATAGATACCGCAAAACAGTGACTGTACCAAAAGGCGTTCTACCAAAGGATAGGTATCCATGGCAAATCCTTCACTGTTTCTTACCAGGCCTCTTAATTCACGAATACCGCCCTCAAAATATTTTACAAGGTAAGATAAAATATTTTCGTCATAACGGTTCTGACGATATACGTAGGAACAAAGTCCCAACATTTCCTCTTCTTCCTCAAAATCCCTGCGTTCCAAAAGTCTGCTGCATAAGCGTAAAATTGTTTTGACATCCATATGTTCCGCACCGAAGGTACACACCCACTCAAATGCAATATCATACATGCCCCTTGCCACAAGAATATGTACAATGTCCGCCCGTTCTACCGCACTCATATACTCGGGTTCCGCTTCCAAAAGAATCTCGTCCAGTTCACGGATATAATCCTGCTCGAAATAAAACTTAATCAATGCCACCAACAGTTCTCTCTGATATGCATTGGTAATTTCCTCTGCATGCAGTAATCTTGCATAAGCATATACATTGATATCCGTAATATTGATATAATTCCTATGGTCCTCACAGTAATATAGCAGGGCTCCTGTCTTTTCCTGTACCATGGGAAGCATTACCTTAAACAATTCTTCATCAAACAGCACCGGAACGGGTTTTAAGAATTCATTGGGAACATAACGGTTCCCACAGGCATCTTCAAACAACAGCTTATAAAAGATACTGTAAACCGGAACATATGCTTTGCCGTTTTCTACGGGGTACACCGACTCTCCACGCATGTGTTCATGTATCACTACCACATTACGCACATTGGCATCTTCCACACATACTTCATGCATAAAAAGAACGGGGACTGCATCATTGGCAAATTTTACATCCATAACCGCAGGCACAAGAATCCTTTTATAAAGCTTGATCAGGTGCTCGTTGATTCTTCCGTATGCAACCTGTTCTCTTACGAAATCTTCTAGATGCTCTGTATAAGACAATGCAATTTCAGGGAAGCTTCCTCGGTGCTCCCACACGTTGGCATATAAAAATGCCATACGTTCATAATCCAGATTATTCTGGTATGCAAAATACATCATAACCATCTTGGGCAGTTCGCCTCTGTAATTTAAATCGATGGACATAATGTAATATTCATATAATCTTGTCAAACGAAGCTCACATTCCACTGCCTTTTCGTACCAGGGAAAATATTCCTTTCCGATGCAGTTTCCTTTCATCAGATAGGTACAGATTGCCTGAACCATTTCCTTGGTAGGACATTTTTCATAGCATTTCTTTAAAATGGCATAAATGCGGAAATCATATTCTTTCTCCCTGCTGATTAAAAACTGTATTCGTTCCGCAATTTCCTCGCTTAACACATCATGTTTTACCGCAAATAATAAAAGACTGATTTCATAGCTTTCCAGTTTTATTAAAAGAGAAGGCTGCTCCCACAATAACTGCAGAGCCTCCACATACAACACAGGGCTGTTTGCCCCTCTGTCGTAACGCTCTTCCAAAAAGTCCCATTTTTTATCCTCGTGGAAGAATAAATTCTTCTGCAGATATAACATTAACCATGCGAGGCGGAAATTATCCTGCTCGCGCTGGAACATCTTTTTGACCTTATGTGCAACCTTATCCGTATAGCTTTCATCCCTGTTTAAAAGAGTGGTCAAATACAGGAAGTAGCCGTACACTTCCGGAATCTGCTTCTCTTCCGTCATCCAGTCTTCCACTCTTGTCAAAAGATAATCCGCATCCTGCACACGGTCCTGAGCCAAAAGAATCTGTGCCTGATAAAGGCTTGCAATAATATTCTTTTCATCCGAGCCGGACATTTTATCTACCAAAGGGGTAGAACGTGCGACCCACTCATCCGCATCGATTTTACCGAGGCGAAAATCAACATAAGCTGCCGTCATCTTTGATGTAAGGCGATACCACTCATATTCTGCATTGTCTTCCAAAGACACGGGATGATGTTCTACTACTACGGGAATTTCAATTACCTGTCTGGCAGTTGTAACGGTTACCTTACCGTAATTCATTCCCTGATGAAGATGTGTAGGCTCAATATATACCGGAATCGGACATACATTACCGAGGAAATCATCTTCGGTATATACTTCCTTCTCAATTCCCACAAAGTAACCTTCCACGGAAACTTCCATGGACACATAGCCCCAGCCTTCTTTGCTTACCGAAAGCTCTGTCATCATGGTTTCCGCAGGATTCTTCATGCGTATTTCTTTTACATCCGTATCATAGGTAATACGGCTCTTTTTCTTCACCGCTACTAGAAATTCGTCTACATTCTGCTCATTGCCGGGCTTGGTGCTTAATCCTCTGTATATACTTATGTACTTCGCATCGTTGCCTTCCAGGATGCCTGCGAATCCGGATGAATAATATAACTGCACCGCTTCCTCCCAATTGGTCTTGGCAAGGTTTGCAAAATGGAAAAGATTACGGATATTTCCCATGGTGCTGTAAAGGTACTGTTTCTCTCTTTTTACTTCAAACGTAAGGGTATATTCGCCCTTGTTGGAGATAATCTGAAACTCACCTTTCACCTCGTCACCGGGCTCCATACCGGCACTGTCGAAGCAATAGGTAATCTCTGCGTCTTCTCCTCTGAAAATCGGTGTCAGACACTGCATACGCATGTTATTAGATAAAATATATCCTTCCATTGGCGTAGCCGATTCATTTTTAATTTGAAAAGTACCCTTTCTCTGCTCTGCCTTATCAAAAGTCATTTCAATGGCATTGCAGGAAAAGTTCAGACTTCCCTTATTGTTCTCAAATGCATAATTTTCTTCCAGCATGGAAAGAACTGCTCTTTTCAAATTACTCACCTCTTTTCATCCGTATTTAGGCATAGTACTCCTATCCTAATTCAACTTATTCATTATAGCACTATTTGTGGGTATAAAGCAACAAAACCAGCAAAAAAATACTATATTTAGTTGTTACGCATTTTTTCCTTGTTTTTCCTTAAAAACCCTTGTATTCTTGACAAAAGTGTAATATAATTAGCATAGGAATATGTGATGATGCAGTAGGTCTGTACATATATCACAAGAAAAGGAGGTCGATTGAATGAATATTAACTCTTACAATTATGCAAGCAGTATGTCAACATTATTCCAGAGTTTGTATACTACAGGTAATTCCAATTCATCTTCTATGGCTTCCTTAACCAACAGTATTTTAGGTGGTTCTTCCGCTTCCAACGGATTCTACTCTTCTCTTTCTGATTATGCATTAATCAAGTCAGGAAGCTACGGCAAGCTTATGAAAGCATATTATGCCGATGAAGAGTTAAGCAAGGACAGCAAAGCAGTTACTTCCAATGACATATACGAGAAGTTAAAAGCTGCCAACACTCCTAAAACCGAAGAAACTGAAAAAACTGTTACTGAAACCGAAGACGGTAAGGTTGTCGAGAAAACAGAAGCTACCGACAAAGCCGCAGACGAGAAGGTTGAAGGCAAAGCCGATACAACCACTAAGAAGAAAGACTACGACGTATTGGAAGACTTGTTAAGCAGAAACCGTAACGTAAGTTATACCAGTACAGGTAGCGGTGTGAAAGATTCCGTTGTATCCTCTTACAACTACGCAGTTTAATTGAAACATGAATATTTAAGACGCTTTGATGCATATCAAAGCGTCTTTTTGCATATCTATTGTCAAGGAAACTTACGAGGTTATTTATGGATTCTTTGACACCCCAGACAAGCGACAATTCAGGAAGACTTGTTTTCTACGTCACAAGGGTATCCACCAGCATCCCCATACCCAATGCCAAAATTCAGGTATACTCTGCCGAAGAGCCTGACATTCTGTTATATACACTGGTTACTGATTCTTCCGGTCAAACGGAAGGTATCACACTTCCTACACCACCGCTGTCCTATTCCTTAAATTCCGACAGCCCGCAACCTTTTTCACAATATCGTTTTATTATCGTAGCAGAAGGCTATGAACCTCTTACCATTAACGGTTCTGAAATGCTGGCAGACGAAACCTCTATCCAGCCTGCCGCTTTGGTTCCGATACGCTTCGGCACCGGAGCCAACACCGTAAACATCCCCATTCATACTCTGGTAGGCGATTATCCGACTAAAATTCCGGAGGATGAAATCAAACCCATGGATGAAACCGGAGAAATTGTTTTATCCAGAGTCGTAATCCCCGAAACAGTTATCGTTCACGACGGCGTTCCCGATGATGATACTGCGCCAAACTACTATGTTCCTTACAAAGACTACATCAAAAACGTGGTAAGCAGTGAAATATATCCTACCTGGCCCGAAAGTACTATTTATGCAAATGCACTGGTCATTATGAGTTTTACACTGAACAGAATTTTTACTGAATGGTATAGAAGTCGTGGGTTTGATTTTACCATCACTTCCTCCACCGCCTATGACCAGAAATTCATCTACGGACGAAACATCTATGCAAATATCGACCGCATCGTAGATTCTATTTTTAACAACTACTTATCACGCCCCGGCGTGAAACAGCCCATTTTTACATCATACTGCGATGGACGTCGGGCAACCTGTACCGGTTTAAGCCAGTGGGGCTCCATGTACCTTGGTGAAGAAGGGTATTCTGCCATCGATATCATCCGCTACTACTACGGCAATGATATGTATATTAACACCGCCGAGCAAATTGATGGCGTTCCTTCATCCTGGCCGGGATACGATTTAACCATCGGTACCAGAGGCAGTAAGGTACTGCAATTACAACAACAGTTAAACCGTATTAAAAGAAACTATCCCGCCCTCCCCGGTGTGACGGAAGACGGTATCTATGGCCCCGGCACTGCCGAAGCCGTAGAAAGCTTTCAGCGTATTTTTAACTTGAATCCTACCGGCGTAACGGACTTTGCAACCTGGTATTCCATTTCAAATATTTATGTGGGTGTGACGGAGATTGCGGAGCCGTAACACAATAATAAATACAAAATCCTACAGTTCAGTATCATCAAATAAAAAAGGGAACTTTACATTACTGCAAAGCTCCCTTTTTTATAAATTTAATATAATTAGTAACAACTTTCCATTTTACAAATTCTTCAACATTTCGGTCATTTCATCCAACCAATCGCCCTTGAATACTTCAATCATACCGGCGTCACAAGCCGCTGCAAGATTGGCATCCATAGGAATCTTAGCCACATTCTTAATGCCGTATTCTTCGGCAATCTCTTCAATATGGCTTTCACCGTAAATATAATGTTTCTCATTGCAGTTAGGACATACGAAATAGGACATGTTCTCCACGATACCTAACACGGGGATACGCATTAAAGTTGCCATTTTAACTGCCTTTTCCACAATCATGGAAACCAGTTCCTGAGGGGATGCCACGATAATGATTCCGTCTACGGGAAGTGACTGGAATACAGTCAGGGGCACATCGCCTGTTCCGGGAGGCATATCTACAAAAAGATAGTCCTTATCGCCCCAGAGCACATCGGTCCAGAACTGTTTTACGGTACCTGCAATGACAGGCCCTCTCCAGATAACAGGATCCGTTTCATCCGGTAATAAAAGGTTAATGGACATAATATCAATATCTGTGGTTGTTTTCACAGGAACAATACCTTCTTCATCGCCATAGGCCTTCTCAGTCAAGCCAAACACCTTGGGAATGGAAGGACCGGTAATATCCGCATCCAAAATACCGGTATTGAAACCTTTACGTTTCATCGCTACTGCCAATAAGGAAGTCACAAGAGACTTACCAACACCGCCCTTACCGCTGACAACACCGATTACTTTCTTAATATTTGCAGACTCATGGGGCTTCTCAAGAAAGCTCTTCGGGTCTCTTTCTGAACAATTTTCACTGCAACTGCTGCAGTCATGTGAACATTCTGCCATAGTTTTATATGCGTATAAAAATACGCCCTCCTTTTATATAATATCTTCTTATCATAAAGCAAAGTCGTATGCTGATATCACTTCAATTTATCATTCTATCAGATTTATGTGTCTAAAACAAGTCCACCGGCACACAATCAAAAACTTCCTTTTTAATCCTGCTGCTCTTTTTCCTCAGGTAACGGAGCGCTGTTGATTTCCGCCCAATATGGTACAAATCCCGATTTCACAGCAACTTTCTGGGACTGAATGTGACTCTCCACCGTACCGTAATAGGGAAGCTTTCCTCTTTTTAAAATCTCCCGTTTTAAAAGTATCGTGATAAAAGGCCCCAAGTTCTGTCCCTTACTCTCCGGCATCACATCAATACCAATCTGCCACATCACATCACTGTCCGCACTGGCTCCCGCCATACCTAGAATCTCCCCGTCTTTTAACACAGCAACACCAAGTACATCCGGAGCATCCGGCAAGAAAGAATAGGCATGCACAAACCTTTCATCTCCTCGAAACTGCTCAATCTCCTCTTTCTCATACCATCTGACTTCATATTCCTGCTTCAGTGCATCCATCTTCTCCTCAGACAAAAGTTCCTCTCCCAACGGCAGATAATAATGATGCAAATCCTCAAGAAAATACTTATGCTCCAAGAGCAAATCATCCAACCAGTACAAATACTTATACTGAGACATCCATGCCCCATTTAAGCCCTTAAACGTCTCTCTGCACTCTTCCAGAATCTCTTCTCTTCCTGAGAAGATGCACTTACCATTGATACATAGTACCTTCAGAATAGCATCATCCTTTTTAAATCGGCGACGGCCTTCTCTTAATTCTCTTATTGTGTATTCGTTATCCGTAGATTTTAATTGCTCCAAGCTACAGCAGTAATCTTTCATCATCTGCTCTTGAAATAACTTGCGGATTCTTTTATGTTCTTCTGTCATATTTCATTCCTTCACTTCAAAAATCTATAATATATAACCACTGTTTTCTACCAAACAAATTATACCATACCTATTACATAATTACACATAAATTAGTCTCTACGACATTACTATTTTCATCAAATATAACTATATCTTTACGACATTTCCTCTTCCATCGCACAACTATATCTTTACAGTATTCCTGCTTTCATCACACTTCATTATATCTTTTTATCCTGTACCGTGAATGGCTGCGGGGCGTGTTTGTGTTTCGTTTAAGGACCGTTTATGACCGTCGGCACTTAATGAGAAATGAATGGATATTCATTTCGAATTTAGTGTCCGTTACGTGTCATAACCGAGCGAGAGCGTGTCCGCAAATGAATACAAACACGCCCCGCAACCCTCACTTCTCCAACACAATAAAAAAACAGTATAATGAAGTTTCCCTTTTCCAACCCATTGCACTGTCTTTTTATTTTGAAAATTAATTTTAGTAAAAGGTACTCTTTCCCGTAAATGCCTTTTACCTGAAGCTTTCGCTTCGCAGATTTGTAACCGCCCAATGCATTATTACGGTATCAACGTACTCGTCTCATTTGCCATCCCCATAGCAGAAAGCACTTCCCTTTTACCAATTCTACATATCCACAGGTAACTTACCCCTAACTTATCCTGCGCATGTAAAATATCACGTCCCCATTTACTTTATATTGTTATTATAACTAATTTTTAGGATAAATCAATGATTTTTTTATTATTTTTGCACAAAATTAGCAGATTTTTGCACTTTTTTTGAGTTTATATCACATTCATGCCATTGCATACACTTAAAAGTGGTATAAACAGTAAAAATGCACTCGAGACACCTCAAAAAAGATATCCCAAGTGCATATAATTATTGTGCCAAATCAAGGTGTTGTACAGACCCCACATTTCCATTCTCATATAAGAAAATGCCTGTGCTTCGTATAAAACCTTTTGCCTGATTCTTTTCATTTTTTAATGCGAAATCCGTGGCTGCTTTTTGCAAACAAATTGCTCCTACACCTTTTTCTGCCAGGGTATATAACTCATTCTCACCCTTTTCGTTCCGACACCAGATTTTTAACTTATTCCACACGGAATCATTTTCGTCAATCCATCCGTTGCCGTCCTCATCATATTCTGCCAAATCAGCAAAACCGTCTCCGGACTGCGGTCCAAACAGCTCACTACCGTTATTGATGATTCCGTCATTATTTTTATCCAAGGCAAGATAACCACTGCCTGCTGCTAAATTCGAAATCTCGTCTTCTTTTCCGTCTGCATCGATATCAAAGAAAAATTTCTGATCACTTAAATTCGCAACATTTCCGTCAAAATTAATGACTAACGGATCACATACGCGTTGCAACTGAGACATATCATACTCTTCCCGATAATATTCCCGGAAACTCCTGCTCATCCCCAAATCCAGGTTGAATGTAATTTCCCTGCCATCTGCAGTCGTAACCTTCCCCTGCGATTTGTATAACACATTCTCGGTTTCCTCGTAATAGCTTTCGCTCACAAAGGTTGCCTGTTTCATTGGCATAAATTCCAGTGTAGCAGTCTGCATATTTGCCTGACCGCTCATATCGCCGGCAAACATATCCTCTGTATAGATACTTCGCGCACGCTCCCCGAATAAAAGCAAAAATATGTACTGGGTGGAATAATAATGAAACTGTGCTGCAGTTGTATTCCGTGGCTCGTATACCGTAATTCTGGCTTTGTTGAGCGTTGAAATACGTTCTTCCCATGGCGTTACACTATCTGTATCCGTTTGCGTCGTTCTATTACTTACCTCGTCCTCTGACGTATTTGCCTCTGCATTTTCCTTGGATAAATAAGTATTGTTAGATGTTCGTTCCCTGCTGTAATCCTGCAACATGAAACGATTATTTTGAATTCTCGAAGAATGATATCTTCGGGCGGACTCCATTCCTATTACGCTGGATTCAATTCGCAATATTCTTCCTTTCTCATTGAGTCACTGCCTTACTTCTTTCCCTCCTTGTCTGATATAAAACAAAAACGGCATGTCTTAAAAGAATCCTTCTTTTAATCCATACCATCCGTGGTGACTTACTAAATACCTTAGGCCTTAAATATTCGTATATATTATATCGGTATAATAAATTAAAAAATAATACTTCAACAAAAAACAATTTGCAAACATAAAATTGTTCCAAAGATAATTTCTAACGGCCTCTACTTACTACACTCTTTCGCCATTATCATCTTTCTGTATATAAAACAGCCCCGATGATTATATTCCTTCAAGGACCGTGTCTGTCCGTCAGTTCTTAACGAGTGTCTACACGAGTTTAGAACTGTTACGTGACAGAATCGAGCGGAAGCGTGTCCGCAAAGGAATATAATCATCGGGGCGTACTATTATACTAAACCCTATTCCTGTGTAATAGTGCTGTGAATATGCTGAATAGAATCTACGGCAATTTTACCGTTCTTCTTTACAGCTGCAATACCTGCCGCACTTGCCTTGGCAGCTGCCATGGTTGTGATGTAAGGTACTTTATGCTTAATTGCTGACTTACGCACATAACTGTCGTCAAATACCTTTTCCTTACCTGCAGGAGTATTGATAATCAACTGGATCTGCTTATTGGTAAGAGCATCTACAATGTTAGGTCTGCCTTCCTGCATCTTATTAATCTTTTCAGCAGGAATACCATTTGCAACAATCAAATCATAAGTTGAACCGGTTGCAAGAATCTTAAATCCGCATTCGTGGAATGCTTTAGCAACTTCCGGTACCTCAGGCTTATCCTGACGGTTAACGCTGATAAGAACTGTTCCTTCCAAAGGAAGAGGATTCTGTGTTGCTTCCTGCGCCTTATAATAAGCCTCACCGAAGTCTGATGCGATACCAAGAACTTCACCGGTAGAACGCATTTCAGGCCCTAACAAGGGGTCAACTTCTGAGAACATATTGAAGGGGAATACCGCTTCTTTTACACCGAAGTAATCGTATTTGCTTTCTTTTAAGGTAGGTACGGGTGAAGGCTTACCTGTTAATTCACTTGTAATAATCTGAGTAGCCAACTGTACCATCTGAATGTTACATACTTTAGATACCAAAGGCACGGTTCTTGACGCACGGGGATTAGCTTCAAGCACATATACTACGTCATCTTCGATTGCATACTGCATATTCATAAGACCGCGTACATTCATTTCTACCGCAATCTTCTTGGTGTATTCTTTAATCTTTGCAAGGTTCTTCTCAGAAATATGCATAGAAGGAAGGATACATGCTGAGTCACCTGAGTGAACACCTGCAAGCTCAATGTGTTCCATTACAGCAGGAACAAATGCGTGTGTACCGTCACTGATTGCATCAGCTTCACATTCCATTGCATTCTTTAAAAATCTATCGATAAGGATAGGTCTGTCGGGAGTTACACCTACAGCTGCTGCCATGTAACTCTTAAGACTTACCTGATCATAAACAACTTCCATACCGCGTCCGCCCAATACGAAGGAAGGACGAACCATTACGGGATATCCGATTCTTTCGGCAATTTCTACTGCATCGTCAATGGTAACTGCCATTCCTGCTTCCGGCATAGGGATTTCGAGTTTTTCCATCATTGCGCGGAACAAATCTCTGTCTTCTGCCATATCAATAACAGCCGGTGCGGTACCAAGAATTTTAACACCGTTTCTTTCAAGGTCATCTGCTAAGTTAAGCGGTGTCTGACCACCGAACTGTGCAATAACACCAACGGGTTTTTCTTTTTCATAAATACTTAAAACATCTTCCAAAGTAAGAGGTTCGAAGTATAACTTATCCGATGTATCGTAGTCTGTAGATACAGTTTCAGGATTACAGTTTACGATGATAGTCTGGAAACCTAAATCACGCAATGCAAAGGCTGCATGCACACAACAGTAGTCAAATTCAATACCCTGTCCGATACGGTTAGGACCGCCGCCAAGAATCATAATCTTAGGCTTTTCTTCATTTGTTTTGCTGTAATCAGGTGCATTATAGGTTGAATAGAAGTATTCTCTGTCTTCTGTACCGCTTACGTGTACGCCTTCCCAAGCCTGGGTAATACCGTAAGATTTTCTTGCATTACGGATATCGTCCTCGGGTACTGCAAGAATCTGGCTTAAATACTTATCAGAGAAACCATTCTTCTTTGCCGGTTCCAAAGCTTCTTTGGCAGGAACTTCGCCCTTATTCTGCATAAGTGCTTCTTCTTCCTCAACCAATTCTTTCATCTGCTCCAAGAAATAGTGCTTAATCTTGGTAAGCTGATATAACTCTTCTACGGTTGCACCCTTACGAAGTGCTTCGTACATAATGAACTGTCTCTCGCTGGAAGGAGTATGAAGCATTTCAATCAACTGTTCTTTGGTCTTGTTATGGAAATCCTTTGCAAAACCAAGACCGTAGCGACCTGTTTCCAAACTGCGGATTGCCTTCTGGAATGCTTCTTTATAAGTTTTACCAATACTCATAACCTCACCTACGGCACGCATCTGAGTACCTAATTTATCTTCTGAGCCTTTGAATTTCTCAAACGCCCAACGAGCAAACTTAATTACAATATAATCTCCGCCGGGAACATACTTATCCAAAGTACCATACTTACCGCAAGGAATTTCATCCAAAGTAAGTCCTGATGCAAGCATTGCTGATACAAGAGCAATAGGGAAACCTGTTGCCTTGGATGCAAGTGCGGAAGAACGTGATGTTCTGGGGTTGATTTCAATTACAATAATTCTGTCAGATACAGGGTCATGAGCAAACTGTACGTTGGTACCGCCGATTACTTCTACGGCCTCTACGATTTTATATGCCTGTTCCTGTAATCTCTTCTGTAAAGATTCAGAAATAGTCAACATAGGTGCTGAACAGAAAGAGTCACCTGTATGCACACCGAGAGGATCGATGTTTTCGATGAAACATACGCTGATCATATTGTTCTTAGAGTCACGAACAACTTCTACTTCCAATTCTTCCCAGCCCAAAATGGATTCTTCTACAAGAACCTGACCTACAAGGCTGGCCTGAAGACCTCTTGCAATAACTGTCTTTAACTCTTCTACGTTGTATACCAGACCTCCGCCGGCACCACCCATGGTGTAAGCAGGTCTTAAAACAACGGGATATCCTAATTCATCTGCAATACGAAGACCGTCTTCCACGCTGTAAGCAACTTCGCTTCGTGCCATTTCGATACCGAGAGAATTCATAGTCTCCTTAAAAGCAATACGGTCTTCGCCTTTTTCAATGGCGTCTACCTGTACACCGATTACTTTTACATTGTATTTATCCAAAACGCCGGCCTGTGCAAGTTCGGAACAAAGGTTCAAACCGGACTGTCCGCCAAGGTTGGGAAGTAATGCGTCAGGACGTTCCTTCTCAATAATCTGCTCCAATCTCTCTACATTGAGGGGTTCAATATAAGTTACATCTGCAGTAGTAGGGTCTGTCATAATTGTAGCGGGGTTAGAGTTTACCAATACAATTTCATATCCCAACTGCTTCAGTGCCTTACATGCCTGTGTTCCGGAATAGTCGAACTCACAAGCCTGTCCAATAATAATAGGACCGGAACCGATAATCAGTACTTTGTGAATGTCATTACGTTTGCCCATAGCTTCCTCCTAAAAATGTCTTTCTATCTAAAATATCTTACTCATGCATCAATCATAAAATTTATAAAAGTTTCCGCTTTTATTCTTTGCCGTTCCAGCAGTACGTACAAAGCTTACAAGGTTCAATACCCACTGCTTTTATCATATCATCTAAACGATTGTATGACAATGAGGTAAAATTCATCTGTTTGCAGATACACTGCTCCATTTCCTTATAATTCTTGCTCTCCGGATTACTGTAATCCGCAAGAACTTCAGGTGTAACTTCCTTTTCGCGCTCTGCAATTACTCTTCTTGCAATCAAATCCATATCTGAATTAGAGCGGGAAAAATTCAAGTACTTACATCCGTGGATAATCGGAGGGCACGCAGGTCTGATATGCACCTCTTTTGCACCACTGTTAAAAAGGAAATCCGTCGTTTCTCTTAACTGAGTTCCCCTTACAATAGAGTCATCAATCAATAACAGTTTTTTATCCCTGATAAAAGGTTCTACCGGAATCAGTTTCATCTTTGCAATCAATTTACGCTGTTCCTGTTTGGTCGGCATAAAAGAACGCGGCCAAGTCGGAGTATACTTAATAAAAGGTCTTGCAAAAGGCTTATGTGCCTCATTGGAATAACCGATTGCATGTGCCAGGCCGGAATCAGGTACACCTGCTACCAAATCCACCTCCGCAGTATCGCGCTGTGCCATATATTTACCGCAACGGTTACGCATTTCTTCTACATTAACGCCCTCATAAGATGATGTAGGATATCCATAGTATACCCAAAGGAAGGTACATATTTTCATTTCATCTCTTGCCGGGGACATAACCTTCATCTCTTCCGGTGTGATATATACGATTTCGCCGGGTCCCAATTCCTTACAATCCAAATATCCCAAATGTAAATATGCAAAATTTTCAAACGAAGCACAGTAAGAACCGGGCTTTTTACCGATTACAATCGGGGTACGGCCATAACGGTCACGCATGGCATAAATGCCTTCTTTGGTCATCAAAAGAACAGACATAGCACCATCTATGACTTCCTGCGCATATAACATACCTTCTACAATGGAATCTTTCTGATTAATAAGAGCAGCAACAAGCTCTGTTTGATTGATTTCACCGCCACTCATTTCAAGAAAATGAGACTTGCCGCATTCAAAAAGCTTTTCTGCCAAAGAATCAAGATTATTAACTTTACCTACAGTGGTAATGGCATAATTACCAAGATGCGAACGAATCAACAACGGTTGCGGTTCATGATCTGAAATACAACCGATTCCCAAATTACCATCCATAGTGGCAAAATCTTTATCAAATTTCGTTCTAAAAGGAGAATTCTCAATATTATGAATTGCGCGGTCAAATCCTTTTTCTTCACTGTAAAGAACCATACCACCACGTCTTGTCCCAAGATGTGAATGATAATCTATTCCGAAAAACAAATCGAAGATGCAACTTTCTTTTGAAGCTACGCCAAAAAATCCGCCCATTGCGCTTTCTCCTTCTTTCGCCATTTAAACATACCTTTATGAAGTATACTTTTTTGCCCCTTTGATGTCAAGACAAAATCGGGGGTTTTTTCATAAAAGTGACAACCAATTTCCACATTGATTTACATAAATATGTGGCAGGAAAATTATGTAAATTTCCCCGCCACGTTTTATTTTACTGTGCTAATAAAAGCATAATTTTATTTGTACGGTTTACAAACTTGGTCATACTTTCCGCATCCAAAGGAGCATGCTGAAGCAATGCCAAATCATATAACTGCTCGCAAATCAACGAAACATTTTCACCGTCCTGATGCTCAAGAACATACTGTACAAGCTTGTTGTTTGCATTTAATACAAGCGTCTGACCTTCCTTACCAAACATTCCCATGTCCATACCGGAAGCCGCATACATCTTCATCATATCCTGCATACGACGGCTTTCTTCGGAAAGTGTAATCATAGAAGAAACATCCTTGTTTTTTAACTTTTCAAGTTTGATTGCCACATTGTCCTGCTTGGTCACTTTCTTGAAAAGCTTGGAAAGCTCCTCTTCCTTGGCCTTTAATTCCTCTGCTGCCTTAGCTGAAGTCTTTGCTTTGAACGCATCGGTCAAGTCCGCATCGATTCTCTGGAACTTAATTCCTTCATTCTTAGCCTCTAACTGAGAGATAAAAGGCTGGTCAATGTGATGTGTTAATACAACCGCATCCATCTTGGCTTTGCGGAACATATTTACATATTGACTCTGCTGCACCATATCGGTTACATAGTAGATTACTTTTTCTTTCTTTTCATCATCGATATCTTCTACATTGTCTTCAACAATTTCAGCCTCAATCTTCTCTCCGTTTTCATCGGTAGCATTTTCCTCTTCAATGTCTGTCGGCTTCACTTCTAAGCACTCAGGAAGAGTCATGTAAATATCGTCCAAATTCTTGAAAAGAATGTAATCGGTCATCTTCTCGCAGAACTTATCGTCTTTCAAACAACCAAATTTAATGAAGGGACTGATATCATCCCAGTACTTCTCGTACTCTTCCTTCTGGGTCTTGCACATGCCGGAAAGCTTATCTGCAACTTTCTTGGTAATGTAATCAGAAATTTTCTTTACAAAACCGTCATTCTGTAATGCACTTCTGGATACGTTAAGCGGTAAATCAGGACAGTCAATCACACCTTTTAAGAGTAAAAGGAACTCAGGGATAACTTCCTTAATGTTGTCTGCAATAAACACCTGATTGTTGTATAACTTAATGGTTCCCTCAATAGACTCATACTCTGTGTTAATCTTAGGGAAATAAAGAATACCCTTTAAATTAAAAGGATAATCCATATTCAAATGAATCCAGAACAAAGGCTCCTTATAATCATTAAATACCTTGCGATAAAATGCAAGATAATCCTCTTTTTCACATTCAGAAGGATTCTTGGTCCACAAGGGTGTGGTATCATTTAATAATTCGGGACGCTTGTTAATTTTTAACTTGGTTTCATCGCCATCTTTTTCCGGCTCAATGGTCTCTACGATTACATCATTTTCAAGCAAT
Organism: Lachnospiraceae bacterium; assembly: GCA_045591685.1. Lineage (GTDB taxonomy): Bacteria > Bacillota > Clostridia > Lachnospirales > Lachnospiraceae > UBA3766. Next base: position 32,147 of record JAZNTK010000088.1, read on the forward strand.
TCATCTGCCTTAATCGTCTGGGTTTCAGTAGAATTTGCCTTACTTAAATAAATTTCAGTCGGCATAAAAGAACAATATTTCTTGATGATTTCTCTTGCACGATATTCATTACAGAATTCGTAGCAATCTTCATTCAAATAAAGAGTAATGGTAGTTCCCACCCCTTCTTTGCTACCGTCTTCCATAGTGAACTCGGTACCGCCGTCACACTCCCAATGAACAGCTTTGGCTCCGTCCTTATATGATAAAGTATCAATGGTAACTTTATCTGCAACCATAAATGCAGAATAAAATCCAAGACCAAAGTGACCTATAATCTGATCATCGTTGGTTTTATCCTTATATTTCTCAATAAAATCCGTTGCACCGGAAAATGCAATCTGATTAATGTATTCTTCCACTTCCGCGTCAGTCATACCAAGACCGTTATCGGTAAATGCCAGAGTCTTCGCTTCCGGATTGACTACCACACTAATCTTTGCCTTATAATTATCTTCCAAAGTGTATTCGCCCATCATATCAAGCTTTTTTAACTTGGTAATTGCATCACATCCGTTGGAAATCAATTCTCTCATAAAAATATCATGATCTGAATACAACCATTTTTTAATAATCGGAAAAATATTTTCGCTGTTAATTGATAAACTTCCTGTTCTTGCTGCCATTTTATTTTAATTCCTTTCCATTCATCTAATATCACAGGGTGCTTGCAAAGTACTTTTCATAAATTGTGAAGAAACTATCCGTCGTTATAAGAGGATTCTCTATCAAAGTTACTGCATCCCACGCTTTCTGATTTAAATTTCCGGTAAGTGTTCCCAAAAATTCTTCGTATACAGTCTGAAATGCCGCTTCCTTTTGTTCTCCTAAAATAATAATTTTATTGGCATCGGTTTCTTCTCTGTTAAACGTATTGGTACATTTGATAATATAATATCCATATTCCGTTTCTACAATCTGACTGATTTCATCTGTAGCAAGATTAAACGCCGCTTCTTCATAAGCTGCCGGCATTTCACCTTTACGGAACGAAATATTTCCTCTGGTATCTTCATTATAAGTTAATACCAACTGCTCAAAATCCTCGCCATCCCTTGCAAGTTGCAGGACTTCATTCGCACGCTGCAGTGCTTCCTCCTTAGCCGCATCAGAATACGGTGTCACATTACCGTTTAAGTCAACATGAAAGGTCCGGATCAGAATGTGCGAAACCGTAATGGTTCTGGCATCATCATCGCTGATTTCCGGATTCACATCCTGAATCAGATAATGATATACCTTATCTGCCAACGCATATTCTTCATACATTGAAACAATCAGCTCCTCTGTTACATCCAAAGCTTCTATTTCTTCATCACTCAATGTTTCAAAATATTCTTCTGCAGCCGCTTCTGCTTTCTTCTCTTCTTCTTTGTTCAGAGACACTCCCTGCTCTTCTGCCAGTAGCACCAATACTTTTACTCTGGAAATCCTGGCAAGCACCGTTTCTTTTAATGAGTCCTCAATTGCCACACCATCCGTATCCGTTTCCCAAATTTCAGGACCGTACACATTTTCATATACGTTCTGCATATTAGCCAGATACAGCATAATCTCCGCTTTGGTACATACTTCCGATTCAATTTTAAATATTTCATTCTCCGACAGTCCTGTTGTAAGTACCACAGTCTTATCACTATTACAACCCATAAAATTCATGATAAAAACCATACTCAACAGACAAAGGGCAAGCCTTGTAAAAGGTGCCCTTTTTGCTGTCTTACTTATTTTAAATAAATTCATTTATATTCTCCGCTTAGATTAAGGGATATTTTGCAGTAAGTTCATCTACGATTGCTCTTGCGTAAGGAACTTTTTCCTCACCACCCTTGATTACTGCTGCAATTGCTTCTGCAATCTTATCCATATCATCTTCCTTCATACCACGACTGGTAACAGCAGGTGTACCAAGACGAACACCGCTGGTTACGAAAGGTGACTTAGGATCGTTAGGGATTGTATTCTTGTTGCAGGTAATATGTGCCTGGTCAAGAAGCTTCTCAACTGCCTTACCTGTTAAATCATAAGTTGTAAGGTCAACAAGCATTAAGTGGTTATCTGTACCACCTGATACAATCTTAATATCTCTGCTCATAAGTCCCTTACAAAGAGCCTGAGCATTCTTCATAATCTGCTGCTGATATGCCTTGAATTCATCACTTAATGCTTCCTTGAAGCAAACAGCCTTAGCAGCGATTACATGCATCAAAGGACCACCCTGAATTCCGGGGAAAATAGCCTTATTGAAGTTGTATTTATCTGCTGCTTCCTGATTTGCAAGAATCATACCGCCACGGGGTCCTCTTAATGTCTTGTGAGTAGTTGTGGTAACTACATCTGCCCAAGGGAAGGGTGAAGGATGAAGACCTGCAGCTACAAGACCTGCAATGTGTGCCATATCTACCATGAGAACTGCACCAACTTCATCAGCAACTTCTCTGAATTTCTTGAAATCAATGGTTCTTGCATATGCACTTGCACCTGCAATAATCATTTTAGGCTTGCATTCCAAAGCAATTTCACGTAATTTATCGTAATCAATGAAACCATCATCGTTAACACCGTAAGGAACAACGTTGAAGTACTTACCTGACATATTAACCGGGCTTCCGTGTGTAAGATGTCCGCCGTGGTCAAGGTTCATACCCATAATAGTATCTCCGGGATTTAAAACAGCAAACTGTACTGCCATGTTAGCCTGAGCACCTGAATGGGGCTGAACGTTTGCATAATCACAACCGAATACTTCCTTTGCTCTTTCAATTGCAAGATTTTCTACTACGTCAACGCAATCACATCCGCCGTAGTATCTCTTTGCAGGGTAACCTTCTGCATACTTGTTGGTAAGTACACTTCCCATAGCAGCCATAACAGCCTTGCTTACCCAGTTTTCAGATGCAATCAACTCAATGTGACTGTTCTGTCTTTCCTGCTCGTCCACAATTGTCTGGGCGATTTCGGGGTCAACCAATTTGATTTCTTCCAATGAATAC
>JAZNTK010000089.1:0-2726 GCA_045591685.1 Lachnospiraceae bacterium
GGGCGGGAGCGAAGCCGTGCGCCGGAAGAGATTATCGAGGAAATCAAGAAGCAGGTAGCTGACGGCGTAATTGAAGTCATGCTTCTTGGCCAGAATGTAAATTCCTACGGTAAAAACTTAGATAACCCCATCTCTTTTGCAGAATTGCTTAGAAGAGTGGAAGAAATTGATGGATTGCAGCGAATTCGTTTTATGACTTCTCATCCGAAAGACTTATCCGACGAATTGATTGAAGTAATGAAGAATTCAAAGAAAATTTGCAGGCATTTACATTTGCCGCTGCAGTCCGGAAGTACAAGAATTTTAAAAGCAATGAACCGAAAATACACGAAGGAACAGTATTTGGAACTTGCTTTAAAAATACGTCGTGAGATTCCCGATATTGCCATAACCACGGACATTATCGTAGGGTTCCCTGGCGAAACGAAGGAAGACATTGACGAAACTCTGGATGTTATCCGTAAAGTAAAATACGATAATGCTTTTACATTCCAGTATTCAAAGCGCACCGGTACGCCGGCGGCAGCAATGGAGAACCAGTGTAGCGCAGAGTTCGTAAAAGAGCAGTTTGACAGGGTTTTAAGTGAGGTACAGCTTAACGCAAGAAACCAAGTGGCATTGTGGGAGGGGAAAATCATGGATGCCTTGGTGGAAGAGATGAACGAGCATGACAGTACTTTGGTAACGGGACGCTTGTCCAACAATACCATCGTACATTTTCCGGGAGATGAAAGTCTCATTGGAAAGATTGTGCCGGTGCGTCTTGATGCCTGCAAGGGATTCTATTACATAGGAGAGCTTGTTTAAAATGGAAAAGTTAAAACCGAAGTTGTTTTCAGTAATGAAAACCTACACAAAAGAACAGTTTATTAAAGACGTGATTTCAGGTATCGTGGTTGCAATTGTAGCCTTACCTTTATCCATCGCCCTTGCCATTGCTTCAGGCGTTGGCCCTGAGCAGGGTATTTACACTGCAATCATCGCAGGATTCTTAATTTCCTTCTTTGGCGGAAGCCGTGTACAGATTGCAGGTCCTACAGCTGCATTTGCAACCATTGTTGCAGGTATTGCACTGCAGGAAAACGGTATGTCCAAGTTATTCTGGGCAACCATTATCGCGGGTATTTTATTGATTTTAATGGGTCTTTTAAAATTCGGCAGTCTCATTAAATTCATTCCCTATACCATAACCACAGGTTTTACCGCGGGTATTGCAGTGACTATTGCGGTTGGACAGTTAAAAGATTTCTTTGGACTTACTTATCCTGAAGGTCTCGTTTTAATTGAAACCGTTGAGAAGGCTGAGGCCGTAGTTCATAATATCGGTACCTTCAACTGGCAGGCCTTTTTGGTGGGTATGATTTGCTTGGCAATTCTCATTATTTGGCCTATGGTTTGGAATAAAATTGCCAAGGCTACAGACAAGTCAAATAAAGCCGTAAAAGCAATTGTAAAAGTATTCGTAAGCATTCCCGGTTCTTTAATCGCCGTAGTTGTAGGCGTGCTTATGGTTAAATTGGGTGGTATGAATGTTAAGACCATCGGTGATTTGTATACAATTTCAAACAGTTTACCGAAGTTTGTAATGCCTACATTTGATTTGGCATTGATTAAGGGAATTATTCCCGATGCTTTTACCATTGCAATTTTGGCGGCAATTGAGTCGCTTTTATCCTGCGTAGTTGCAGACAGTATGGTAAATTCAAAGCATCGTTCCAAAATGGAATTGGTTGCACAGGGTACCGGTAATACCGGTCCGTCCCTTTTTGGCGGTATCCCTGCAACAGGAGCCATTGCAAGAACTGCTGCCAACGTAAAGAGCGGCGGCAGAACCCCTATCGCAGGTATGGTTCATGCGATTGTATTGCTTTTAATCCTTGTGGTATTAATGCCTTACGCAAGCTGGATTCCCATGCCTACCATCGCAGCAATTCTTCTTCAGGTAGCTTATAATATGTCAGGCTGGAGAGAAATCGTAACCTTATTAAAATCAGCGCCCAAGAGCGATATTTTGGTACTTTTGGTTACCTTCTTCTTAACCGTAATCTTTGACCTTGTAGTGGCAATTGAAGTTGGTATGGTACTTGCGGCAATTCTTTTTATGAAGAGAATGAGCGATGTAACCGATGTGCAGTCGTGGAAGTATATTGATGATGAAAACGACAAAGACAGCATTGACTTAAAAGTGGTGCCTGCAAACACTCGTGTGTACGAATTAAGCGGTCCTTTATTCTTCGGTGTTGCGGATAAAATTATGAATATTTCTTTGGACGGCGACCATAACTGCCTTGTACTTCGTATGAGAAGTGTAAATGCAATTGATGCCACCGCAATGCGTAATCTGGATAAAATCCGTCACGCGTGCAAGAAGAAAGGTATGACCTTGATTTTATCCCACGTAAATGAACAACCTATGAATGTTATGAAGAAATCAGGATTTTATGACAAGGTTGGTGCCGAAAACTTCTGTCCGCATATTGATGATGCATTAAAGAGAGCAGAAAGCTTGGCTGAGAAGTAAAATCAGAAGAAAAGCATATGTAATAAGTTTGAAAATATGAATAGACAATTTTGTCGCGTTTCGAAAATACGGCTTTTTCTCGTTTTATGTCGTGTTGAAAACTGGCAAAAATTCATATTCTGCAAGTGAAAGGAGGAACCTGAATGGACCAGAAAAAAATTGGAAGCTTCTTAAAAGAGCTTCGTAAACAAAAAGGTATCACACA
>JAZNTK010000090.1:0-7008 GCA_045591685.1 Lachnospiraceae bacterium
TATTATGGCATTCGTGAAAGCAGATAAATCCGATTCTCCCATGAAGAGAAAAGGCGGAATGCGCAGAAGAAAGAAAGTATGCGTTTTCTGTGGTAAGGATAATGTAATTGATTACAAGGATACTGCTAAGTTAAAGAGATACGTATCCGAAAGAGGTAAGATTCTTCCCAGAAGAATTACCGGAAACTGCGCTAAGCATCAGAGAGCATTGACAGTTGCTATTAAGAGAGCACGTCACGTTGCACTTATGCCCTACACAGTAGATTAATGAATGTTAAAAAACCGATGTCGTGAGACATCGGTTTTTTGTGTTTTAAAACAGAAACAGGATTTGATTGTTTAAGAAAAATAACTGTATAATCTAAAAATGCCGAACCATGTAATAAAACCCCAAAATATAGTATAAAAATGCCATGACATTCAAAATAATGTTATGGAAGTTCTGTGCTGAAAATGGTATAATCATAACATGTGGTATTATGAAACCAGTCACAGATGGTTGTAGCAGAACGAAAGATAATAAGAGGGTTGCTATGTCAAAAAAAGTTAAAATTAAAGGCAGATTTCGTACTTATAAAATTACATTATATATTTTGGGTGCAATTTTAGCGCTTGTCACAATCGGAGTATATTTCTTGGATTATAGGGCAGGCATTATTTTAAATATCTTTTTGCTTTTATATTTTGCCGGATTATTATTTGCCAATATTAGGAGCAGACAATTTGTTATAAATGAATTAATAAGTTTTGCTACGGAATACGGTCAGGTGCAAAGACAGATTCTTCGTGAATTGCAATTGCCGCATGCCCTTTTGGATCAGTCAGGAAAGGTAATATGGACTAATATTGAATTTGAAAAAATGGTAGGGGAAGAAAAGGGTTATCGTAAGTCTATTACGAATCTGTTTCCTTCTATTACTTTGGATAAATTGCCTCTGGACGAGGAAGAAGCCCGCTATGAGCTTTCGTACGGAGAGCGTGATTTTATGGCTCATATGAAGAAAATCAGCGTTTCGGATATGATTCAAAATAGTGAAATGCTGGATGTTGAGGGTGATGAGAGTTATATAATCGGATTGTATCTTTTTGATGAAACTGCATTGAAAATTGCCTTGCGGGAAAATGATGATCAAAGTCTTGCCGTAGGTTTGATTTATCTCGATAATTATGAAGAAGCATTGGAAGGTGTTGAAGAAGTTCGTCGTTCACTATTGCTTGCTTTGATAGATCGTAAAATTAATAAGTATGTTGCATCTGTAGATGGTATTGTAAGAAAATTGGAGAAGGACAAATATTTATTAATTCTTCGTAAAAAGGCTGTAACGCAGTTAAAAGAAGGCAAATTTGAAATATTGGAAGACGTAAAAACGGTCAATATCGGTAATGAAATTGCAGTAACATTAAGTATCGGTATCGGCTTAGGTGGATTAACATACAGTCAAAATATAGAGTTTGCCCGTGCGGCTATTGACCTCGCACTTGGACGTGGTGGTGATCAGACTGTAGTAAAAGTTCCCGGAAGTATCCAGTATTTTGGCGGTAAAAGTCAGCAGGTTGAAAAGAGTACCCGAGTAAAAGCGCGTGTAAAAGCTCAGGCTTTAAAGGAAATTATTGAAGCAAAAGACCAGTTGTTTGTTATGGGACATCGTATGCCGGATGCTGATAGTTTTGGTGCTGCAGTCGGTATTTATACGATTGCGAAATCAATGCAGCGAAAGGCGCATATCGTTATGGATGATGTTACAACATCCTTGCGTCCTATGGTAGATTTATTCCGACAAAATGCGGATTATGAAGATGATATGATATTAACCAGTCAGGAAGCGTTGGAAAGAGTGGGAAACAATGCTGTATTGGTTGTAGTTGATATAAATAAACCTTCTATTACGGAGTGTCCTGAATTATTAAAATGTTGTAAGGCAATCGTAGTACTTGATCATCACAGACAGGGTGAAGAAACAATTGATAATGCTACACTATCTTATGTGGAACCGTATGCTTCTTCTGCTTGTGAAATGGTAGCTGAAATTTTACAATATGTGGAAACAGGCACCAAAATTAAGTCGGTGGAGGCAGACTGCCTGTATTCCGGAATTATGATTGATACCAATAATTTTATGACAAAGACAGGAGTGCGTACCTTTGAAGCGGCTGCATTTTTACGTCGTAACGGTGCGGATGTTACCCGTGTGCGTAAGATGTTCCGTGAGGATGCATCGGAATATATGGCTAAGGCTAAAACGATACGTGACACCATGATTTATCGTAATGATTATGCCATTTCTGTTTGTGATGGTTCCGGATGTCAAAGTCCTACCATTGTGGCTGCACAAGCGGCAAATGAGTTGCTCAATATCAATGGTGTAAAAGCAAGTTTTGTATTTACGGAATATCAGGATAAAGTATACTTAAGTGCTCGTTCAATTGATGAACTTAATGTACAGGTAGTAATGGAACGTCTTGGCGGCGGCGGTCATATGAATATTGCCGGTGCGCAATTTACAGAGGTTACTGTGGATGAAGCTGTAAAACGTTTACAGGAAACTTTGGATGAAATGATTGAGAATAATGATATTTAGCATATGAAAGGGTGTAAATGAATGTTATGCATTTGGTACCCGGGACATAAGGAAAGGACATAAGGATGAAAGTTATATTATTGCAGGATGTGAAAGCTCTTGGTAAAAAGGGCGATATGGTTGAGGTAAGTGATGGATACGCACGTAATTTTATCTTAAAGAAAAAGTTGGGTGTAGAGGCTAATGAAGCAAATAAAAATGATTTAAAACTTCAGAAAGCCAATCAGGAGAAAATAGCTAAGGAACAGTACGATGCTGCAGTAGCTTTGGGAAAAGAATTAGAAGAAATTACTGTAAATGTAACAGTTAAGGCAGGCGAAAACGGTAAAGTTTTCGGCGCGGTTACAGCGAAGGAAATTTCACAGGCATTACAGGCGCAATACGGTAAGGAAGTGGATAAAAAGAAAATCCAGCTTGCAGATTCTATAAAAAATATCGGTAGCTTTGAGGTGCCCGTTAAACTTCATACAAAGGTTACAGCCAAGTTGAGCGTAAAAGTTGATGCGGCAAAGTAAGAAGTAATTGGAAATAAGATATTAAACCTTGAAAATACAAAAGGGGAAATAAGAGATGGATGAAGCGGTAATAAAAAGAATATTACCCCATTCAACAGAAGCGGAACAGTCGGTTTTAGGGTCTATGATTATGGATTCGCAAGCGATTGTAACGGCATCTGAAATCATCACCGGTGACGATTTTTATAATAAACAGTATGGTGTGATTTTTGATACAATGGTGGAATTGCAGAATGCCGGCAGTTCTGTTGATATGGTAACATTACAGGACAAGTTAAAAGAAAAAGATGTACCTCCTGAGGTTAGTAGTTTGGAATATGTACGTGACTTTATTACGGCAGTACCTACCTCTGCTAATATTAAACATTATGCGGAGATTGTGCAGAAGAAATCTATTTTGCGCAAATTAATACGTACAACAGAGGGTATCAGCAATACCTGCTATGCAGGAAAAGAAGATGTTGAAGAAATTCTGGAAGACACCGAGAAAAAGGTGTTTGACATTGTGCAGAAGCGAAATACGGGAGATTTCGTGCCTATTCAGCAAGTTGTAATGAATGCCTTGGATATGATTGAGGCGGCATCGAAAAATAAGGGCGCGATTACAGGTGTGCCAACCGGATTTACGGATTTGGATTATTCTACAGCCGGATTTCAGCCTTCGGATTTGATATTGATAGCGGCGCGTCCTTCTATGGGAAAGACTGCTTTTGCATTGAATATTGCTTTACATGTAGCGGTAAAGTGCCAAAAATCTGTAGCGGTATTTAGTTTGGAAATGTCAAAGGAACAGTTGGTAAATCGTTTGTTTGCCATGGAATCCAAGGTGAATTCGCAGAATTTACGAACAGGTAATTTGTCTGATAAAGAATGGGACAAGTTAATGGAAGGCGCCGGTGCGGTCGGTAAATCAAAGCTGATTATTGATGATACCGGTAGTATCAGCATATCGGAGCTTCGATCCAAGTGCCGTAAATTCAAATTAGAGCATGGCCTTGATATGATCATGATTGATTATTTACAGTTGATGACGGGAAGCGGAAAGACTGATTCCAGACAGCAGGAAGTTTCAGATATTTCACGTTCCTTGAAAGCACTCGCCAGAGAGTTGAATGTACCTGTTGTTGCATTGTCACAGTTGAGTCGTAAGGTAGAAGAACGTCCGGATCATAGACCTATGATGTCTGACTTGCGTGAATCCGGTGCAATTGAACAGGATGCGGATGTGGTAATGTTTATATACCGCGACGATTATTATAATAAAGATACGGATAAACCGAATGTTGCTGAAATTATTATTGCTAAGCAACGTAATGGCCCCGTAGGAACCATTGAGCTTGCATGGTTGCCTGATTATACACAATTCAAAAATCTTGCGAAATAAAAGCAGAAGAGATACGAAAGAAAAGAACAAATCATACATGGTTTGTTCTTTTTTCGTTGTTATTATATTTATTTTTATGAAAGGAGTTTAAAAAGTATGGTTCAAACAATGTATTTTATTTCGGAGGCTGCAAAAGAAGTAAAAGTAGAGAATCACGTATTACGTTATTGGGAGGAGGAATTAAATTTACCGGTAAGAAGAAATGAACAAGGACATCGTTATTATACGAAAGAAGATATAGAGAGATTTATCTATATAAAAGAATTGAAAGAAGAAGGATTGCAATTAAAAGCGATAAGGAGCTTGCTGGAAAAACAGGGAGTTGTAGATGCGAAGGTAAGCAAAGTGATGCAGGAGCGTGTTGGAGAAAAAAATAAGGTGGAGGAAGGAATGGAAAAAAACATTTCTCCGCAACTTATGATTTTAAATTCCAATAAGTTAAAAACGCAACGTAATTTTGAAATAGTGGATGAGGATAAGCAGGAAAAAGCATATCGCTTGCAGATGCTTTTAAAAGCAATGATAGCGGATGCTGTTAGTGAAAATAATCGGGAATTGGGTAATGAAATCAAGGAAATTGTGCAAAAGGAGATGGATTATCAGTTCCGTATGCAGGAAGAACGTGAAGAAGAAAGAGAAAAACAACGTATAGAAAGGGAAGAGAAACATTATGCTCGCATAGATGAGTTGTTGAGAGAAAAAACTTCAGGCAAAAGAAAAAAGCATTCACTTTGGTGAATGCTTCTTCTCATATGTTATTATTTAATTAACCTTCTGTAATAGCTTCTGCAGGACAAGCATCTGCACATCCACCACAATCGATGCAAGCATCTGCATCAATTACATACTTGTCAGCGCCTTCGCTGATAGCTTCTACGGGGCACTGTGCTGCGCATGCACCACAAGATACACAAGAATCACCAATTACATATGCCATGTTCAAAACCCTCCTTGAATAATACGAATACGCTTTATTAGCTTACTTGTATTTTAATATAAAAATTTTTGAATATCAAGTAGTTATCATAAATCCGGCAGTAATATATTTCAAAAAACGATAAAAAACTGCTAAATTGTTTGTTTTGTTTCACTAATTGCCCTTAAAACAATGTGTTTTTTGTCTAAAACCAGAGATTTGTCTGCGGCAGGAACTCCTTCTAAAGGATAAGGGATTCCTAATTTTTCATACTTAGGTATGCCCATTGTATGATAAGGAAGAATATCCAAAGCATGGAGTGTGGTTAACTCGCCCAGAAATGCACCTAAACGATACAAATCTTCGTCTGAGTCTGTTATGCCGGGGACCAAAACGTGTCGTATCCATAGGTCCTCATCGTTATCTGACAAATATCTCGCAAAGGCAAGTATATTTTCATTAGAATGTCCGGTTAACTTACGGTGTTTTTCGTCATCGATATGTTTTAAGTCAAGCATAATCAAATCGGTAACTTTTAAGAGTTTGTCCAATTTTTTAAGCCATTCCGGATTATTAGGGTTATGGCAGATACCTGATGTATCAAGGCAGGTATGAATGCCGTTTTCGTGAAACTTTGTAAATAATTCGATTAAAAAATCAATCTGCATCAAGGGTTCGCCACCGGTAGCGGTTACTCCACCATTGCCATAGAAAGCTTTGTTGCGTTCAAAACGTTCCCAGAGCTCATCAACGGAAAGTTGTTCTCCTTCGCCGGGAGTCCAAGTGTCCGGATTGTGGCAATATGCACAACGCATGGGGCATCCTTGGAAGAATATGACAAATCGAACCCCCGGGCCGTCAACGGCACCGAAGGTTTCGATTGAGTGAATATATCCTTTATTCATTTAGTTCTTACAGTGACTCGTGGAATGTTCTTGAAATAACATCCATCTGCTGTTCACGAGTAAGTTTGATAAAGTTTACTGCGTAACCTGATACACGGATTGTAAGCTGAGGATATTTCTCAGGGTGATCCATTGCATCTAATAAGGTTTCGCGGTTAAATACGTTAACATTCAAGTGGTGTCCGCCCTTCTGTACGTAACCGTCCAAGAGAGAAACTAAGTTGTCAACCTGGAATGAGTCGGAACCATCAACGCAAATGCTGTCTCCACAACCACAGTCGCCACAGATTTCTGCGTCGATATTGTCGTTAAAGAGATCGCTGTTCTTACCAAGTGCATTCGGAATGATACTGAAGGTATTTGAGATACCATCCTGTGCATCAAGGAAAGGTAATTTTGCAACAGAAGCAAGAGAAGCAACAGCGCCGCTTGTATCTCTTCCGTGCATAGGGTTAGCACCGGGAGCGAAAGGAACACCGCCCTTACGTCCGTCAGGTGTAGCACCGGTATTCTTACCATATACTACGTTAGAAGTAATGGTTAATACGGAAGTTGTAGGGAAACCATCACGATATGTGTGGTGGCTACGTACATAGTTCATAAATGTAGTAACGATTTCTGTTGCAATAGAGTCAACACGGTCATCATCATTACCATATTTAGGGAAGTCGCCTTCTACATTGTAATCTACGATAATACCGTTTTCATC
>JAZNTK010000091.1:0-3820 GCA_045591685.1 Lachnospiraceae bacterium
GAAACGGTGAACTTACCAAGAAACTTACTGTTCAGGTAAATGCGTTCAGTGAGGCAGCAAAGGAAAAGATTGAAGCCGTAGGTGGAACAGTAGAGGTGATTTAGTGTTTAAAACATTCATCAATGCTTTTAAAATTAAAGACGTCAGAAATAAACTGTTATTTACCTTATTGATGTTATTAATCATCCGTTTTGGATGTCAGGTGTCGGCTCCCGGTGTAGACCAGGAGTTCGTACAATCTGCATGGTCGTCTTTGTTTGGTGAAGGTGCACAGGGCATGGGTATTATCAATGCTTTTACCGGTGGTTCCCTTTTGCAGATGTCAATCTTTGCATTGAACATCACACCTTACATTACATCGTCCATTATTATGCAGTTAATGACAATTGCTATCCCTAAATTAGAGGAGATGCAAAAAGAGGGTGAAGACGGCCGTAAGAAGATTGCAACCATTACACGTTATGTAACAGTTGGTCTTGCGGTGGTAGAATCCGGCGCGATGGCAATCGGTTTCGGTAGCCAGGGTCTGTTGGAAAACTACAATGTTCTGAATGTAATCGCCGTAATCGCAGCCATGACAGCAGGTAGTACATTCTTAATGTGGATTGGCGAGCGTATTAATGAAAAAGGTGTCGGAAACGGTATCTCCATCATTTTGGCAATTAATATTATTTCATCCTTCCCTCAGGATGCGATGACTCTTTATGATAAGTTCATCAAGGGTAAGACAGTAGCAATCGCAGCTCTTGCTGCAGTAATTATACTTGCAGTAATTATTCTGATGATTGTATTGGTAATTTATCTGAGCAACGGTATTCGTAAGGTGCCCGTTCAGTATGCAAAAAAGGTGCAGGGACACAACAGAATGATGGGTGGTAATTCCAGCGTCATTCCAATTCGTGTAAACACAGCAGGTGTTATCCCCGTTATCTTTGCATCATCCTTAATGACCTTCCCTATCATTATTTCAAACATGTTGAAATATGATGGTACAGGTTGGTGGGGCGAAGTACTCAAATACCTGAACTCAAACTTCTGGTTTAACAAAGATCAGATGATTTATACAATCGGTTTGATTCTTTATGTAGTATTGGTAGTATTTTTTGCTTACTTCTATACTTCCATTACTTTTAACCCGATTGAAATGGCAAACAACATGAAAAAACAGGGTGGTTTTATTCCGGGTATTCGTCCCGGCAAGCCTACCAGTGAGTATCTCAATAAAGTATTGAATCATATTATCTTTATCGGAGCTTGCGGACTGATTATTGTGGCAGTGGTTCCCTACATCTTTAACGGTGTATTCGGAGCGCAGGTATCATTCGGCGGAACAAGTATCATCATTGTGGTGAGCGTTATTGTAGAAACCGTAAAACAGATTGAGTCACAGATGCTGGTTCGTAATTATAAAGGATTTTTGAACGACTGATAAAGCAAGGATAGGGGCACACCGCTTATAGCGGCGTGTCTTATCCTGTTGATATGAGGAAAGGAACAGATAATGAAGATTATTATGTTAGGTGCTCCCGGTGCAGGAAAAGGTACCCAGGCAAAAATGATTGCCGATAAATATGATATTCCTCATATTTCCACCGGTGACATTTTCAGAGCGAATATCAAAAACGGTACAGCTCTCGGAATGGAAGCAAAAGGGTACATGGACCAGGGTAAACTGGTTCCCGATGAATTGACAGTAAAGATTCTGTTAGACAGAGTGGCAAAGGCAGACTGTAAGAACGGATATGTTTTAGACGGTTTCCCTCGTACCATTCCTCAGGCAGAGGTGCTTGATAAGGCATTAACAGAATTAAATGATAAAATTGATTTTGCAATCAATGTAGATGTTCCTGATGAGAATATCATCAGACGTATGTCAGGAAGACGTGCATGTTTAAATTGTGGTGCTACATATCACATTGCACATGTTCCTCCCAAGACAGAAGGTATCTGCGACAGATGTGGTAATGAATTGATTCTTCGTGATGACAATAAGGAAGAAACCGTTAAGAATCGTTTGGTTGTATATCATGAGCAGACACAGCCCCTGATTGATTTCTACACAGCAAAGGGCGTATTAAAAGATGTAGATGGTACACAGGATATGCAGGTTGTATTTGACGACATTATTGCTTGTCTTGAAAAATAAAAATATATTCCACCGCAGGGTGTGAAGCTTTGCGGTGGTTTTATATGAAGAGTAAATGGAAAGGGAAGAGGAAACATGGCTGTATCAATTAAGTCGGCAAGAGAAATCGAGTTAATGAGAGAAGCAGGAAGAATTCTTGCAATGGTTCATGAGGAGCTGGGTAAAGCAATTCAGCCCGGGATGTCTACTCTTGAAATTGATATTCTCGGCGAACGATTGATTCGCAGTTATGATTGTATTCCCAACTTCCTTCATTATAACGGATATCCGGCATCCATTTGTGTTTCTGTAAATGAAGAAGTCGTACATGGTATTCCCAATAAGAAACGTATTTTAAAAGAAGGCGATATCGTAAGCCTTGATGCAGGATTGATTTACAAAGGTTATCATTCCGATGCGGCAAGAACTCATGCAGTAGGAAAAATTGCACCGGAAGTACAAAAGCTTATGGATGAAACCAAGAACAGCTTTTATGCCGGAATTAAAATGGCAAAAGCAGGCAATCATCTTCATGACATTTCGAATGCTATTGATGCATATATCAGTCAGTTCGGATACGGAATCGTAAGAGAGTTGGTTGGACACGGAATCGGTACACAGTTACACGAAGATCCGCAGATTCCTAATTTTGCTCAGGACAGAAGGGGAATGAAACTTCGCCCCGGTATGACATTGGCAATTGAGCCCATGATTAATTTGGGAAGAGCAGATGTGGAATTCCTGGATGATGACTGGACCGTGGTTGCGGCAGACGGACTTCCTTCTGCACATTATGAAAACACCATTCTGATTACGGAAGGTGAGCCGGAGATTTTAACAATTTTAAAATAAATCAGGAAGCCTGTATAGCGGAGAGGTGAAATGAACGGTAGATATGCAATTTCCACGGCAGGAAGAGATGCCGGAAAATTATACATTATAGTAGGAAAAGAAAAAGGCATGTTACTGTTGGCAGACGGTAAAGAAAGAACGCTTGCAAAGCCCAAGAAGAAGAATGCAAAGCATGTTGAAGTTCCGTTACAGGAAAAACCTGAGAAGCTTGCCGGGATGATTGAGACGCGGGCGCGCGGGTGTGACGAAGAAATACGACAGGCGTTACATCATTTATGGAAAGATAATCTGAAATACAAATAAGAAAGTAATGCTTCGGTTTTTATCGAAGATTTATATAAAAGTAACCAAAAACAAATCAAAGCAAATGAACGGAGAGTGTATATGTCAAAAGCTGATGTAATTGAAATTGAAGGAACAGTAGTTGAAAAGCTTCCTAACACCATGTTTAAGGTTCAGTTGGAAAACGGACATGAAGTGTTGGCACATATCAGTGGTAAGTTAAGACAGAATTTTATTCGTATCTTACCCGGTGACAAAGTTACGTTGGAACTTTCACCTTATGATTTGTCAAAGGGACGTATCATTTGGAGAGATAAATAAGGGAACTAATTTTTGAGGATGCAGGTGTCGCGGACGGTGACGCGGAAGAACAAACAGGTGAAAAAGTCACTTTTAAAAAGTTCTAAAAAACGCTTGCGTACTTGAAAATATAATGTTATAATGTTAAACGGTCATTTTTGAAAGGAGGGTTTAACGTGAAAGTTAGATCATCAGTAAAACCTATTTGCGAAAAATGCAAAGTAATTAAGCGTAAGGGAAGAATCATGATCATCTGTGAAA
>JAZNTK010000092.1:0-18817 GCA_045591685.1 Lachnospiraceae bacterium
ACCTGTTGCAGGAATTGCTTCCTCGTAACTATAGCCACACTCACAGTTATATACTTTCTTACCTGCTACCGTACAGGTTGCCTCAGTCACTTCCGGTTCTCCGTAACTGTGTGTTGTGCTTATTACTTCTCCACATACGTCACACTTACTGTGACAGGTTTCGGTTGCTCCTGCAACCTCTGTATGACCTGTTGCCACTATGTCTTCAGTATATGAATAGCCACAATCACAAGCGTGGGTAATCATGCCCGCTTCTGTACAGCTTGCTTCTTCCCTTGTATCTGTATATTTATGCGTAGAGCTTATTACTTCACCACATACATCACACTTACTATGGCAGTCTGCAGTTGCTCCTACAACCTCTGTATGCCCCATTGCTTCCGTTTCTTTAACATAACTATATCCACACTCGCAGGTATATGTTGTCTTACCTGCTGTTGTGCAGGTTGCTTCCGTTGTATTTGCTGTAAAAGTATGAGCACTTCCGTCCGCAATCGTTGCCTGACATACATCACACTTGCTATGGCAACTTTCCGTGCCACCGATAGTCTCACTATGACCGGTTGCAGGAATTTCCTCTGTATAACTGTCTCCGCACGCACATGTAAATGTTTTAACACCTACCGTTGTACAAGTCGCCTCTGTTGTTATCTCTGATGTATAAGTATGGGCAAGAACCTCGCCTTCCTTCGTATAGCTATATCCACAAGCACAAGTATATGTTGTTTTCCCCGCCTGCGTACAAGTCGCATCTGTTTCAGTCACTGTAAAAGTATGAGCACTTCCATCCGTAATCGTTGCCTGGCATACACTACACTTACTATGACAATTTTCTGTTCCGCCGGTGGTTGTACTATGACCGCTTGCTGCGATAGCTTCCGTATAGCTGTGGCCGCATGAACAGGTAAAAGTACGCACGCCTGCTGTTGTACAAGTTGCTGCCGTTGTCACACTGCCGCTATATATATGACCGCTTCCACCCACAAGAATTTCTTTACATACAAAACATTGACTATGGCAGTCAGATGCATTTCCTGCCACTTCCGAATGGCCCAATGCTGCGATTTCTTCCGTATATACGTGACCGCAAGAACAACTATATGTACGAACACCCGTTGTTGTACAGGTAGGCTCCGCTGTCACTTCCTGGACATACGAATGAGCAGTGCTACCATTTAAGGTTTCACCGCAACTATTACACTTTACATGTGCCGATGCCGTACCACCATTCACAGATGTATGACCGGTTGCAGGAATCTCTTCCGTATAACTGTCACCGCATACGCATGTATATGTATTAACACCTGCCACTTCGCAGGTCGCTGCCAAAGTTTCTGCTTTGGTATATGTATGTACGTGTACTTCTTCTTTTGCCTGCCCATCACCGTCTGTTAAAACAGAAACTACCGTAGTTGTCGGCTTCTCTGAAGAAACTTCCTCTGCCACTTCTGATCCTTCTTCCGGTTCTTCCACACGTGCAATCGGTTTACTGTCATCTGCAAATACTTCCGCACCCGCAAGTGTAATCGCAGATGTTTCTTCCGTCTCTTCTTTTATGGCTTCCGCTAATTCATATACGGAAGTCTGTGCTTCCAAGTCGATACCTCTATCTTCGATATCTACTTTAACTTCTTCCGCAGAAACAAATAATTCATGACCGTTTTCTGCCGCAAAATAAATG
This sequence comes from Lachnospiraceae bacterium, assembly GCA_045591685.1. GTDB lineage: Bacteria > Bacillota > Clostridia > Lachnospirales > Lachnospiraceae > UBA3766. The sequence continues at coordinate 1,682 of JAZNTK010000092.1, forward strand.
TCCACCATATCATCATCCGGAATATCCGTTACTACGATAGGTGCAAGATTGGCGACACCGTCTCCTGTAGTATCCACAGCACCTTCTACCGCCTGCATAACATATACGGTATCATCCGTATCCATATTGATACTGGTTTTAAAACCTGCATCAATCAATACTTCTTCTTCAATCACTTCACCGGTAGGCATAATACGCTGTGATGCCACCTGCCCGCCATAAGTCATGACATCTGCAGTGATTTCACCATTTTCAGCCACACCCAAATCAACGCGGAAAAAGGTACCTCTAACCGATAAAACCGCATTGGGTGCAACCACAACATACTGCGCATCACTCTCCAAAGGCTTTACAATTTCACTGGTTAACGAACCTCTCTCCAGATTCATCTGCGTTTTATTACTTCCAAGTAATCCCAGCGTTTCAAAAACAAGTCTGCTGCCAGCCTCCAATTTTACATACTTATCATCGTCCAAAACCAAACGGACATAGCTGTTCGCTGCAGTGACAATCTCATGCCCTTCCTGCAGAATCATACCCGGATACGCACTGTACTCAATGCCGTCTTTTACAACGCTTACCGTTCCTGTAATATCCACAACGCTGATAGTACGATACCCTTTATTATCGCCTGTAAAACATACCAAAAAGACAACCGTGGTAATCACAAGTGCTAACGCCGTCGCTATAACAAGTATTTTAGTTTTAGTCTTATTCTTTTTTGATTTGCCATAATTCATATGATATTTCCCCCTATCAAATGAAAATGCTTTAAAATGTTACATTCCCTTTATACACTTTTAACTTGTTTAATCCCTTATACTATAGTCTTCCCCTATATTCTTCTGCCTCAGGACTCTCATACCCGTTTACATCAACGATGGAATATACGAATACGCCCTTCGACTTACCTTTTAACGGTATTTCACCCACTTCTTCCACTTTAATGCGGTTTTTAACCTTCTCATATACATATTCACTGATATATACGGTTCCTCTGGGTGCATTTGCCTCCAAGCGCGCCGCAGTATTGACGGTATCACCGATTACCGTATAATCCATTCGGAAATCACAACCGATGTTGCCGACAACGGCAGGACCACAGTTAATACCCACACCAAATCCTACATGTTTGCCGTATCTTTCCAGATATTCCTTCTCAATGCGGTTACCGCCCTGCACAATATCCCAAGCAGTCAAAACTGCCTTATAAATATAGTCATCTGTATCAAACGGAGCATTAAATACTGCCATGGTTGCATCACCGATGAATTTATCCAGTGTACCGCCATGACGGAAAATACTCTGCGTCGTCAATGCCAGATATCCGTTCAAAATATCCACAACCTGTTCCGGCTCCATGCTCTCCGACAACGGTGTAAAACCTCGGATATCTACAAACAGAACCGCAACATTACGATTCTCTCCGCCAAGTTTAATTTCGTACTCGCCACCCTTGCTGATTTCATCCACAACCTGAGGTGCCACATACTTACTGAATGCTTTCTCCACACTTCGCTTGGCTGCACTCGCCCTATAGTAATGAAGCGCAATATAAAAGATAGCAATTACAATCGCAAAAATCGGTATATTAATTACATTACCGCTGTAGCCTGCATTGAAAACAAACATTCCAATAAGTAATTTAAGCAATGCTGTTCCCACACATACCAAAACAACCTTAATAACACTTAACTTTTCACAAACATAAGCCAGTATCACTGCAATCAAAGTCGCCAACAATGCATCCACAATCACAGGAATTCCAACAATATCTTTGCCTTCCATATAAGCTTGAATGATATTGGCGTGAATTTCAACTCCGTACATCTGACTGGCATTAACAACAGGTACAAAATATGCATCCAACATACCTGCCGCATATGCACCAATCAAAACAATACTTCCGTCAAATGCCTCCGGCGGAACCGTACCGTTTAAAACATCAACAAGTGACACACTTTCATAATCCCCCGGTTCTCCGGAATAGCGGAAAGTCATTCCGTTTTCTTCGGTAGGATAAACCGGTGTTTCGCCGATTTCTTCCATATATTTCTCATAAACCGCCGCATTAAAACTCAACGCACGCGTACCGTCTTCTTCATCAAAATACACAAATGCACTGCGAATCGTACTGTCCTCTGCATCCATCAATGCATTTACAAAGCCCTGCTCTGTCACTTCACGAAGTGCTGCATACGGGATTACCTTTTCCTGCACTGCCATACCGTTAAGTAACAAATTTCCGTCTTCATCCGTAATCAATTCTTCCGCAAACACATAACTGAAACCTGTTACTACATTATCGTATTGGGCACAGGCTTGTGCAAACCTCGCATCCGATACTTCATCTTTATCACTGCTGAATAAAACATCGAATCCGATGACCGCCGGACGAACATCTTCCGACACGCAAAGCGTCTCTACCAACTGTGCATACACATCACGGTTCCAAGTAGAGAAATCACCCATCTGGTTCATGGTAGCATCATCAATTTTGATAATTTTAATGTCTGCATTTACCTGCTGCGGACGATGATATAAAATATCTTCCACCCTTTTATCCAGACGTTCCAGTGCACCTGTATATGTAACGATAAAAGCAATAAGACCACAGATAATACACGTTATGATTGTTTTTACCTTTTTGTTCTTAAACATTGTTTCAACTGCATTCCTTTCGCAAAATTCCCCAAATACAAAATTACCCTTTATCTTTTTGATTTACTTTCTTCCTTCATTGTATACATATAATTATCCATTGTTATTATAACATCTTTGTAGTTCAGACGTCAATATTTTAGCCTTTGTGCCGGAGTTGTCGCCGTATATTTTATATACTTTTTGAACAGATTTTAACTATAAACTCACGCTTGAAATATCGGCTTGCATATGCTATAGTATAACCAGACTAAACGAGATAATAGTCTATGAATTCACAAAACAAACGAAAACCCGTAGAGCTGCTCTCTCTACGGGTTTTCTTGTCTTTTACAGCAGACCAAACTGAGGCTGGTTACCGATTACTGCTTCCCATCCAACCATTTGCATATGTAATATATAATCACACCTGCCACAACAGAAAGCACAAACGAGATAATCATCTCCATGAATTCACCCCCCTTCCCGTTGCCGGTATCGGAGCGGTAACATTTTTATTATAACAAATTGAATTTCAACATAATACAACTTTCGTTCGACATCTTTCGACAAAGTTACTTTAACAAATTATTGCACAATCCCGCATTTTTTATTATTATAAATCTGTAGTTGTTTGTACTTTTAAATCAAGCAACAAATTATACCCACGGAGGAAAACAAAAATGGCTAGAAGTGCTCAGGATTTAATGGAAATGATCCGGGAAAATGACATTCAGATGGTAGACTTTAAAATCGTTGACATCAACGGTCAGTACCGTCACGTAACCATTCCCGCATCTAATTTTACGGAAGAAACAATCAAAGACGGTATCGGTTTCGATGCGTCAAACTACGGTTATGCCGTTGTAGAAAAGAGTGATATGGTATTCATTCCCGATTTGGATACCGCTGTGGTAGACCCGTTCTGTGGCATCCCTACTTTATCTATTACCGGTAATGCCATGATTATTGATTACCCTAACAACCGTCCTTTAGACCAGTATCCCAGAAACATCGTTCTGGCCGCTGAACAATATATGAAAGATACCGGCATTGCCGATACAATGCTTATTTTGCCGGAATTTGAATTCCACTTATTTGACAGTGTAGACTGGAGCGTACGCCCCGATTCCATCAGCATGAACATTGATGCGGAACAGGCTTACTGGAACAGCGACAACCAGGGACAGGGTATCATCGTGCCTCATCAGAAGGCATACCACGTTGCAAAGCCTTTGGATACTTCTTACGAATGCCGTTCCGAAATGGTTCTTGAAATGGAAAGAGTAGGTATTCCCATCAAGTATCATCATCCCGAAGTTGGTGCTGCAGGCCAGTTTGAAATCGAGCCTATGTTAGGCCAGATGTCCAAAATGGCAGACGCAACCATGATGATTAAATACATCATTCATAATACCGCATTAAAATACGGCAAGACTGCAACTTTTATGCCCAAGCCCGTATACAACGAAGCCGGCAACGGTATGCACGTGCATATGCTCCTTTTAAAAGACGGACAGCCTGTATTCTCAGACGATAACGGTTATTCACACTTAAGTGAAACCGCACACTACTTCATGGGCGGACTTTTAAAGCATATTTCATCACTTTGTGCTTTAACCAATCCTTCTACCAACTCCTTCAAGAGATTGGTTCCCGGATTTGAAGCTCCCGTTACCGTAGGTTATGCAACCTCTAACAGAAGTGCGGTTATCCGCATTCCTGCTTACGCTAAAACTCCTGAATTAAGAAGATTTGAGCTTCGTAACCCCGATGCGACCTGTAATCCTTACCTTTGCTATGCAGCAATCCTTATGGCAGGTCTTGACGGTATCAAAAATAAAATCGATCCTCATGCAAACGGCTGGGGGCCTTACGATATGAACCTCTACTCTCTTTCTGACGAAGAGAAAGCGAAATTATCTGCACTTCCTACCAATTTAGGCGATGCGTTGGATGCATTGGAAGCTGACCATGATTATTTAACTGCAGGCGGAGTATTCCCCGTGCACTTAATCAAAAACTTCATTGCAAACAAGCGTAAAGAAGTTGCAGAAATGGCAAAAATTCCCCATCCTGCTGAATTTGAAAAATATTTTAATCTGTAAACATATTTTTCTTGCAACATAGAAAAGATAGTTATATAATATGACGTGGGTTTTTTAGGGAAGCATTTAAAACTTCCCAATTCCCACAAATCTAAAAATAAGAAGGTGCACAACATGGAAAGAAAAGTTGGAACTGTATCACGTGGCATTCGTTGTCCGATTATCCGCGAAGGCGATAACTTAGTTGACATTACCGTTAACAGTGTAATCGAAGCAGCCGAAAGCGAAGGTTATGCGTTTCGTGACCGCGACGTCGTAGCTCTTACAGAATCTATCGTAGCTCGTTCTCAGGGTAACTACGTATCCGTACAGAACATTGCAGATGATGTAAAAGCAAAATTAGGCGGTGGCACAATCGGTATTATTTTCCCGATTTTATCACGTAACCGTTTTGCTATCTGCTTAAAAGGTATGGCAATGGGTGCTAAGAAAGTCGTTCTTATGTTAAGCTATCCCAGCGACGAAGTAGGAAACGCACTTTTAACTTACGATCAGTTAGACGATGCAGGTATCAATCCTTACAGCGATGTTTTAACTTTAGAGAAATATCGTGAACTCTTTGGCGAAAACAAGCATGAATTTACCGGCGTTGACTATGTTCAGTACTATTCAGATATCATTACCGAAGCAGGCGCAGAAGTTGAAATCATTTTTGCAAACAATGCAAAGACAATTCTTAACTACACTGACTGCGTAATCAACTGCGACATCCATACAAGAGTAAGAACCAAACGTCTCTTAAAAGAAGGCGGTGCAAAGGTAGTTTGCGGTATGGACGATATTATGACTGCTCCCATCAACGGTAGCGGCTACAATGCAAAATACGGTTTGTTAGGTTCTAACAAGTCTACAGAAGATACAATTAAGTTATTCCCCAGAGATTGTCAGGATTTAGTAGAAAGCATTCAGGCACAGTTGCTTGAAAAGACCGGAAAGCACGTAGAAGTTATGGTTTACGGCGATGGCGCATTCAAGGATCCCCAGGGTAAAATTTGGGAACTTGCAGACCCCGTTGTATCTCCTGCATTCACTAAGGGCTTAATCGGTACTCCCAACGAGTTAAAGTTAAAATATCTTGCAGATAACGACTTTAAGAACTTAAGCGGTGCTGAATTGAAAGAAGCGATTGCTAAGAGCATTAAAGAAAAGGATGCAAACCTTGTTGGTAACATGGCATCTCAGGGTACAACACCCAGACAGTTAACAGACCTTATCGGTTCACTCTGTGACTTAACAAGCGGTTCCGGTGATAAGGGTACACCTGTTATCCACATCCAGGGTTACTTTGATAACTTTACAGATTAATGAATATGTGAATCAAATAAATAAACCCGCAGGTTTTAAAGCCTGCGGGTTATTTTTTATATGCATATTCTTTCAAATCGCATATCAACTTTTATATGTTTTTTTAATCCAACACTCTTACATCTTTTTTATAGCTTCTTCTTTGGTCCATACCGTATCTGTCAGACCAATATTCCCTTCACAGAATACAGGATCCTTGCCCTCTTTCTTCTGTGTCTCATAATCTTTTAAAGTCTTAAACAATGTCTTACGTAACAGGAAAATTGCCACGATATTTACAATCGCCATAAGTCCCATGGTAATATCCGCGATGTTCCATGCCAAATCAAAGTTTGACAAAGCTCCGACAAAAATTGCCACAAGACAGGTTACTCTAAATAAGTTGAGTAATATTTTGCTATCCTTAATAAACAAAATGTTCGACTCTGCATAGAAGTAATTACCAATCAAACTGCTGAATGCAAAGGCAAAGATAGAAACGGTAATGAAATGAATACCCCACTCACCTACGTTTGCACTGATAGCTGCCTGCACATAAGGGATACCATTCTGGCCTTCCACACCGGAACAGAATAATAACATTGCTGTACTGGTACAAATAAGCAGTGTATCAATGAATACAGAAATAACCTGTACAAGTCCCTGCTGTACGGGATGTGAAACATCCGCTGATGCCGATGCATTGGGTGCACTACCCATACCGGCTTCGTTGGAGAAAAGACCACGCTTAATACCGATTACAATTGCACTTCCTGCAAAACCGCCTGCCATCGCGCGGAAATTAAAAGCGCTCTCAAAAATCATAGTAATAATTGTAGGAAGTTCTTTGATATTCATAATGGTAACTACAACACTCATCAAGATATAAATAGATGCCATCACGGGAACCATTACGGAAGAAACAAAACCGATTCTGTGAGCACCGCCCCAGATAACCCAGGCTGTTACGCCTGCCAATACCAGACCAAGTACAATCGAAACAATCATCGGAATGTTGGTTCCTGCATAATCCTGAAAATAATACTGTAATGCGGAAGACATATTGTATGACTGTAAGCCGTTAAATCCGTAAGCAAAACAGATAATTAAAAGGATTGAGAATAGAATACCCATCCAACGCATTCCCAGTGCCTTCTCCATGTAGTAGGAAGGACCGCCACGATATGAACCATCCTTATCTTTTACCTTAAACACCTGTGCTAAGGTACTTTCCGCAAAAGCGGATGCACCACCTATAATTGCCATGAGCCACATCCAAAATACCGCTCCCGGACCACCGGTTGCAATTGCAGTTGCAATACCGGCAATATTACCGGTACCAACTCGGGATGCTGTAGAAATCATCAATGCCTGAAATGACGAAACTTTTTTCTTGCCATTTTCATCTTTGGAACCCTTCTCCAACATCGCTTTGAATCCGTCTTTTAACAGACGAAACTGCACGAACTTCGTTCCTATGGTATAAAATACCCCAATACCAATCAACAGAATAATCAATATGTACGTATACATAAAATCATTCACGGAACCTGTGAATTTTACTAAAAAATCCATGTGTAACCTTTCCCTTCTTTTGTTTTATATTTTTTCATATTTATGCTCGAAATAATGTTTTTACTTAGATTGGAATTTCTCCGAAAATTCAATCTTCAAAGTTACAAATTCTTCAATCTTACGCAACAGATTAAATAACATGGCACGATCTTCAAACTCCTTACGCTCTACCGGTAAAGGCTTGGATTTCATTCCCAGATCCATTTCTTTAAACTTCTCTAATGTAAGTTTACCGTCATTCTCCTTATGATATGTCTCAGACATATATTTTAAGAAATCCGATATCTCATGGGCTGTACTGGGTGTCGTATGAATATGACGTACAATTTTATACATCTCATGAATTACCATACACTGTTTATCACGCATACGTATGTACTCAATATCATAAATATCCGTTGTTTTAAACTGGTTGTTGTAATTCATGTCTGCCACGTTCTTTGCATGTCTTATGGACTTACGCAACTGATGTAACAGTTCTCCGTTGTAGTCCGTAAAATCCTCATCCAAAATATGCTCCGCCATTCCTGCAAGGATACTTTTCATCTCTGCATCGGTTTCATCTTTTAACCGTTCGATATAATGTACATCCTTACGAAGATGAAGATTTGCCAGCATACCCATTCCTACACCGATGGTAAAAATCAGCACCTCATTCATTACATGCGCAAAACTCATATCTCCCAGAATCAGGAAATGCGATGCAATCACCGAACAGATTGTAAGGGCATAATTCCACTTACACAACTGACAAATCAGAATAAAAAATATCAAAAATACAGCAAATGCCTTAATATTAAAACCGACCAAAGTATAGCAAGCAAATGCCAATACCAATGCTACAATAAATGCCAAAAAACGGATGCCGGCAGTTTTAAATGTCTCCTTCTTGGTAGGCATAATGGTGAGTAGCGAAATCACACCTGCCGATGCTACAAACTCCAGGTGAAGAAGTTGTGCGATTCCCATGGACAACATGGAGGCACATATTAATTTAATGCAATTAAAAAGTGTTTCAATCCAACGTGATTTCATACGCTTTCACTTTCTTCTTTATTTCTAACCGCCCTGTTACGTTCCCTTTTTACTACTACGACGGACAATGCCGTAAACGGCACCAGCAGTGCCGCCAACCATATACCGATTCTTGCAATCGCGCTTCCGTACATATCCTGAGTAAACAGCCATACAACCATATCTCTTTGGCTGTTCATCTTCCATAAATCATTATCAAAGAAAAGATAATGGAAGCCATTTATAACTGCGTTTATATCCTCCACGGCAAGTAATCCGATAACGGCTGCCAAAGCAACTACAATACCAAGGCTTATGAGAAATCCTTTTGCAAGCTTTGCAGAATCTTTGCTGCAAATCAACGCAACCGTTCCTACTGCAAATACAATACCGCAACCAATGATAAAAATACGTACTTCGCGGACCAAATCCCTTACGTCCTCTATATGTAAAAGTTCTCTTTCGTTATAAAAGTCCCTTTCTACACCTCCCATGGTTACCCGAACCTGCAAGGTATCAACCTCGCCCTTGGTGTAGTATACCATGGACTGCGCTACTGTTATCAAATCTTCCTCTGACATTTCAAGTTTTTCGTGGATACCGATTTCCAAGTTAACATCTGCCAAAAAGGAATCGTTCATAACAGCTCCGAAAAATGCAAAATATATTATAACGAGAACCCCTGCCATGGCAGTAATGAGTGCACCAATGTTTTTTATTATTTTAATAATCGTTTTCTTCATATTTTCCTTACTGCTTCTTTTTCAACTACAACAGACGACACTTTTTAAAGTATAACATATTTTTCCCACTTTGACGAGAACAAACTAATTTCTTCTGCGTCTTCCGAATAAAAGAAATAACCGTAGCACCTGCAATGCCGTGGCAATGGTTCCTGCCACATATGTCAACGCTGCCGCATTCAAAACTTTTTTGGCTCCAACCACTTCGTCTCCCCGTAAAATACCGTCATCCCTGATAATACGGATTGCCCGTTTGGATGCATTAAACTCCACCGGCAATGTTACCAATTGAAACAATAAAACCACCGAAAACAATATAATTCCAATATCGACCAAACTGGTCAAACCAAACAGAATCCCCAGTAAAATCAAGGGCCACGACATTTTAGAGCCAAAATTTACCACCGGCACGATTGCATTTCTGACACGGATAGGAACATAGCCGCCGTAATGCTGAATGACATGACCGCATTCATGGGCTGCCACTCCGATTGCCGCAACGGAAGACGAATGATATACACTTTCCGAAAGTCTTACCACCTTATTTTTAGGGTCATAGTGGTCTGTCAGGTCTCCTTCGATACGCTCAATGCGAACCTCATAGATTCCGGCCCCTTTCAGAATCCGCTCCGCCACCTCACTTGCCGTCATTCCCCGAGCGTTATCTATTTTACTGTATCTTCTGTATGTGGCACTTACATTGCCGGACGCAATCAGACAAAGTATCATTCCCGCAATAATCAGCCACCAGGTAGGATCATAAAAAAAGAACATAAAAAAACCTCCGTTGCATTCTTTCTATTAGAATGCCCCGAAGGATGTTTTTAATTCAAAGAAATTTCACGCAAATGCATGGAACGAAATTTCAGTGGTGTCACACCTGCGTATTTTTTAAATACCTGCGTAAAATAGCTTTGATCCGGAAATGCGAGCACTGAAGAAATTCTTGCCGGAGTAAAATCTGAATACAGTAACATATTCTTGGCAGTATCAATTTTAAGCTGCTGAATATATTCACTGACCGAAATGCCGGTTTCCTTTTTAAACAAACGTGATAAATAAGAGGAATTCAAGCCCACATGCTCTGCCAGTTCTTCAACGGTAATCCGTGAATGCAGGTTATCATGCATATAATCAATACACCTTACCACATGAAGAGAGGTAATTTTATCCTTGCGAAGCTCCTTCATTCGTCCTGCATAATCCACTGCTGCCTGTCTGTGTAATGCATTTAACTCTGCAGGTGTTTTACTTTCATCCGCTTTCTGAATATAAAAGTCACTCAATGCATACGAAGTTGACACATCCATCCCGCCATCAATACAGTATCTGGCAATAAGAGCAATCGTAATTACAAAATGATATTTTAAATTCTGCATTTTATTTTTAGATAAAACGCCCAAACCTTTTTTGTCTGTAAAAGTATCTTTGCACAACTCTTCTGCCTTTTTCACATCTCCTGATTTAATGACAGAATAAAATTCCAGCTCCGGATTGTACGGTGCGCGCAGAATATTCTCTTCTTTTCTCAGAAACTCTTTATAGACAAATTCTTTTTTCATTAAAAGTTTACCCCTTTTTTCTTAGTCACTATATAAAAGTAATTTTCTGTGATTATTATTTTATTATATCAGTATTTCAACAAAAATGTAACTATCTTTACATAAAGTATCTGTAAAAAATGATATCAATAGTATCAGAAGCATTCAACATCCCCGAAAGGAGTACACATTATGAATAAAAATTTGAAAACAATCATCTCTGTTGCCGCTGTATGTGCAATGACTTTTACATTGTTTGGTTGCGGTGAAACACAGGAAAATCAATTTGCCCAGGAAGACGTTCCCCAGTACGAAGGATACAGCTTAATCTGGAACGATGAATTTAACGGCGACGAATTAAATATGGACATCTGGAACTATGAACCTCACGAACCCGGATGGACCAATAATGAATTACAGGAATACACCACTTCTACCGATAACGTATTTGTAGAAGACGGTCATGTAGTAATCAAGGCAATTGAAACAACAGATGCCAATGGTAACCCTTATTATACATCAGGTAAAATTACTACCCAGAACAAAGAAGACTTTATGTACGGCAAAGTTGTAATCAGTGCCAAAGTTCCCGAAGGCCAGGGATTATGGCCCGCACTTTGGATGATGCCTACCGATGAAAGCTACTACGGCCAGTGGCCCAAATGTGGTGAAATCGACATTATGGAAGTATTAGGAAACCAGACCGAAATCGCATACGGCACTGTTCACTACGGCGAACCCCATGCAGAACAACAGGGCATCTATACTTTAGACGGAACTTCGTTCTCTGATGATTTCCATGAATTCAGCATCGAATGGGAACCCGGTGAAATGCGTTGGTACATCGACGGAAATCTTTATCATACAGCAAATGATTGGTTTACCGCTTATCCCGGTGAAGAAGATAAGCCCTACCCTGCACCTTTTGACCAGACCTTCTTCGTGCAAATGAACCTTGCCGTAGGCGGAAACTGGCCCGGAAATCCCGACGAAACTACTGACTTTGAAAATGCAGAGTTTATCATTGACTACGTTCGTGTATACCAGAAGGAATTCTATGATACTAACGTAACCAGACCGGAAAGATTATATCGTGAACCCTTAGAAGACGGTAACTACATCTACAACGGTGATTTCTCTGACAACGAAGACCTTTTAGACGAAGAAAACTGGTACTTCCTTTTATTCTCAGATGGTGCAGGTTCCGCAGCAATTAAAGATGGAGTTCTTACCATTACCTCTGAAGCAGCAGGTACCGAAGACTATTCCGTACAGATTGTTCAGCCCGCAGTTCCTATCTTCACCGGTGCTAATTACCGATTAACTTTTGATGCCTGGGCAGCAGAAGATCGCGATATGATTGTATGTGTATCCGCGCCTACCGCAGGTTGGATTCGTTACTTTGAAGATACTACTTTTGCTATTACTACCGAACCTCAGACCTTTACCTTTGAATTCTCAACAATTTATAAGGATGACAACAACGGACGTCTGGAATTCAACATGGGTAACACAGATTCTATCGCAGAAATTTACATTGATAACGTGCGTTTGGAAATCATAGAATAAAAGGAGAATCGCATGCGCAAATTTGAAGGTTTTTATAAAGGAATCAATTTAGGTGGCTGGCTCTCTCAGGGCAGTCTTGAAAAAGAACATTTGGACACTTTTATTACCGAAAAAGATATCCTTGCCATAAAAGAGATGGGAGTGGACCACATCCGTATTCCCGTAGATTTTGAGCTGATTGAAGATGAGCAGGGAAACATTCTGGAGGACGGCCATACTTATATCCGCAAAGGCATTGACTGGTGCTTAAACAATGGCTTAAACGTGGTTTTAGACCTTCACAAAGCTGCCGGTTATGTATTTGATGACGCAGAATATTCCAGTAGCTTCTTTGACGATGCGGCACTTCAGGAACGTTTTATCAATCTTTGGAAAGTTCTTGCCACACGCTACGGAAATCATCCGGACCGCGTAGCCTTGGAAATTTTAAATGAAGTAGTTGACCCGGAAGTAGCCGTAAAGTGGAATGCTATTGTGCGCCGTACCATCGAGGCAATCCGTGAAATCACTCCTGATTCCTGGATTATTGTTGGCGGGACCAGAAATAACAGCGTCGTATCGGTAAAAGAATTAGATGCTCCCTATGATGAGCGCATTGTGTTTACCTTCCACTGCTACGAACCTTTGATTTTTACCCATCAGGGTGCTTACTGGATTGAAAATATGCCGGAGGATTACCGCATCGGATATCCCAAAACCGTAAGCGAATACATGGAAGCCACCGAAAGCGTAATAGACCCTTTCTTTGCCTATCCAATCAGTCATATGGATAAAGATATAAAAGGCAAAGATTTCTTCCGCGAATTCTTCATTGAAGCCATTGAGGTCGCAGAAAAATATAATGTACCTCTCTACTGCGGCGAGTACGGAATGATTGACAGGGTAGCACCGGAAATGTTACTTCGCTGGTTTGAAGATATCAACGCAGTATTTGAAGAGTACAAAATTGCACGTTCCGTTTGGAACTATAAGGAAAAGGATTTTGGCATCAGCGGTAAACACTACGAATCCATTTTTGATAAATTAACTAAATTACTGTAACAAAAAGTCCTGCGAAAGACACACTTTTGCAGGGCTTTTTTCCTTGTTTCATTCTTGTAATTGTGATTTTAGTGTGATAATATAGGAATAGCGTGATTTTTACATAAAAAAAGAAAAAAGAATCGGAAAGGACGCATGAATTATGAGCAACTCAGAAAAGAAAACCGGTGGTTGGCGTACTAACAAGTGGATCCGTGCAGCAATTCCTGCATTATTGCTTCACTGCAGTATCGGTACCGTTTACTGCTGGTCAATCTTCAGTCAGGAAATTGCCGATCACATCGGCTTTAGCAAAGGCGCTACCGAATGGGCATTCAGCTTCGCTATCTTCTTCTTAGGTATGTCAGCTGCATTCCTTGGTAACGTAGTAGAAAAAGACATTCACAAGTCTTCCTTAATCGCTACTATCTGCTTCGCAGCAGGTATGGCAGGTACAGGTTTCTTTATTTGGTTCGGTGGTAACAACCCCGGAAACGTTCTTGCATTAATCGGTATTTATGTATGCTACGGTTTGATTATGGGTATCGGTCTTGGTACCGGTTACTTATCTCCCGTTAAGACACTTATGCTTTGGTTCCAGGATCGTAAAGGTCTTGCTACCGGTCTTGCAGTAGCAGGTTTCGGTGCAGCAAAGGCAATCGCAAGCCCCATTATGCAGTGGATGCTTGAAGGTCTTGGAGAAGGCGGCATCTACAAGATGTTCTACATTCTTGCAGCAGTTTATTTTGTAATGATGTTTGTTGGTCACCTTCTTTTAAAGAAACCCGAAGGTTGGCACGAACCCCAGAAGAAAGAAAAAGGTCAGGGCATCTGGTCTGTTATCAAAACAAAACCTCTTACCAACTATATCGGTATCTGGGTAATGTTTTATATTAACATCACTTGTGGTCTTGCATTGATTTCTCAGGAAAAGATGATTGTAAAATGTATCGGTTTAGGTGCATTCGTAGGTATTATCTCAACCGTATCTGCTATCTTCAATGCAGCAGGCCGTTTAGGTTTATCTGCATGGGCTGATAAAATGAAAGGCCGTAATACCATTTACAAGATTATCTTCATTGCTTCTATCGCATTGACAGGTGTTGTAATTTTAACCAACGGTATCTTAAACGGTGCAAACAGTATTATCCTTGCTGTATTGGTACTTACATTGATTATGATTGTAAACGCAGGCTACGGCGGCGGTTTCTCCAACGTACCTACTCTTCTTTCAGACCAGTATGGTATGGGTAGCATTTCCGCACTCCACGGTATTACATTATCCGCATGGGCATTTGCAGGTCTTAGCGGTAACCAGCTTGCAAACTGGATTGTAAATCACTTCGGTGAAGAAGTTGAAATCGGTGGCAACATGGTAAACCCTGTAGGTTACCAGACAGTGCTGTATGTTACAATTGCACTTTACATCGTGGCATTGCTTATGAGCTTCATCTTCGTAAGAAAGCCGAGCAAAGATGAAAAGGCTGAGTAATTTAGGTTGTACAAATACATAGTATATGCTATGAGCAGGTCCTCGTAAGGGGACCTGTTTTTTGTGCAAATTATCCATTGTGGAAATATAGTCTTCGTGATATGATGGCTTTACTAAATGAACAGGAGGTAAAACTATGGAAGCAAAACTCAACTATTCTACAGAAGAAATTGCAAGAATGGAAATTCGTAATTTTGTCAATGAAGGTTTGCAAGATGCGGCAAATAACAATCTCATCGATTTTGACGAACTCTTTGACGAATTGGAAACGAGGTATCATGCCAATGAATGATTATCGGATTGCACTATGCTTTTTATACAGTTATTGAAATTCTACATATTGTCGTAGTCTTTCGAATCGGTTACAAAAAAAGAAATTGGAAAGAAATACTTACATAAGTCTAAAACAAATCATTTACATCTAAATTAATTTAACTCATATTTATATAATCATATTTTTATCTTATTAATCTGTATTTGTCATCCCTTAGTTGACTGTAATGCAATCGAGTTTTATAATAAAATTGTATGGGGTACATACAATTTATATAAAATATTGGGAGGACAAACTTATGGGTCGTTTAGACGGAAAAGTAGCGATTATTACAGGAGGTAATTCAGGCGTTGGTGCAGCAACTGCAGAGTTATTTGCCAAAGAAGGAGCTAAGGTTGTAATCAGTGCACGCCGCTTACCTCAGTTAGAAGAAGTAGCTGCTAAAATTACAGAAGCAGGTGGCGAAGTTCTTACAGTACCTACCGATGTTTCCAAGGTAGAAGATGTTGAAAATCTTGTTGCAAAAACAGTAGAGAAATTCGGCAAGATTGATATCCTCGTTAATAACGCAGGCGTTCTTGAAGAAGGCTTAAAGCCTATTGAATGCTTCACAGAAGAAGACTTAGAAAAAGTACTCGGCGTAAATACCAAAGGTTGCTTATACTGCACACGTGCAGTTGTAAAAGAAATGATGAAGAACAATTCCGGTTCTATCATCAACTTAGATTCCGTAGCAGGTCATTTCGGTACAGGCGGTGCTGCTTATGTAACAAGTAAGGCTGCTGTTATCGGTTTAACCAAACATACTGCATTACGTTTTACCGGAACCGGTATCCGTTGCAACTCTGTTAACCCCAGTACCATCGTAACACCGATGACAATGCACACAGATCCCGCTTCTTTGAATCCTAATATGATGGGCCAGATGAACAAACACATGAACTTAAGTGTACAGCCTTGTATGCCTATTGATGTAGCTAACATCTTACTCTTCTTGGCAAGTGATGAATCCAGAGCTATTACAGGCCAGGTAATTGTATCTGACTTTGGTGCAACATTATAAAAAATAGAATTAAAAATATTTGATAATATGAAAAACTGCAGTTCAATATTGAACTGCAGTTTTTCGTTACCAGTTGTTGTTTGTATGTTATTTTATTTTTATTTTAAAATGTTCTATACGCAGAAATCGCTTCCTTCTCTTCATTATTTGCGCGACACACCATTACGGTACGATATGTCCCCCTTGTAAATAACTGATAGGTATCTGCAACAGTAGCATCAATATTATTACTTGAATCTTCCCATGTTTTCACGTCTACCCAATTACCTGATACACTTAACTGTAATGTCACCTTTACATATGTACTGGTTACGCCTGCTTTCCCTCTTACCAATCCAGAAACAGATGCTACTCCCGTACTTGAAATACTTAAATCAGTACTATATCCTGCAATATATACCATCCTTGGTTCAACCTGTGTAGTTCCAGCTGCATGACATGTGATTGGCATGGATAATCCGCCAAATAAAACACAAATGCTTACAACAACTCCTGTAACAAATAATTTAAATTTCTTCATAAAAGAAGACCTCCTTTGTTTTTAATAACCGTAACGAATCTAAATCTTGATTTTGTTACATTTTTCTTGATTTTTACAAAAAAACTGGACTTAGTAAAAACTAAGTCCAGCCTTTTACGCAAATTTACCCTTTATTTGCGCTTCCCTAAAATATCGTAATCCTTATAGAGTCACGGTACCCTAATCCGTAACCCTGAACATCATCTCATTTATCGCCTCCTTTTTTGTATATTATGATAAAGTCATTTATTTGCGCAAAAAATAAATAACCTATCACAATAACGATAACGATT
>JAZNTK010000093.1:0-7440 GCA_045591685.1 Lachnospiraceae bacterium
CCGGTTCTTACCACGTAATCAATGGCAGGATTGAAAGTAACTGTGTATATCATCTTATAAAACCTCCTTCACGGATGCCTCCGTCTGATATTTCTTATTTTCCAATTTATCTGTAATGATTTTACCTTCTGACAAAGGAGCGAAGGTAATTGCTGTAATTCTGTCAAATTTAGAATGGTCTGCAAGGAAGAACACTTCGCGGCTGTGCTTCACTGCCGCCTTCTTCACTTCCGCTTCTCTTTTATCGGGAGTTGTAAGTCCTGCGTTAAAAGAGATACCGTTTACGCCAAGAAAACTCTTGGTAAAATTGTATTCGCTTAAGGAAAGTACACAAGCCGCTCCGACTAAGGCTTCCGTGGTGCCTTTTACCTCACCTGCGGGAACAAATACTTTAAAACCTTTCAGCGCTAATTTCTTTGCGTGGATAAAACCGTTGGTCACAAAAGTTGCATCCACCTTGGGTATGTAAGGAATCATTTTTTCGGTTGTTGTTCCGGCGTCCATATAGATAAAGTCGCCGTCTTCGATTAAGGAAGCTGCATATTTCGCGATTGCTTCTTTTTCTTCTGCAAAAAGCTTCTCTTTCTCATCTACGTTGCGTTCTGTCATGGCAAATGTGTTGTCCGTATTGGATCTTGCACCGCCTCTGACCTTAATCAACGCTCCTTTTTCATCTAAATAAATCAAGTCGCGTCTGATTGTGGATTCGGAAGTGTCTAACATCGTACACAATTCTGTCAGTGTTGCACTTCCCTGTCGATTGACAATTTCTAAAATACTTGAATAACGATCTTCTGTAAGCATGGCCGGCCTCCATTTTATATATCTTCCCATTCACGTCTGAATGTTTTTGGAAGATTTTGATTGTTTATGATTGTATAATGCCATAAAAAATTGGATTTGTCAACACCGAATCTTTCATTTTCTTTCACTTTCTTTCAAATTCTTTCAGTTTTGTGACAAATATACAGTAAATTGTGGATGATTTTGGAAGATTTGCGAAAAAAATAAGAGCCACCAACTACATATTGGTGGCTCTTATAATATTTATAACCAATTTTACTGCACTCCGCTTGGTTCATACTCCTGAAGCGGCGCCAAAAATCCGTTTTCTTTTAGATTCTTTTCAATCAAATCCAAGGTTTCTTCACTATCCGCAAGAATCGTATGATAGTGATAACCCGAAGTGACATTCTTAAGAAGGCTGGACTTGCCCGATGCGATATCGTCCAAGAACTGTTGCACATTCAAACGGGACTTAATGCCCATCTCGCCGCGAACCAGGCCATAGACCTTATGGTAGACAAAGACATCATCTACAATTCCGCCCAGGTCTACAATCAGATTCAGCTCTTTCTCAACCTCTTCGTCTGTATGCTGTACCTTAAAAACCCTTTTGCAGACGTCCTGCTTATCGATGACATAGCCTCTTGCAAGAGAAGCTACGGGCACACCGGTAGCACGGATAATCGCAATATCCTGCACAATCACCTGTCTGCTCACGTCAAATTGCTCAGCAAGACGGGAAGCGGAAACAGGGCTTACGGATTTTTTAAGACAGTCTACTATTTCCTTTCTTCTTGTTTCTGCGTTCATAGTTTTTTCTCCATTTACACTCAATTTCAAATACATCTGCGTTGCATAGGGACCATTCCTTCCCCTGCATAGATTGCACTTTTACCTACTCTTCTTATACCGCATGTAAATTCTTCAAAGACAAATCAAGAATCGGTGAAGAGTGAGTCAAAGCACCGCTTGATACGTAGTCAACGCCCAAACCTTTTAATCTTGCGATGTTTTCTGCGGTTACGTTACCGGAAACTTCCACTTCTGCTCTATGGTCGATGTAGTCGATGGCTTCTTTTAACTGCTCAGTGCTCATATTATCAAGCATGATGATGTGAGCACCTGCCTCAACTGCTTCTTTTACCTGGTCAAAGGTTTCTACTTCTACTTCAATCTTACGAACGAAGGGTGCGTATGCCTTCGCCATAGCTACGGCTTCTTTGACACCGCCTGCTGCCCCGATATGGTTATCTTTTAAGAGAACACCGTCAGATAAGTTGTATCTGTGGTTGTTACCGCCACCCACGCGTACAGAATATTTCTCGAAAATACGGTTGTTAGGGGTTGTTTTACGGGTATCAAGAAGCTTGATTCCTGTTCCTTCCAACATTTTCACCATTTTAGAGGTATAAGTTGCCACACCACTCATTCTCTGCAAGTAGTTAAGTGCGGTTCTTTCACCTGATAAAAGAACTCTAATGTCACCGCGGATTTTACCGATTAACTGGCCCTTGGTGATTGCTTCGCCGTCTTCCACATACAATTCTACTTCTGTTTTTTCATCTAAAAGTGTGAACACGCGGGAAAATACCTGCACACCGCAGAGAATACCATCTTCCTTACATATTAAGTCTACTTCACCCATTGTTGCAGTCTGCATTACGCTGTTGGTGGATACGTCTTCACTTGTGATATCCTCCTCCAAAGCGCTCATAATTAAGGGATCTACTTTCAATTTCATAGTTGCCTGATCAAACATTGTTAATTCCTCCTGTTAATTTCATCTAAAACGAGTTGGTGGTTCTCTTCATTCCACTTCTCGATATCTTCGTATTTACTGTAATCCGGGGTAAGATATGTAAATTCCCTGGTTACTACTACCTGACCTTCCTTGTTGGTCTTGGTTCTTACCTTGGTTTCCATACTGTCTTCAAAATCCTCGTCCATATCCAAGGGCTCATATTTTATAAGGTCCTGTGCCGCTACTTTGCCGAATACAAGGCTCTCTAAAAGAGAGTTGCTGGCAAGACGGTTCTTGCCGTGAACACCGTTGCAGGCGGTTTCGCCGATGGCATAAAGTCTGTCCATGGAAGTCTGGCTGTTCTTATCCACCTTCACACCACCCATAAAATAGTGCTGGGCGGGAACTACGGGAATACATTCTTTCGTTGCATCGTAGCCGTG
Organism: Lachnospiraceae bacterium; assembly: GCA_045591685.1. Taxonomy (GTDB): domain Bacteria; phylum Bacillota; class Clostridia; order Lachnospirales; family Lachnospiraceae; genus UBA3766. The sequence goes on from JAZNTK010000093.1 coordinate 2,971, forward strand.
ATCCTTACAATATTCTAAAATATTCGGGAAGTGGGAAAGTAACTCATCCATAGGAATGGTACGCATATCTTCCCACACGTGCTCTGTTCCGTCTTTCTCCATCTGCTCCCGGATTGCCGCAGTCAGCTTATCTCTGGGAATCAGTTCGTTTACAAAGCGCTCCATATTTTTATTATATAATTTGGCACCCTCACCTCTTACGGACTCAGAAATCAAGAAGCTTCTGTCTTCAATATTTTCACTGTAAAAGGTTGTGGGGTGAATCTGTACATAATCTACGTCTCTTGTAGCAATGCCATGACGTAACGCCAAAGCTACACCATCACCTGTTAAATGACGGTAATTGGTAGAGTAACGATACAAGCCGCCTACGCCACCGGTTGCAAGCACGGTTACATCTGCATAAACAGCATCTAAACTGTCGTCTTCCTTACGAATCACAACACCAAAGCACTCGCCGGTTTTATTACGTAAGAATTCTTTCGCTGCTGCCTTGGCCGCCAAAGTTCCTTCCGGAAATCTCTTGGCTCTCTCGTCCACACCTGCCTCGCCGTCAATCGCAATTAAGTCTACCATTGTGGTGTGCTCCAGAATCTCCACATTATCAAGTTCTTTTACCCTTGCATAAAGTGTACTGGTGATTTCCTCCCCGGTAATATCCTTATGATGCAGAATTCGATGCTTGCCGTGACCGCCCTCGCGGGTATACTTCAACTCACCGTCCTTAGTGCGGCAGAAACGCACGCCGTAATCCAGCAAATCATTGATGGTATCCCTTGAATGGGAAATCATAATTTCCACGCTTTCGCGGGTGTTCTCATAATGGCCCGCTTTCAGCGTATCTTCCATAAAAGGCTCAAAATCATTCTCATCATGCTGAACGCAGATACCTCCCTGGGCAAGGTAAGAGTCACATTCCTCCACTTTGGCCTTGGTCAGCATAATAATTTTCTTGTCGCGGGGAAGGTTTAATGCACAATACAGACCTGCGCATCCGGTTCCCACGATTAAAACATCACATTTTCTCATATGTGTGTCCTCCACCTGATTTTATCAAAATATGTATCAAGTTATATTGCAATATATCAGACCTTGTCCGATATAAAAGCTTTCCTATGCTTCGAGGCTATCATAACATGTGTCAAGACACCTGTCAACATATGTCTTGACACTTTTACATATACAACGTATAATAACATCAATCAAAGAGCATGAAATCAACTAAAAATCAATGCTTTTATATTACTTATACCGCTGAACTTCAGCAGAGTGGAGATTCTTATGTATAATACCAAAGATTTACAGGAAGCAATTATTCAGTTAAAAAAAGAAAAGGACGTGTGCATTTTAGCCCACGCTTATCAGACCCAGGATATTCTGGAAGTGGCTGATTTTATCGGGGATTCCTTTGGTTTAAGCCAACAGGCCCAGACCGTGCCCCAACAGAATCTCTTAATGTGCGGCGTACGTTTTATGGCAGAAACAGCAAAGATTTTATCTCCGGATAAAAAAGTCATCCTCTCCCACCCCGATGCAGGCTGTCCCATGGCAGAACAGCTCACCGTGGAAGAATTAAAAGAAATTAAGACCCGGTATCCGAATGCAGCTGTTGTTGCCTACATCAACACCACTTCGGAATTAAAAACCGAGTGTGATGTCTGCGTAACTTCTGCTTCTGCTTTGAATATTGTAAAAAATCTCCCCAACGAGGAAATTCTTTTCATTCCTGACTGCAACTTGGGCTCGTGGATAGAAAAGCAGGTACCCGAAAAGAAATTTCACTTCATAAAAGGCGGCTGTCCCGTACATATGAGAATTACACCGGAAGATGTTGCTAAGGCAAGAGCGGCTCACCCGGGTGCACCGGTTCTGGTACATCCCGAGTGTAAAAAAGAAGTCACTGCCCTTGCCGATTATGCCGGCAGTACTACAGGTATTATGAAATTTGCCGCAAACAGTGAGTGTAAAGAATTCATCATCGGTACCGATACCAGCATTGTTCAACACCTGCAATTTGAACATCCGGACAAGAAATTCTACGCTTTATCTAAAGATTGTATCTGCCATGATATGAAGTTAACCACTTTAATGGATGTATATAATTGTCTGATCGGAGAGGCCGGTGAAGAAATCACCTTAAGCGATGAAACAAGAGAAAAAGCGAAGAAATGCATTGATGCAATGCTTGAAATGTCATAAAGAAAAGGGTGCCAAAATATGGCACCCTTTATTTACTCTGAAATCTCTACGCAACTTACCCACATCGCGGGCCTAATTCCGCCGGTTCCTGTGGTAGAAGACCTGCCTTCCAAATCAATAATACCTTCCTGATTTACAACAGCGGTCTTTTTACCGTCTTCACCCATAGTACGAAGCCACCACCAGGTGTTGTCATCTCGGGTTGCATGATTGTATCCGTCATTCACATCCACATTTACGCCGTCTCTGGCTGCCGCCTGCGTAGCCTGCATATAACGGTCTTCCGGATTCGGAAAATACAACTCAACCTCCTCTGCGGAAAGGATGAATATATAATCCTGTACGGTTCTTCCTCCTACCGTTCCATATACCTCATTGTCCATAGTGAAAACATCGGTCTCGATTACCAGTCCCTTTTCATAGTCATTGATATAGTCCTCATAACAGGTTCCGTTTAACTCTTCCCTTAAACTGCAATTTGCCCAGTTGTTTTCTTCATATACATTGTGGAACTCTCCCGGTGCAAGAATTGACACACTTACCAGAAGGACCTTATCACCTTGACGCCCTGCTACGTACCAAAGAATACGCTCATCACCGCTTTTAATATAATCTGTATTCATCGTGCCGAAAGGAATGGTGTCTCCAACTTCTGCTTCTGCCAGCAACTGCAATTCCTCTTCATAATAAATCTTGGGCTGTACATACATAACATACAATTCTTTTATCACAAAAATGGTTACAACAATACCTACCAAAATCGAGCATATGGCAATTGTACGATTACGCTTACGAATTTGCGCTTCTTTTATCTTTCTCTCCGGCGTTTTCTCCTCTTCCGGAATCTCTTTTTTCGGCCCGGAAATCCAACGAATCAAGGGTTGATGAAGTAAGTGCAGGGGAATTGCCACTGCAATGGAGCAAACCAGTACCCAAAGGAAAAGTACTACATCCGATCTTTCATAGTTATATACCAGATGTGACCTAAATAATTCGTGGATAATGTATATCTCCAGACTGATTTTACCTAAAAGGATTAATAGTTTATTCCGGAACCGTACTTTCATACAAATAAGAAGAACCATTGCCAACCATGCCGCGGATGCCAGAATCTGTGCCAATAAAGTAACTAACTTGGCTCCGTATCCGAGATGACCTTCCCACTCCTTGTAATATCCGAATAAATTCAATACCACCTCTTCCAAGCCAAATGTCAGAAGAAATACCACTATCGATACCGGCAGAAGCCACTTGTAATGCTTCTTGCAAAAAGCAGTTATTTTCTTATAATAACGGGCAGTGTACATACCAACAAGGAAGAAAATCGTGGTATTATACCACCATTCACCCATGAACCAGTGCCCGCCTTTTTCACTGTTATCATGGCAAAGAAGTAAGCTTCCTATCATCATGACACCAACGATAGCCGATAAAACTGCCATTGCTTTACGCGGCTTCTTAATGAAACGGTGCGTAAAATAAAATGCCAGGTAGAGAATCATAATTTCAACCAGGAACCAGGTATTGGTATTAAGCAGACGGATACCTATAATGCAGGCAAGACTGTCAATCACACTGTCTACCCTGTCAAAATAAACACCTACAAAAAAGAAATATATAATATTGGAAATCAAAAACGGAATCAAAACCGCCGGCATTCTTTTCTTTATAAATTTTTTTAAGTAGTCCGGCTTGGTTTGGAAACTTGTCATTAATCCGAAACCGGAACAGAAAAAGAATATCGTCGTAAAAAGAATACCCATGGAACTGTATATCGTAATCGGTCCCTTCCAATTACTTCCGTAGGCAGTTATGTATTGTGACAGATGATGAAATACAATGCTTATCGCAGTAATACCCTGCAGAACTTTACTTTGCTGTAAAGAAAGAAAGTCTTCATGAAACGAACCTTTGGGCGCAATTTTTACTTTTATCAGCATAAAAACCAGTACAATTGCAGGAAAGATACATAATAATAAATGCTCTGTATTCATTCTTATACTCCTTTCTTCATTTGTAATTATATTACTACGTTTCGGTTCGGCATACTATCTCTTTTTTATGATTTATTATAACAATTTTCCTATATACAAAAAAGCGAAAGTCCATCTGAACTTTCGCTTAATCTTCACGGAGAAAGAGGGATTTGAACCAACTTTCTCACTTAAAAAACACCATAAAATGGGAGTTTCTAGTATCGCATAGTTCTTTTTGTGCTCAATTGTGCTCAAAAGAACAATAATGCTCTCAAGGCTTGAACCACTAACTATA
>JAZNTK010000094.1:0-7147 GCA_045591685.1 Lachnospiraceae bacterium
CTCATCGTTTATTGATGAGTCCTTCTCGATATAGGTGTCTGAAGAGGGGATATATGCTTCCGGCTGGTAATAATCATAATAGGACACAAAATACTCTACCGCATTCTCAGGAAAGAATTCCTTGAACTCCCCATACAACTGTCCTGCAAGAGTCTTATTGTGTGAAATAATAAGCGTAGGTTTATTAAGAGCCGCAATAATATTGGCCATGGTAAAGGTCTTACCGGAGCCAGTAACACCAAGGAGTGTCTGAAACTGGTTCCCTTCCTTAAAACCTTCAACCAATTCGGCAATCGCCTGCGGCTGGTCGCCTGTAGGAGCGTATTCGGAATGTAAAATAAATTTATCCACGACAATCTCCTTTTCTTTTTCACTATTTCATCTGTCAAACCACATACAGTATACCAAAAAGATTTTAAATTGTACAGAACAAATGTTCTTTGCCGGTTATATAATTTTTGCCAAAAAGAAGCAGCCGCACGGATTAAATGCGGCTGCCCTATCAGAGGGTTCTACCTTATTCCTTGATGAGGATATAAGTGCTATATAATTAATTTCGAAAATATGACACGGCTTCATCCAATTCCTTTGCCATATCATTCATAATTTCACAATTTACATTAACCTTCTGTACTTCAGAAATAATTTCATCTACATTTGCACAGACTTCCTGACTACTTGCAGCTGTTTCCTCGCTGATTGCACTTAAATCCTGTACATTTTCGATAACTTTTTCCTTATAATCGGTAAGATTGTCCGTTTTATCGGCTATGGACTTTATTTCAACCACCGACTGGTCAATCTCATGACTGAGTTCTTCGTATTTTTTCTGGGTTTTGGTAATACCATCCTGTTCCAAAAGAATCAACTTATTAACGCTGTCTGCCAATTCTACGGATTTCTGTGATTTCTCAGTAATGGTCCCTGCCAGGTTCTTAATCATTTCAGCGCCTTCGGCACTCTGCTCGGCCAGATTGCGGATTTCCTCAGCAACAACCGCAAATCCTCTTCCGTGTGCACCTGCTCTTGCCGCTTCAATGGACGCATTCAAACTTAACAAATTCGTCTGCTGTGAAATACTAAGAATTAACTGTACAGCCTGGTCGATTTCCGCAATGGAATCGTTGGTCTGGTTAATCTGCTCTGTAATATCATTCACTGCACTTACCGACTTTTTACTGTTTTCCATAATAACATCCATGTCAGTCTTTGCTTCGTCATTTGTCTTAAGAATTGCTTCCGAACTCTTATATAAATGCTCTACATTTTCGGAAATGTCATTTACACAGTTACCGATTTCCAACATCTGTCTGCTGATATCCTGTACATTCTCTGTCATTCCGAGTGTTGTGGAAGATAAATCCTCCATAGCCGTCGTAATCTGCATTGCTCTGCTTGCACTGCTCTGACTTAACTGCGTTACCTCTGAAATGTCTTCTGCAAGTTTTACCGAGTTATCTTTTACCTTACCAATGGTCTCGGAAAGATTTTCCTGCATGTGGTCGGTTGCTCCCAACAGATTACTCATTTCCTTAATCATACTCTTACGTGTATTCTGCTTCTTAAGACTACCTTGTGCCAATTCGCCGATACTATTCTGAACCGATTTGAATGACTTAAGTAATCCTCTTCCGAAAAGAATTGCTAATACGGAACAAACAACAACCAAAACAATTGCAACAGCAACAAATGTTTTAACAATGCTGTTAATCTGATTGGTAACACTTTCCTGCAGTTCTCCTGCAAAAGCGATACCTGTAATTTCTCCGTTTACTTCAATCGGCATGCAATATGCATAATAAGGCTTTTCTTCAATAATTACATTATCCTCAAAATATCCGTCCTTAAGATTTTCCCTTTCTGCAAGAACGTCAATTTTGAAGTTAATTTCCCTGATTCGAAAATCATTTTCATTTTTAATGGAGGTATTGCATGGTGATCCTTCCAAAATAATTGCCATTTCAATACCCTGATCTTTTAAACTGTCAATATAATCATAGTATTCCGTAACATTAATTACGTTAATTTCATTTTCATAACAGTGGCTGGCCAGGTTATTGGCAACAATCTGAAGTTTTTGTTTTGCCGCTTCCTCCATATTAGATTTCGTGAGATTACATGATATAACGCTGATAACAGCAACCGATAGCACCAGCGGAATTACGGAAAGCATGGCAAGCATGGTAAACAAGCTGATTTTTCCGCCTTTACGGTTCTTTATTTTTTTTACTTTACTTGTCTTTTCCTTTATTTTTTTCATAATATCCACCAATATCTAATCTGAAAAAGGGCTGCAATATCGCAGCCCTGCTTTTTAAATCAAACTGCTTTTATTTAACCGCCTTCTTCTTACGTGCCATAACCACGCTCTGAATAATCAGGAATAGGCAAAGCATTGCCGCAATCGTGATTCCTGTCCACCAAGCCTGATCCAGACCTGCGGAAGAAACGATATTCTGAATCGTTGCAAGGGATAACACTCCAAAGAATGTTCCCACAAGATTACCCACACCACCTGTTAGCATGGTTCCGCCGATAATGGATGATGCAATCGCATTCATTTCCATACCGCTTGCATGTGACGGCGAACCGGAACCAACATACAGGAAGTATACAAATCCACCGATACCTGCAAGAATACTGCAGATTAAGTGGGATAAAAATTTTGTTCTTTTGACATTAATACCAAGCATTAATGCACTCTGTGAATTACCGCCGACTGCGTAAAAAGCGCGACCCAGTTTAGTCCATCTGAGCACACAGAAGAAAATAAGAACGACAAGCAACGCCACAACAACACCAATCTGTATATAAGCGTCCACGTATTTGCCGGCTTTGTTTACCGAACCCATAAAAGGTACCACGATACGTGTATCTTTCATGGCAACAAATGCCTCATTTTCCACGTTAAACGGTGTGGAGTTAACAATCGTTGTCATACCTCGGGCAAAAAACATACCCGCCAGGGTTACAATAAAAGGCTGAATCTCCAGATAAGCCACCAGATACCCCTGTATAAGTCCAAATAACAAGCCTATTCCAACGGAAATGGCAATTGCTCCTATTACACTTCCACCATGGAAGTCGAGATAAACCGCACAGCACATACTGACAAGTGCCGCTACACCACCAACGGAAATATCAATTCCGCCGGTAATCATTACGATACTCATACCGCATGCAGCAATAATGAGCGCCGCATTGGCATTTAAAATATTAAAAAATGTCTGCGGTTTTAAAAATCCTTTACCCTGAAAGACAATTGCTCCGATATACATTGCAAAGAAAATGATAATCGTAATGGTAAGTAACAGATTGGTATCTGTCATATTCTTGATTTTGCCAAGTTTTTTAGCGGAGTCTGCCGATACTTTTTTGTTTTTTAACATATTAAGCAACCTCCTTTACCTGTGATTTTGTTTTCATTTTCTTGCTGATGGATGCAATTTTATCTTTTACTGCAGGTGCACTCATCACTACCAGCACGATTACAACAACCGCTTTATATGCCGGGAGGGCATCTGCTTGCACATTAAACTTATAAAGAGTTGTTGTAAGGAACTGGATTACATATGCACCAAGGATGGATGCTGTCATGTTAAACTTACCGCCGGAAAGTGCGTTACCGCCAAGCGCAACAGCAAGAATCGCATCCATTTCTATGTCTTTTGCAACAACAGAATAGTTGATTGTAGACAAACGGCTTACCTTAATTAACCCTACAACCGCTACGCAAAGTCCCAAAATAATAAATGATAAAAACTTGATAAATGTAGGATTCAAACCATTTAATCTTGAAGAATTCTCATTAATACCGACTGCCTGTGTATACAGTCTTAAATTTGTAAAACGAAGAACAAGTGCAATCACTATCATACATGCTACCGCCACAAAAAACGGTGTCGGCACAGGTATCCCCGGAATAAATCCACCGATGTATGTAAAAGATTTATCCGAAACAATCGGAAGAGTATTGTTGTTAATCCATGCCGCAATGGAACGTCCTGCCGTATAAAGAATCAGGGTCGCTACCATCGGCTGGATTTTAAAATACGCTACCAATGCACCGTTGAATGCGCCAAAAATCATAGCCACTACGCAAGCCACCAAAAAGGCTACAATAATCGGGGCCTGTAATGTTTCCAACTGGTCATTCGGATTACCGCAAAGAATTCTAAGAATCACACTACCCGCAATCGCAATAGCAGCACCGACAGAGATATCCTGACCGCCTGTCGCAGCCGTTACCAGGGTCATACCGATTGCAAGAATCGCAAGTTCGGAACCGTAATCCAAAATCGTCATCAGATAACCTGAAAGAACAGGAAATCCTTCACTGTTATATCCTAATGTGATTTTAAAGAAGGATGGGTCTGCAACAAAGTTGAAAACCGCAAGGATCAATAATGCCGCTACCGGAATAAATAACTGCTGTCTTAATAATCCTCCGAAAAATTCACCTAACTTAAATTTTTTCTGCATTATTTTTCACCTCCGGCAATGGTTCCCATAACCTTACTCTGTGTCAAATCTTCTCCGGAAAGTTCACCAACCACTTTACGGTCACGCATAACTACCAGACGGGAGCAGGTACGGAGCATTTCATCCAATTCGGAAGAAATAAAGGTAACGCTCATACCTTCTGAAGCCAGTTTAAGCACTAACTTCTGGATTTCAATCTTGGTACCCACATCGATACCTCTTGTCGGCTCGTCCAGAATCAGATATTCCGGATGAGTCAAAAGCCAGCGTGCAAGAATAACTTTCTGCTGGTTACCGCCTGATAATGACTTAATCGGCGTTTCTGTTGATGCCGTTTTGATTTCTAACAATTTAATATATTCATCCGCAAATTTAATTGCTTCTGCTTTTGAAAACGGTTTAAAGAATCCCTTTAATACCTGTGTTGCCAAAATAATGTTATCGCGAACGGATAAATCTCCGACAATACCGTCTACTTTTCGGTCTTCCGGAAGATATGCGATCCCCTGTCTCATGGCATCAATCGGTTTCTGGATCTTAATCGTCTTTCCATTCTTTTTCACTGTTCCGCCAAGAACTCTGTCCGCACCAAAGATGGCACGTACACATTCGCTTCGGCCTGAGCCGAGCAAACCGGTAAATCCGTTCACTTCACCCTTGTTGATATGGAAGTCAAACGGTTTGATTCCCGCATCACTGAATAATCCCTCTGCTTCAAATACGGCCGTTGCCGCATCTTCTTCCTGATATGTCGACTGCTCACCTTTAATTTCGGACATATCATCCAATTCCTTTCCGAGCATTTTCGCTACAAGCTGGACTCTCGGAAGGTCTTTAATTTCATATTCACCCACCAACTGACCATCGCGCAAAACCGTAATTTTGTCGCAGACCTGATATACCTGGTCAAGAAAATGGGTTACAAAAATAATACCAACACCTCTTGCTTTTAAGTCGCGCATTACTTTGAATAATTTTGCAACTTCCTGCTCATCCAGTGAGGATGTCGGCTCATCCAAAATAAGCACTTTACATTCCATATCCACCGCACGTGCAATGGCAATCATCTGCTGTACTGCGATAGAACAGTTGGATAACTGCTGTGTTGCGGTTGCCGGAATATCAAGCGACTTTAAGATGGTTTCCGTATCTTCATTAACCTTTTTCCAATTCATAGTTGCATCATTGGTACGTCCGATAAACATATTTTCCGCAACTGTAAGATTCGGACAAAGTGTAATTTCCTGATATACAGTACTGATTCCGTTTTTCTGAGCTTCCTGTGGCGAACGGATTGCCACTGCACCTTCTTTTCCTTTGATAAAAATCTGTCCTTCGTCCTTTTCATAAACACCGGTCAGAACCTTAATCAAAGTGGATTTTCCGGCACCGTTTTCTCCCATTAATGCATGAATTTCACCTTCACATAAGGTAAAATCCACCGCCTGAAGGGCACGTACTCCGGGAAAGCTCTTATGAATGTTTTTCATTTCCAATACAGCTCTATCTTTCACCGTATATTCACTCCTTGCTCTTTTTCGAAAAACAAGCGCGGAGCAAGCGTCCGAATTTCAGTCCCGCTGCGCCGCGCTTTTTTAGTCATCTAAATTAATGTTATCACCAATTACGATTAGATTCCGTATGCATCAACATCTTCCTGTGTAATTGTAGAAGCATCAAATCCCTTTTCATCCATGATGATTGTCTTTTCAGCGATTGTTCCGCCACTTTCAAGAGTCTTGATGATTTCATCGATGTAAGAAGCCTGGAATGGATTACTCTGTCCGTCATAGTTCCAGTTTCCTGCTAATAATTCTTCTAATGCCCACTTGTTGCAGTCAAATCCCATAACAACTACGTCGCCGTTAACACCGTGAGAGATGTTAGCTTTGTCAAGAGCTGCTACAGCACCCTTAGCCATATCATCGTTTTCAGCATAGATTACGTTGAAAGGTGTACCTGCGTCGATTACAGACTGAACGATCTGCTGAGCTTTTTCAGCATTCCATTCTGCTGTCTGCTGAACTACGATGTTCCATCCGTCAGATGCAACTGCTGCATCAACAGCGCCTGAACGTCCAATCTGAGCTGCAGAACCCATAACACCCTGAATGTGGATGATGTTGTATTCGCTTAAGTTCTGGCCTTTTAACCAATCAACAGCTGTCTCACCTTCTTTAGCCATATCAGAAACGATGGAAGCTACGTAAAGGCTTTCGTCTGCATCGATTGTACGGTCAAATAAGATAACCTGGATGCCTGCATCCTGTGCATCTTTAAGAACGGAATCCCAACCAGATACGTCTGCTGCAGAAAGAAGTAAGTAGTCAACGCCGTCCTGAATGAACTTCTGAGCTGCTGTAATCTGCTCATCGTTCTTAAGGCTGTAAGCGAAAGAAGCTTCATAACCGTTTGCTTCTGTGAACATTTCCTTTAAATCCTTATCGTTAGCTGTACGATAACCGGATTCGTTAGGATCGTTGTTGATAATACCAACTTTGATTAATCCGTCAGATGCTGCAGGAGCTGCTGCTTCCTGTTTTGCTCCACAACCAACTAACATTGCTGCTACCATTGCTGTTGCAAGAATCATGCTTAAAATTCTTTTTTTCATGTTTTTGTTTCCTCCCATTTATTAATACCAAACATTTACTCAGGTGAAACG
>JAZNTK010000095.1:0-21792 GCA_045591685.1 Lachnospiraceae bacterium
ATACCGAAAGGAATTTTCTTTCTTGATGTTCTCTGTACATTCTTAAAGTTTACAAAGATACCCTGTGCAGTTTCAGGACGCAAATATACAGTATTCTTAGCATCTTCGGTAACACCCTGGAAAGTCTTAAACATTAAGTTAAACTGACGGATATCTGTAAAATTGTGCTTACCGCAGGTAGGACAGGGAATGGCATTTTCTTTGATGAAATCCATCATCTTTTCCTGTGACCATGCGTCTACTGCTTCTGTCAAAGCAATGCCTTTTTCTGCGCAAAAATCTTCGATTACCTTATCAGCGCGGAAACGTTCATGACATTCCTTACAATCCATCAAAGGATCGGAAAAGCCACCCAAGTGTCCTGAAGCAACCCAAGTCTGGGGATTCATAAGAATGGCACAGTCTACACCTACGTTGTAGGGGTTTTCTACGATAAACTTCTGCCACCATGCTTTTTTAACATTGTTCTTCAGTTCTACACCGAGATTACCGTAATCCCAAGTATTTGCCAGACCACCGTAAATTTCAGAACCGGGATAGATAAAGCCTCTCGCCTTGGCAAGAGTTACGATTTTGTCCATTGTCTTTTCCATTTTGATTTCTCCTCTATAAAATATTATGTATTCAGAGCCTTCGGATTATATAATCAAATCCTTACAGCCCTGATGATTAATATATGATTACCGTAGCGTCCGGATTATCATATCCGTCCACTTCATATTCATCAATGTATTTGGCATCACTGCTCATATAAAGTATCTTACTCTCTGTACGTACGCGAACTGCATCCTCCACAATAACGATATTGGAATCCTGCATGGTAAGCAGTTCATGCTCTCCGATTGTATCCGAAGCATCCGCAGGATTGGTAAGACTTACCTTCAAATCATACCCTGCCTCCAACGCTTCCGCTACCGTTCCCACAAAAACGTTTTCACGATTAAAGTCTACATACACATCATCATTTATAAACACTAACTGCATCTTGGCAATATTTCCTTCCACTTCAAAAAAGGTCATTTCAATACTGCCTTCTCCGTTTGCCGCGTTATAAGAAGCAATCTCTTCTTCCGTCATGGTCTGCAATTCCGTCATATCATAATAAGGCTGACTGAAATCTTCCACAAAAGTCGCCGCAATACTTCCGTCATCTTTGACATATACTGTAGTAGAACCGATTTCTTCGGGCTTTTTCTCCGTACATGCACACAGACACATTGCCAAAAGCAACATCAAACATATCGATGCTTTTTTCATACACGTTCTTCCTTCCTGTTTGTAGCATATAATCTTCTTTTCTTGCACACGTACCTAATTATAACCAAGTCCTAAGGGTTTTTCAAGGTTTTCTTTTTTCTTCCTCTATTTCCCGATACAACCAAAATTGTCAAGCCGACAATTCCTCCAACAAGACTTAGAATAAGTCCTTCCCGAAATCCCACCGGACAATAATTCAAACTGATTTCATGTCTGCCTGCTTCCAGCGAAATCGCAAGAAATGCATCCTTCCATCCAAAGGTTTCAACCTCTTGCCCGTCCACTTTTACCGTCCAACCTTCATCATAAGGAACAGAAAAAAGTAAGTCTCCGTCCGCATCAGCTTCAATACTTCCTACAATCTTCGTTTCGGAAAAACTTGTAATTGCCATAGTATCTGCACTTAATGCCTCATAAATCTGAAGAAGGATCTCCTCATTCAATTTATAAGCATAAAAGTGCATATCCGAAACAGTATCATCTCCTGAAGTGACTACAATTCTACGATCATAATCTTCTACACCAATCGATAAAATCTTTTTAAATTTTAAATCGTCAAATTCCCTGGTATAAGCCTCTCCTGTTTCTACATTTACAATTTCCACATTGATAGCTTCCATATAGGTGGTTACGTACAAAAACAAATTTTCCCCTGCAGGAATATCAATGATAAAACGCTGATTTAACGGAGACTCTCCGTTCAGGCCGTTTTCTGCTCCGGCTCCTTCATCAAATAATTGAAAACCATATTCTTCCTGCACCGCAACTGCACGAAACAATGAAACCTGTTCACCCAAAACCGCCTTTGCATAATCATTCTGGGTTGTAAAAGGATTTCCGTAATTATAGGCAAAAGAATCTTTTACCACCTCATCAACCATATATGCAAGAGGCAATACGGTTTCATTTTCATATAATAAAATGGATTCATTTTCTACAATCTTTTCTGACTCGGCAAAAGTATTCCCCGGCAAAACTCCATCCTCTGCCGCAAAAACGTAACGTACACCCAAAAGCGAGGTTACAAGGGGCGTTGCACCATCATAGGAGTGGGAAACACTGCTGTTTCGCAGTCCAAAAGCATCATACCATTCCTTAATCCCGTCCGGCATGGTAGATGAAAAATAGGAAGCCCCGTAATATCCGTCCCAAGCCGCATCATTTACGGTTTTTCGGTCCTGTTCTTCCACACGGTAAAACTCATTTTCTCCGGGCATAATATCCGCAAGCAAAGCTTCGGTTTCTATATCATCTTCCATATATGCACTTCGCGAAACTACGGAATCCAATCCTGATACACAGGTATTTACTCCGGCTTCCAGGCAGCAAAATACCATAAACAGAATCAAAAACAACTTCTTTGGCGTATACTTTTCGCCAAATAATAAGGTTGCATAAATCAAACTATAAATGATGGTACTCAAATAAATGAGCGCACCGCCGGAATCATTATCTTTTCCAAGGAAAATCCATCCCAGCGCAGTTACCAACATAAGGCTCAATGAAGAAATGATAATTCCGGGACGCGACAGTTTCTTTCTCTTGTTATAGGTCTCATAGCCCATAACCAGTACAAGAAAAATATAGAAAAATGACTGCCTTGCAGGAAAACTGTTCGGATAATGCAATCCGTGCCATACATAATCCAATACGTTAATCTCAAAGCTTGCCAGCATAAAAAGAAGCGCTGCGCCGTATACAATTTTATCCCGCAGACGAATTCTTTTGTTTACAAAATATAACGGAAGCAATACAAGCACCAATACCGACGCATAAATATTCGGAAAATCCGAGCCCTTCAAATTACTATCCGTATTCATGCACATACGTTCAAGCAATTCATACAATGCAAAATAAAATTCCGTTTTTTCCGGAAAAACACTCTCTCCTGCCGGCGTATTCATCAATGCCGCAGCCACAGGCAACAAAACAACACCACTCATACATACAAAAAGAATGGTTGACATAACAAACTTCACAATTGCCTTAAACACCGCTTTAAACGTCTTTTTTCGTCCGGAAATCAAACAGATTACAAACCATAATACGCAGGCAAACCCCATAATAACCGCAAGATAAAAATTACTGAACGTACAAAGCAGCATGCTTATGGTATACAAACGGGCCGACTTCCCCGTTGCAATCCTTTTAACGCCCAATGCAACCAAAGGAAACAATGCATAACCGTCCATCCATATTATATTGCAGGAATATGCCAGAAAATATCCCGAAAGGGCATAAAAAATACCGAAGGCCGCCATTTCCAATTTTTCTTTCCGGTCTTCTTTTAAGAAATATACAAAGCAGGCTCCCGCAATTCCGGCACGAAATACCATGCTCACATTCATAGCCTCAATAATGAAAGCCTCCGGAACCAACACAAGAAGCCAATTGACGGGACTTGCCAGATAATAAGCAAAATGTGCCCAGTAATTAGTGCCAAGACCTAATTCCCATGCATATAAAAGGCTTTTTCCTTCACGGATACGGTTACAAAATTCCTTTAAAAAAGGTGCATACTGATGATAAAAATCCATACGCACATATATTTTATCTCCAAAAGGAAATACGCCTCTGATGATATATACAAGCAGTAATATCAACACAGGCACCACAAAAGCCAGAAACACCGGCCTTAACCATATTTTATTTGGAGTTTTATGTAGTTTTTCCATTTACTCTGCGCCTTCCGCACCGGCATTTATTGTTTCAAGCATTTCCAGACTTTTAAATTCCCTGTCAATGACACGTTTACGCACTGCATCCGTTCGTTTCATCAGCTCCTTCAATACTTCTTCACTGACTTGAAAAGAATACACCTTTTCTGCAGGGCTGTCCCACAAATGTCTGATTGCCCGATCTGCCCCGCTTAAATCCCCGGATTTGTCGGGAACTCCCGCATACTCACCGTTTAGCATAATTGCCTTGGTTTCATAAATTACTTTTACAAAGTCTCGATGCAGGGACGGGTGTGTCAATGCCGTCAATGACTGGTATAAAAGTTTTAAAAGTTGCTTCTCATCCGTATTCTCCCTTGCATAATAATCTGCCATTTCCAAAAAATACATACCGTAAAATGCCAATTCAAAATCCGAACGGACTTCTTCAAAATAATTGGTAATATTAGCCTCCGAAAGAGAATAAGAACTCTGTCCGGCGAACAATTTAAATTCCCCGAAGCAAAAAGGTGTGGTAGTGGCAAGAAAACGGTTATTCTGTCTTCTTGCCCCTCTGGCAAACACCGTTATTTTTCCTTTTTCCCTGGTTAAAAGCACTACCCTTCTGTCATATTCCCCGATGGGTTCCGCCTTCAGCACCAGTCCTAAAACCACCGTAAAGTTCTGCATGCTCTGATTTTACACCTCTGTCGTCTCTGTATTCCTTCTCATCCCTGCTTTTGCAAAAGGTAAGATAATCTTCTATTCTTCCGCTTTTATAAAAAGTATCCCAATCACTTTGGTTCTTCATAGCAAACCCGCCTTTCTCCTTCTAAAACATTCATGCACAGGAAGCCACGAGCTAATGTCGCGGCTTCCTTCTTAGGGTTTGCTTTTTTCATAAAACTATTCGAAATCTTTTGACTGGAAGCCAAAATTTTTTAACATAAAATCACTGTCTCTCCAGTCTTTTTTTACCTTAACCCATAGCTTAAGGTTTACCTTCATATCAAGCATTCTTTCAATGTCTGTACGGGCAAGGGAACCGATTTTTTTTAACATCTGTCCGCCTTTTCCGATGATGATTCCTTTATGGGAATCGCGTTCACAGACAATGGTTGCTTCTATTTCTGCCATTTTTTTACTGAATTTCATTACATCAATGGCAACCGCTATACCGTGCGGAATTTCATCCTCCAGGCAACGCAATGCCTTCTCGCGGATCAGTTCTGCCACAATCTGGCGTTCCGGCTGGTCCGTCAAGGTGTCCGGGTCATAAAACCAGGGACCGTAGGGTAAGTATTTTCCGATACATTCTAAAAGAGTGTCGGTATTGTTTCCCTTCAGAGCAGATACCGGTACTACCTCTGCAAAGTTTAATTCTTTACGATAGGTGTCGATGATATGAAGCAGTTCTTCCTTTTTTACCGTATCAATCTTGTTAATGACAAGAATGACCGGGGTACGAACCTGTTTTAAGTTATCGATAATACTCTTTTCTCCGGCACCAATGTAATCGGTAGGTTCCACCAACCAAAGAATTACATCAGCCTCGTTTAAGGTACTCTTAGCGGCATTTACCATATAATCGCCTAATTTATTCTTGGACTTATGAATACCGGGAGTATCCACAAAAACAATCTGCATTGTATCATCCGTATATACCGTCTGAATACGGTTACGGGTAGTCTGCGGTTTGTTTGACGTAATAGCAACCTTCTGACCTATAATCTGATTCATCAATGTGGATTTTCCCACATTCGGTCTACCTATGATACTTACAAACCCTGACTTTTTCTGCTCCATTGTTTCCCTATTCCTTATCTAAAGCCTCTTTGGTCGCTTCGGTTGTCTGTGCTGCAACACCTTCTGTTTGTGTTGCTTTTGCATCGGCCTCAGTTTTACCTTCCGCCTTATCACCCAAAGCACTGTTTTGTTTCGCGGCTTTCTTTGCTTTTTTGTTTTTAATAACCTTTTTTATTATAACAATTATCAGCCTGATTGCAAGAATAATTAAACCAACAATCACAAAGAAACGGATAATATAAGGCAAATCAATGATTAAATTCTTTACAAATCTTACGATAGAATGCCAGATATCCTGTACACTGGCCTTAAAGCCTTCTGAAATTTCTTCCCAGAATGTTTTTTCTTCTGTTACAACCGGTGTATATACTTCAACTTCTTCAATGTATAAGTGAATGGTGGCATATTCTACCAAATCATCAAATTTTAAAAGTCTGGATTCCAGATTTTCGATATTATATCTTACTTCGGAAAGTCTTGAAGTAAGATAGCTGATATCTTCAACGGTTTCTGCTTTTTCAAGCAATGCCAAAAGACTTGTTTCTTCTGCAATATACATTTCCTTTAAGCCTTCGGTATCCACATATTCCAAAGTAATATCTTCTGTTGTGGTGCTCTTACTTACCACATTGGAAAAGCCTGCAATCTGGTCAACAAAGCTTTCCAAATCCGCATCAGGAACACGGACGGTCATTTCAGCATAACGTCTGCTGCTTCCGCTATATGCACTGCCGTTATATGTATAGGCACTTTCAATGTAGCCGCCCATTGCACTTACTCTGTCTTCTACATTGATAATCATGCTTTCAAAGTTTTCGGTTTCCACTTCCATGGATACGGTACGGATTAATTTACGGTTGGTGGTAACATCCGCTCCGCTTCCCATATCACTTTGAGGTGCCGCTGCATCCAGCGATTCCTCCACAATCATATCATAACTGCCGTTTGTGTAACTGTCATCATAATAACCTTCACTTTCTGCATAAGACTGACTAACAATACCTATGTCCATTGCAGCACTGTCACTTGTTTTCATACCTCCACAAGCAGTCAGGGAACACAACATCGCTCCCAACATCACTAATGCAAACCATTTTTTCACTTTTAACATCTTTTTCATAAAAAAACCTCCTTCTGATTGGCGCTTCTGTAATAGATACGCATCAGAAAGAGGTAATTTATGGTACTAATTATATTTTTTATAAAAATTTGTAAAAGATAACATTTTAACGGAACAACGGCTCTACATGGTCAAACAACTGCTTTTCGTTTTCAATTGCATTGGTGTTACCGATAACACAAATACAATCCTGCTCCAGGAAGGTCTTCATATATTCCGAAAGACTTCGGATATCCTCCTTGGTTGTAGAAAGCAGTTCATCACGTTCTTTTTGTAAAAGTGCCTCATCAATGTTTGACATATATGCAGCAAAGGAACGTTTACCCTTTGCAGAAGGTGTTAAAGGAGTATCCTCTCCACTTAAGGTTCCAATGATAAACTGGGTCATCTCACGCTCATCTGCTTCGAAATTCTTAAGATATTCCACAACCTTTTCATATGTTTCATTGGTTTTACCAAGATTGGGATCCCTGTAGGATACAAAATAAGAACTTCCGTTTCGGCGGAAGGCTGACATACAGCCGTATGCACCACCTTTTACACGGACATTGTTCCAAAGATAATCATATCCCATAATCACACGAAGTACTTTCAATGCACCGGTATAGGGAAGACCGTTTCTTGAGAAATCCCCGGCACGGCACACATACTGGACCTGTGCAGAAGTTTGAAAACCTTCGTTACTTTTTACAACCGGTACTACCCTGTCAAACTTACTTACAGGCTCGGTGTAAAGATTTTTCTTAAGTGCTCTGAAACATTCACGGATGCCTGCCTCATTCTCCAAGGGAGATGTGTAATCTAACATCACGTTTTCGGGACGGAACATCTGCTTCATAAGAAGATTTAAAGTTTCGATAAGCTTTCCCTTTTCTTCCCCAAAATTCTTTTCGATTCGCTCCAGCAAACGATAAAACGGAATACCACCCATCATATCCGTCAAAGCTGCACTTTCGTTAAAATATCCCGCCGCGCGCATGGCCGCAACAGAATGGGAAGAAGTCATAAGCTGGGACTGCATTCTGGATTTTGTCTCAGCAATGATTTCATACAAACGCTTCTCATCCGTAATATCCGTATGCAGAAGAATTTCCTCCAGCAAGTCAAAACCTTTTTTCATATTCTCATAAAGCACTTTGGTTTTTATTTCAAAAACCACGCGATAGCTGCCTTTTTTCTTTACATCTTCATAAATTACGAAACCACTTGAAACACCGCCGGTATTTAAATGGATTTCATTAAACAAATCTCCGTATCCGTGTTTATCCGTATCCATGTATCCCAAAACATTTTTTAAGATGCCTGAATATGCCAGCATATCGGTCGATACATTATCAGCCGAAAATACCAGTCGAACATAACCGATTCCATTGGTGAATACATCATGGCGGATAAAAGCAGAACCATCAATTTCCTCAACTTTATTGCAAAGAGGTATAATTTCTTTTCGCATATCCTCTCTGGTAAGCATAGGGATGGTTTCTAAGGCTTCCCTGCTGTCCGGTGTCTCCTGATAAAGTTCAAGTTCCCTGGTTTCTTTTACAATAACATCAATTTCCTCCGCGGTAAGACTTGCCTTATACTCTGCAAGTTTCTTTGCCAAAGCCTCTTCCTTACGGTCGCCCAAACCTTTTACGGGGAGGGCCGTTACAATGGATTTATGGGTATTGTTGATAATATATTTTTCCAGTAATTCTTCAAAGTATCCGGTGTCAATTTTCTTCTTTAAGGATGCAAACGTATCATTTGCAACAATATGCCAGAATACTTTCTTATCATCGTATAACCAACTGTCAAACACCTGCAAGCCATACATCAATCCCTTAGGATAAGAACCAAAATCCGCTTCACGATATTTAAATTCAAAATACTGAATCGCCGCAGCCAGAGATTTTTTATCAATACCGTTGGTAATCAAATCTTTTAATACACTTTCAATGGTGCTTACAAATTCTTCTTTACGGTCCGCATCGGTATTCTTTGCAATCACGGAGAAGTAAGGCTGGTAAATACCGTTTTCATACACACTATAAACATCCTTGCCGATTCCCTTATCAATCAATGCCGTCTTTAACGGTGCTCCCGGTGCGGAAGAAATCGCATAATCCAGAATCTGAAAGGCTACATATAACTCTTTATCAAGGCTGTCGCCCACAATGGTATTATAGGAAAGATACGCATTCCCTTCTTCCGACTCTGCTTCCGAAATCGGATATTCAATCACAACATCCTTCGCACCATCAAAGGCTTTTTGCATTTTAATTTCAGAATCAATTTCCAGGGCATCAAATTTACTCAAATAGTGCTCATCCATAAAATTAAGTTTTTCTGCCATATCCATATCACCATAAAGGTAAATATAGCTGTTGCTTGGATGATAAAAGTTTTTATGGAAGGCAAGAAACTCTTCATAAGAAAGTTCGGGAATAACATCAGGATCACCTCCCGACTCCACACCATATGCCGTATCCGGGAACAAAGAGTTCATAATTTCACGCTCCAACACGTCATCCGGCGAAGAAAATGCCCCCTTCATTTCGCTGTAAACCACGCCGTTTATCGTCAAATCATCGTCCGCGCTCTCCAGTTCATAGTGCCAGCCCTCCTGCTGGAAAATCTTCTTTTCATTATGAATATTCGGATAAAAAACCGCGTCCAGATACACATGCATCAGATTCTGAAAATCCTTGTCATTGCAACTGGCTATCGGATAAACCGTTTTATCAGGAAACGTCATGGCATTCAAAAAGGTATTCAAAGAACCTTTCGCCAGTTCTATAAAAGGATCTTTTACGGGGAATTCTTTCGAACCGCACAATACGGTATGTTCCACAATATGGGCAACACCGGTACTGTTATGAGGAGGGGTTCTAAATCCGATATAAAAGACCTTATTATCATCATCATTGGATAAAAGAGCCACTTTGGCACCTGTTTTTTTATGTCTTAATACAATTCCTTCACTTTTTAAATCATCAATAAACTCACGTTCCAGAATTTCATAAGCAGTTAACTCTTCCAGTCTCATTAAACTTCCTCTCTTTCATACTATATATTCGGTAAAAAACGGGAAGAATATGTATCTCTTCCCGTTTAAAAACTTATCTTAGGTTTGTAATTCCGATTCGATGCAGAATTTCGGAACAAAAATATGTATATTTTCGAACAAATCAGAAGGTTCTGCAAGATACTGATACGTTCCTTCTGTTGTTTCAATCTTTTTACGATAAGATTCCTTGGTTTCAATCACCTTGGCATATACCGGCATACCGTAAGCATTGACAGGCTGAACGCCATCACCGATATCACAGAATACATTACCGCCGGTAATCTCAAGACGTCCCTTCAATCCACCGAGTGATAACGGATTTGCCGCAAGCAGAACAATCTTAATCGTACCGGTACGGATAAAGGTATTACCGCCACCTCGATAGTTACCGATACCGCCGACATCGGAGCCTTCCACATATACAAAGACTTCCTTACCGAAGATATATGTATCAATGTCACCATCCTTGGAACCGATACCGACACCTTCCATACAGTGTAACAGAATTTTAACATTACCATCATTAATGGCAACTCTTCCGGCTCTGTCCCAAAGAGTTCCGATACCGGTAGATACACTACCGGAAACATCCATTTCAATATTGGCAATGGATGCAATATCAACATCACCGTTAAAGGAACCGATACCAATGGAATCTGCCGCTGAAGATGAAATGGCAACATTACAATTATCCAAAATAATACGGGTAGGTCCCTGCATGGAACCGATACCGATAGACTTACTTCCTGTTGCAATAATTTCAATATTACCGGATGCAATCTTAATTTCAGATTCCTCATCCGCCAAGGAGCCACCGATACCGATTGCAACTTCGCCATTGGTTTCCACACGAATGGTTCCCTTGCTTTCAATCAGGATGTTTCCGTAAGCATCTCCTGCCGTGTTACCGATACCGATACCATTATTGTGATCAACATGAATTGTCAAATCACCGTCACCCTGAATAATAAGCTTAGACGACTTGGGTACACGGATACCTTCGTAAGAGAGAATATTGTCCCCTTCTACGCAAAGTACTACCTGACAATTCTCACCGATTTCAATAGCGGGAGCTTCACGACCGCGCAAATTCACATTTGAAAGGGTAAGCACTGTTTCCGTATTGTCCTTAACACGGATACTCATGCTGACTTCTCTTCCTGTTTCCCCGATAATCTTTGCGGTACCATGACCGACATAAATCTGGGAATAAAAATCCAATGCAAGATTTATCAGCGAAATCACATCATAATTACTTGCCTCATATACTTTATTTTCGTAAGCAAGTTTAGCAAGCTTTAAGTTAATTGCCACAATCTGATTCTCAATATCTTCATTGATGGAATCCACAATCTGAGAATTGGGACGTCCGGTATAAAAGCCCTGAATCAAATGACAGCCAAGCTGAATAACCATCTGCAGTTCTTCCGCGGTTTCAACACCCTCAGCAAGAATCTTCATGTTATGATTATTGGCAAAAGAAACATAGCTGGATACCAGATGTTGCTTTTTACTGTCTGTATCAATACCCATAATCATGGAATGGTCAATCTTTAAATAATTCGGGCTGTTATTCAATAATGTCGACGCATTGGAGTAGCCGGTACCGTAATCGTCCAAAGCCAGCTCACAACCACTCTTCTCCATGTATTTATGTACCGCCGCACAGGATTCTTCCGACTGCATACCGTTTTCGGTAATCTCGATAACAAGATTCTTCATCAAATCCTGATAGGTATTTAATAATTCATCAAATTCATTTTCTTTTATGATTGCGGTAGGAATACTGTTTAAGAACAATCGGCGGTCTTCAAACAGTTTGCCATGCTCATTCATAATTTTTAACACATTGTAAAAGGTATAATGTTCAACCTCATATAATCTGTCCTGACGCTGTGCCAATTCCAAAATATCCACCGGACTCAATCCGATTTCTGCCTTGGAACGCATCAATGCTTCATACGCGTAAATTTTACCGGTCTTAGCACTGACAATCGGCTGGAATTTATACTGCAGTTCATTCTTATCCAAAAGAATACGAAGTTTATTATCCTTCATATATTCTGTTTCCTGACGCTTAAATGCATCGGGAGAGAAATAATGCGGTTCTGACTTACGGAACATTACAGCTTCGTATACGGCAAAGCTTGAATTTTTTACCATCTGTTCCACGGTTGCCGCATGTCTGGGATAATTACTGTAACCGCAATAAGTGGTGAAATTTTCTGCCGTAGGCAGTTTTAAAAGAATTTCGTTAATTTGCCCCATAATATTCTGCAAATCCACCTTTAAATCCTGACGGTCACAATCCTGAATCAAAAGTACAATTTCATGACCCGATTTACGTCCGCATAATACATTTCTGGCATTACGAAGTTTCTGGAAATCCTTAAAAATCTCACCGATTTCCGCCATGGTATCCGCCGCCTTCTGATAACCCACGAAATGTCTCAAATGTTCAAAACCGTCTAACTGAAAGCACGCCAAATAGCAGGTTGTCAATGCCAGCTGTGTTCTGGTATCTGCCTGCTTCATAAACTGATCATAATATAAAAGTCCTGATTCGGGATCTACATCTTCCGATTCCAGAATATTGACATAAGCCGGAATATCATTACGTTGGAAGGCTTTAATCATCTTAAGGGCAATTACAAGTCCTACCACAAATAAAATAATACCGCCGCTTATGTACAAATAAGAAACCCAATAAGAAAAACCGGACACATAGAAATTATATACGCCTACTGCAATCAAAAGAAAGGCCAAAACAATGAACACATTCTCTGTCACTAAATAGTATCGTATTTTCTTATATCCGGTCTGTTTTGAATTATTCTCTCGTTCCATAACTGAAACACCCCTAAATTGAATAGTTCATATATTATTTTCCATAATATGACATCCTATTGATTATATCATATTTAGAAAGCTCTACCAAGTTTTTTTCTTTTTTTTCAGCAAAAACAACAAGAAAATATAGTATTTTTTAGATATTTCGCATTAAATTAAAGTGAAAAAGCCATCATGGCCAGTTTAGAGAAAATAAATTCCTCCGTAACCGCTTCTTTTTCTGCTTTCAGTAATTCCATATATTCATCTAAATGATAGGTTTTGCTGATATATTTATTCTCTTCTTTTCCAAAAAGACTTTTCTTATTTTGATAAGTACCGGCTTTGATTTTGATTTTAAGCTGTTTTAAAATCTGATAACGAAAATCATCCTGCGAAAGAAGGCCCACAGTCTCCGCAAGGCTCCCTTCTTCTTTCCCCATAAAATATTTATTCACAATAGCCTTCAATTTGAAGGGAACATCTTCCCACGTCATCATATCTTCATAAGTCATTCTTCCGCCCATAAAAACATGGGAGGTATCCTGCATCACGTATTTAAAATCTCTTTCGTTGGTATATTCCATGTTCCTGTCGCCCCAATTCTTCCGACATTTCCAAGATGCCATCCTCTCGAATAACATCTTACTTTTTATATAAAATTACTTATTCTCGTCAATGACTTCAATCTTCCATCCGGTAACCTGAAGTACTTCAGCAATTTCTTCCACACTCATACCGGTTTCCTTACTGACTTCTTCCATACTGACCTTACGAAGCAAATCATCTGCAAGGGCATTGGCTTTCTCCATAACAAGATTCGCCTTCTCTGCCCACTCCCCGGCACTTTCACTCTCGGTCTGGTTTTCGTAAATCAGGCTTTCCATGGCTTGCATTACCATCTGCACAATCATTTCTTCCGCACTTTTGGCAGAATCCTGACTGCCCAGCATATCCATGAGCACTGCAAGGGCAACATTACCTTCTCCGATTAAATCCTCTAAAAGAACGCCCTGTCCGGCATAGATTTTGGCAATATCCACTACCTGAGGCAAAAACGCCTCAATCAATTCATTGCATACAGACATATCCCCTGACATGGCGGATAAAAGAAGTGCTTCCTTTTTGCCGTCGGATACAGGCGGTAATTTGGCCAGTTCTTCCAGATACATATCCAGATACTTACGGTCCTCGCCTTCTATCATTGCATCATAGTCCACCGGCTCATCCACACCGATTTTCGCACCCTTAAGGTACTCATATACCAAAGACATCTGCTCTTCATTTAAATTATATGCTTCAAACTGCTCTTCTACCTGCTCTGTGGTAAGAACATTCCCCTGCACCGCTGCAGTTTCTTTCAATTCCACCAAAAGCTTTGTAAAAGTCGATTCATTCAATCCGTTCATTTTGACCTCTTTTATATTAATATAGTCATAACCAGTCTGTGCATGATACACTTTGACAGTTCATCTTTTAATTACGCTTTACATGCTCGTGGCTGAACAAATGCTCTGAACAATACTCATAGTTGCCTTCGCATTTTGAGCAGTAACGGAAGGTAAGATTCGGATTATCCTTCTCTGTCTGTCCGCAAATGGCACACTTATGTCTGGTTACATTGGATGCTGCTTTTACTTTAACCTTGTATTCATGCTGGCGCTTCATTTCTTTCGGCGATTTGATAATGTGTCTTCGCCTTGTCATAAGGAAGAATAACAGGGTATTCAGCAGGGACATACCGATAACCACCAGCTGAATCACACCAAATTCCCAGCTTCCCAAGAATCCCATGATAATGGAATATGCCATGACAATTACATAAATGATACCCAATACTTTTACCTTGATGGGCAGGATAAAGAATAAATATACCTGCATCTCGGGATAGGTAATGGCAAATGCCAAAAAGATTGACATATGAATGTAATAAACACCGAACATGGAAGCAATGGAATAATATGCCCAGGAACCTCCGTAGATAGCAGGCATTTCACCATACATCTGCGAATATATCTCAAACATCTGCAAATATTCCTGACCAAACAGTTCCAAAAATCCGCACAACAGGAAAGCACCTATCACCGTCCAAATCAGGCCGGAGAAATAATATACATTGTACAAAAAACTTCCCCAGGTCCGCTCAAGCGTACGACCGATAGAGAAATAAAAGTACATGGTAAGCAACGCAAAAAAGATATTACTGTCATCCGGAATCAAAATCCATGTAAACAGTCTCCATACCTGACCATGCAAAATCGCAGGAACATTTAACGTCAACAAACCAAACATATCCGGCCATAATTGAGCCATTAAAAATCCTGCTGCATATATAATTGTTGTATATAACGGAAGATTACGGATTGCATATTTGCCGTATTTTCGTTCCATTTTCATTAAGAAACGTCCCATGTTGAACATACCTCTTTAAATATAATTATTTTTATTTTCCTTTGTATGTACTTACACAGCAACTTTCTTACCATTCGTACGGGGTCTGCTGATACACGTAATAATTCAACCAGTTACTGTACAAATTGATGCTGTGTGATCTCCACTGTAAAAACGGTTCATTCTCCGGGTTATCATCAGGGAAATAATGTTCCGGTATCTCAGGATTTAAGCCTCTGCCGCAATCTCTGATATATTCATTCTTCAAAGTTACCCTGTCATACTCCGGATGTCCTGTGATAAAAATCTGCTTACCTTCTCCTGCCATGGCAATATAAATACCTGCCTCATCAGATTCTGCCAATACCTTCAATTCCTTGCAGGCATACACATCCTCTCTTGTTACTTCCGTATAACGGCTGTGAGGTGCATAGAAATAATCATCAAAACCACGAACCAGAGGTTCTCTGCGGTTTCTTACACGGTGCTTGTAAATGCCGGAAATCTTCTTATCCAAGGATTTCTTCTCAAGACCAAAGTGATAATATAATCCTGCCTGTGCCCCCCAACAAATATGTAATGTCGAGGTTACGTTTGTCTTGGACCAATCCATGATTTTACACAGTTCTTCCCAGTAATCCACTTCGTCAAATTCCATTTTTTCTACCGGAGCACCTGTAATAATCAAACCGTCAAACTTCTCTTCTTTTACATCATCGTATGTGATATAAAATTTATTCAAGTGGCTTGCAGATGTATTCAGTGAAACATGACTCTTTAAAGTCATAAAACTTACATCAATCTGCAAAGGTGTATTAGACAATACACGCAATAACTGAAGCTCCGTCTCTTCTTTTAAGGGCATCAGATTTAAAATGCACACCTTCAAAGGACGGATATCCTGATGCATCGCTCTGGTTTCGTCCATGACGAATATATTTTCATTTTCCAGCTTCTCTTTTGCGGGTAAATCGCTCTGTGTTCTAATGGGCATTCAAATACCCTCCTTTTATCAAACAATCTTTGGAAATCATATCATAAAAACGCCTGTCAGGCAACCATGCACCAAAGAACCTGTCATGTAATGTCCTCTGATACATTTCGAGCTACAGTGTTCCTTCCACACCATACTTCTCCATAAACGCTTCCTCGGAAAGTATGGGAATATTTAATTCCTTTGCCTTTTTGTTCTTGGAAGAGGTAGAAGCTGTATCATTATTGATAAGGCATTCTGTTTTAGCAGAAACGCTGCCGGCAACCTTACCTCCCATATTTTCAATAATTTCTTTCAATTCGCTTCGTCCGTTAAAATGATTTACGCTGCCGGTCACCACGAAAGTCTTGCCCTTTAATTTATCCGCATCCGCCCCGACTTCCGGCTTCTCCAAAACCACTTCCGTAAGCAACTCATCCAACGACTGCATGTTTAGTGTATCACGAAAATATGAACAAAATGTGCCTGCAATAACATCGCCTACGCCCTCAATCTGACTGACTTCTTCCTCTGTTGCGTTACGCATGGCATCCAAATCATAATCAAAATGCTTGCATACCACCTTTGCCATGGCAACTCCGATATTACCGATGCCAAGTGCATAAATCAATCTGGGTAATGTCGTATTTCTTGCAGTTTCAATACTTGCGATCAAATTCTCATAAGACTTTTCCCCAAAGCCTTCCATATTCACAATCTGCTCTTTATAGCGATCCAAACGGAATAAATCCTTATAATCCTTTATGAAACCTTCTGCCACAAACTTTTCTAACGTTGCTTCGCTTAATCCCTCCATGTTCAAAGCATCTCTGCTTACAAAGAGTGTCAGGGATTTAATCTTTTTTACCGGACATTCCGGATTCACACAGTATAAAGTCTGCACATCATTTAAAGCCTGAATTTCGGTCTTTTCACCGCAAACCGGACAGGCACAGGGAATCTCAACATTATTACTGCCGGTCAAATTATCCGCAATTTGCGGAATAATCATATTTGCTTTATATACCGTTATCCTGTCACCGATACCAAGCTTTAATGCACGCATCACGCTGATATTGTGAACACTTGCTCGACTGACTGTGGTTCCTTCCAGTTCCACAGGTTCAAAAATAGCCACGGGATTGATAAGACCCGTTCTGCTGGGACTCCACTCAATTTCTTTTAATACTGTCTCCCTGACTTCGTCTGCCCATTTAAAAGCAATGGCATCCCTGGGAAACTTCGCAGTACGGCCCAAGGATTTGCCGTAAGCAATATCATCAAAAATCAGTACCAGTCCGTCGGAAGGAATATCGTAGGTTGCAATTTTTTCTGCAAAATAATCAATGCCCTCAAGCATGGTATCTGCGGTTACTTCCTTATACTCAACCACCTCAAAGCCCTGACTGCTTAAAAAGTCCATCTGTTCTTTTCTGGAATTAATCTTCTCCATGCCTTCCGCTTCCACAAGCGTAAAAGCAAAGAAACGCACATGACGCTCTGCCGTAATTTTATTATTCAGCTGACGCACGGAACCGCTGCATAAATTACGCGGGTTTTTATACTGCAAAGCAGGAGCTTCGATTTTTGAATTGATGCTTTCAAAATCCTCATAACCGATTACTGCCTCGCCACGAATCACCAACTTCTTTTCAAAAGAAATTTTCAAAGGAATATTCTTAAAAAATCTGGCATTGTTGGTAACCACTTCTCCCACTTCACCGTTACCGCGGGTAACCGCTTTTTTAAGTTCTCCGTTTTCATACGTTAAAACTACGGTAAGACCGTCTAACTTCCAGGAAAGCAGTCCTTTCTGCTCCCCGATAAACGCTCGCAATTCCTCGCGCTCTTTGGTTTTACCCAGAGACAACATGGGAGCCGCATGTTTTTCCTTAGGCAACTCTTCTACGGCTTCATATCCAACCTGCAACGTAGGACTTCCCGCCAATATCATGTCACATTCTTTCTCTAATGATTCCAATTCATCATAGAGCCTGTCATATTCAAAATTACTGATAATTTCTTCATCCTTGGCATAATAGGCATACGATGCCTCTGATAAAATCTTTACCAGCTCTTTCATTCTTTCTATCTTCTGCTCATTGTTTGCCATAAAAATACCTTCTTTACACTTATTTTTCCATTCCGGCCTGTCTGTATAAAATCTTCAGTTCTTCGCCTTCTATCCTGCGAAATTCTCCCGGTTTTAAATCACCGATTTCAATATTCATAATACGTACACGCATCAAAGACTCTACCCGATATCCTAAGGCCGCACACATGCGTCGTATCTGACGGTTTAATCCCTGTGTTAAAATAATGCGAAACGTATAGTCGCCTACCCTTGTCACCTTACAAAGCCTGGTTTCTACCTCTAATTCATCCAAATACACGCCTTTGGACATCTTATTTACAAACTCTTCCGTTATTTTATCATTGACTTTGACAATATATTCTTTTTCATGATGGTTTCTTGCACGCATCATACGGTCAATTAACTCACCGTCATTGGTCATAATCAGCAACCCCTTGGAATCCTTATCCAAGCGTCCCGCATAATTCAAACGCAACGGATAACGGAATACATCATCAATGGTCACCCTGGCAAACTTATCTTTTTTTGTGCAGGTAACCCCTTCCGGCTTATAAAAAGCAACAACATGCTTTTCTTCTTCCTTAAAAATCTGTTTTCCTTTTACACAGACTACATCCCCTTCGTTTACGCGGTCGGCATTTTTTGCAGTAATACCGTTAATGGTAACTGCTCCGCTCTCCACAAGCTTATCAGCCTGTCTTCTGGATGCTACGCCTGCATCTGCAAGGTATTTGTTAATTCTTACTTCCATACTGTCCTCTTTTATAATAAAAAAGAATTTTTCTTTTACTTTATACGTATTTCCCATGAAGTAAAAGAAGGTTCATAATCGTGGGATTATGAACCTCTGTCATATATGCTTACCTTTACTGTACATACTCAGATTTCACATATGCAACTTCACCGTTATAATTTACCTTGGTCCATCCGTTACTCATATGTTCAATCAACTCAAGTCTGGTTCCCTCATATGCAAGTGCAATTCTTTCTGCGGTTTCACTTGCTGAAGCACGAATATTTACATTTTCCAATACGGTCACGTAAGATGCGTCATCTCCGCCTTCTGTAGATACCACCTCAAGAAATTCAGACTTAATATAACCCTCCTGACCTTCATATAAAACCTTACTCCAGCCATTTACAAGGGACTCCAAACGGGTCAAAGTAGTTCCCGCAGATACTTTACCTAATTTATCAGCAGTCTCACTGTCTGAGCTTCTTACATTTACCGTAGTGGTTGCCATTACAATTTCCGTCACAGGCTCTTCTGATGTTGTTGTCTCTGATTCAGACTCTGCCTCGGAAGCACTTGCTGATTCTTCCATTGCCTCACTTGCTTCACGGATTGCAATCAGTTTTACCATTTCCTCGGTAACCATTTCTTCGAAACCTGCCATATAAGTCTTGATATCCGGATTCGAATCAAGAATTTCATTGTAGGCCAAATCAACCTTGTTATATAAATCCTGAACTTCCTGCTTCATATATGCCGCATAATAGTTATCCAGCACATTTTCACTCATATCCGCCTTACGGTAAATATGGTATTCTCCTTCTTCGTTGGGACAATAATATAAACCGATCAGTCCGGGAATCATAACATCAAAATCCGTCAACTTCAAATCATAAGAAACATATACGTAATAAGAACCCTCTTCAAAGCCTTCCTGCGTATAACAATGAATATTATTATAGCTTTCCACGTATTCGCTCTTTACGGCAATATTTACCAATTCATTTTCATTCACATATAAAAGATACTTCTTAATAACTTCCTCATCATTCTCAGCCAATGCTTTATGATATGCTTCCATCACTTCATTGACCTCAGGATATGCATCGCACTGCAATGTTAAATCCTGAATATCATCTTCTTCACTGCTTTCCATGGAAGTCACTTCTGAAGTTCCGTTATTTGTATCGGCTGTCGTTCCTTCGCTTTTTCCGGTTACGGAAAACACAATAACGGCTACCATACCCACTACAATCGTGAACAAAACAGTTGCTGTTATCAGTGAATGCGCTCTCACAAAAGCTTTTATTGCGTTCATTTCGGTCCCCCTAAATCTCTTTCTAATGCACCCGACAGGAATCGAACCTGCATTAAAGGCGTCGGAGGCCTTCGTTCTATCCATTAGACTACGGGTGCATACAACAGTGGCAAAATGTTACGAAAATATTACGCCACTGTTGCCTATCATATCATACTATTTCTTTTTTGTCTAGTGTTTAAAGCCTTGTAATCTTCCCTGTTTTTCGCGAAAAATAGTATACAAAATCTGACAAAAACTCCTCCGGCTCCACCTGGGTTGCATTCACTTCCCTTACCATTTTTTCAAGTCTGTCTTTATCAATCTGACCCTCATCAGCCAATAAAATCACCTCATGTACGGAACTTGGTAAAATATATAAATCCGCATCCAACCGGTTTGCACATTGTTGCATCATATCTTCATACAACATTACCACCGCACCAAACAGGCGTGACTCATTACTCAATACATACATGCCGGTTTCGTCTTTTCGGATATGTATTTCCAATATCATATTAATTTCATCTTCATCACCCATACAACGCTCTTCCAATATTCTATCCAAAATTGAATCCTCGTCGTCCGTTAATTCCTTCAACACCTCCATCATACCGCAAAAATGTGCCGGTAAAAGCCCAGGAGTATTGTTTTTTGCCACAGCAAACAATTCCTTTTCATCAACACCCCAGTTCTCCATGTGTTTATTATGTATCAAAATACTGGCATTGGAAAACTCTTTTCTGTCTACCAGATAATAATATACAATTGCAAAATCAAGATATTTTCTGTGCGGAATTTCTTCCAGAAGTTCCCTGTTTTTCTCATAATTTACCAGCTTATACACAATATTTTGCTTTGCATTTTCA
The DNA here is from genome assembly GCA_045591685.1 of Lachnospiraceae bacterium. Classification (GTDB taxonomy): domain Bacteria; phylum Bacillota; class Clostridia; order Lachnospirales; family Lachnospiraceae; genus UBA3766. The sequence continues at coordinate 21,077 of JAZNTK010000095.1, forward strand.
TAATTTGTAAAAAAATCCATGTTCAAATCTCCCTCCATTTTACTGCGATAATATATTTCCTTAATTTCCTCTGTAATCTCCTCTATACTACGTCCCTCTTCGTATTCATGATAAAATTTATCTAAATATACGGTAGGCGAAATATTAATACCATCCTGTGTAAATGTAAGGCCTGTCAAAACAATTCCGTTGTTCTTCGGAACATCACAAACTGTTATCTTAACGTGTTTATCCATTTCTTCCTGTATCTTTTGTAAAACATGAAAAATAAAAGTGTGAAATCTCATAAGAACCTCCATGATTTTTAATAATGCAAAAAAGACAATGAAAAGTAATCTCTTCATTGTCTTTATAAGCTAATGATTTATTGAATTATACAGATTAAACTCTACTCAAGTACTCGCTGGTTCTTGTATCAATCTTAATCTTGTCCCCGATTTCAACGAAAAGAGGAACGCTAACGGTTGCACCTGTTTCTACTGTAGCAGGCTTGCTTGCACCTGTTGCTGTATCACCCTTGAAGCCGGGTTCTGTTTCTGTAACTTCAAGTTCTACAAACAGAGGGGGTTCAATTGCGAATACGCTACCGTTGTGTGATAACATCTTAACCATTTCGTGTTCTTTTACAAACTTCAAAGGATCACCGATTTCGTCCTTTGTTAAGGAAATCTGATCGTATGTTTCTACATCCATGAAGTTGAACATATCGCCATCAG
>JAZNTK010000096.1:0-8409 GCA_045591685.1 Lachnospiraceae bacterium
CCTGGATTACGGTACCAACGTCAGCCACTTCAAGACGGTCTGAGAATCTCTTGATTTGATCCTTAATAACGGAACTAATTTCTTCCGGTCTTAAATTCATGAATCTGCCGCACCTTTCTTCTAATTATTCTGCCAACTGGACTGCAAGAAGCGAACGCTCCATTTTTTCCAGTTTGGTCTTTATGCTGCTGTCAACAACCCTGTCATTAATTCGTACGGTCATGCCACCGATAATTTCAGGGTCAACCTGATAAATCACTTCAATTTCGCGGTAAGATGTTGTCGCAAGCAATTTCTTGTGAATCTCATCTTTTTTTGCAGGAGTCAGTTCCACCGCCGTTGTAATATATGCAGTACCGATTCCTTCCGCTTCTTTTACCCGGTCTGTAAAGTAAGCAAGAATTTCTTCTACATGAGCGTATCTGCCCTTCTGTACCAGAAGCACCAGGAAGTTTAATAAGTCATCACTTAATCTCCCTCCGAATACTTCTTTAATAATGCTTTCACGCTCTTCTCTGGATACCTTCGGATTATTCATCAATACCGAAAGTTCCTGATTTTCTTTCAAAACCATCTGCAGCCCGGAAACTTCTTCTAACATTGCAGAAACCGTATTCTTCTCTTTTACGAGTTCGAACAAAGCTTCTCCGTATGTGCTGGAAACTAGCTTAGCCATGTATTCTCACCCATTTCTTTCAATGTTTCGTCTAACAGACGTTCCTGAGTTGCATCATCGATGGAAGTAGCCACAATCTTGCCTGCCATTGCAGTAGCAACAGAAACCATTTCAGTCTTCACTTCATGAGCAACACGTTGCTTCTCAAGTTTTGCTTCCTGGTTTGCACGTTCAATAATGCGGTCTGCTTCTTCTTTTGCTTCAATAATAATTTTATTTTCGTTCGAAATTGCTTTTCTACGGGCATCTGACAGAATTTCTTCCACCTTAGAGTCCACGTGACTTAACTTTTCTTCGTATTCTTTCTTTAAGCGTTCTGCCTCTTCTCTGTCCTGTTTTGCAGACTGAATATCGTCCGCAATTCCCTGTTTTCTCTTCTCCAAGAACTTACGTGCCGGATTAAAGAAAAAATATGAGCCGACAAGGAATAATACAAACACCGCTACAAGAGTAAGAACCGAATCGTGAAGTAACTGGATATCCAAATCAAACAATCTTGACAATCCTTCTTCACCCGTCAAAAGCAAGTTCATGCTCTGTATTGTGTTCAAACCACTGCCTCCCTCTTCTATTTCGCTACACGTTTCTTAAAACGCATCTGCACCTTTGATATCTGATTAAGGTAATAAAGGCTTTACGAATAATAAGAGGAATGCAATCAACAAACCGTAAAGACCGGTTGTTTCCGCTACCGCCTGACCAAGTAACATGGTAGACATGATAGCACCTCTTGCACCGGGATTACGACCTACTGCTGAAGCACCGTAACCTGCTGCAATACCCTGACCAACACCAGGTCCGATACCTGCGATAACTGCAAGGCCTGCACCGATTGCTGAACATCCTAAAATAAAGTTCTCATTAAATTCCATTTTTCTTTTCCTCCTAGAAAATAATTTTACTCTTCTCCACCCATGGCATTTGAAATATATGTCATGGTTAACATACAGAATACGTATGTTTGAATTGCTCCTGAAAATAAATCAAAGTAAACATGAAGTGCTGCGGGCCATACCAATGCAAACAATTGCAACAGACCGTACACCAATGCCATCATTACAGTACCTGACAATACATTCGCGAACAAACGCAACGATAATGATACCGGAACCGCAACATCACCAATTACGTTAATCGGTGCCCAGATAGGCAACCAGGGCGGTAACGGTGAACATGTATCCTTCCAGATACTCCACAAGGAATTAAACCGGAATTTGTTCACGTGAATCAATGTAAAAGTCAGAATACCCAGCGGTAAGGTTACACCGTAATCCGCTGTCGGCGGTCTCAATCCCAACAAACCTGAAATATTACATACCAGGATGAAAATGAAAAGCACGCCGATGTAATTTCGAAATCCTTTGCCTTTTTCACCCATGCCGCCGATTACAACACCGTCAAGCAATTCCACAATCAACTCTGCAAAATTCTGAAACCCTGCAGGGACTGTTTTTGCCTTACGAAAAACCGAACCGCCGATGATGAAAAAGAGAAGCAATACAAGCACAACGATAAAAAGACATATGTGCGATGTTGTTATCCACACCTCTTGTCCAAAGAGATTATAGGAGAATACACCGTGTATCATAAAGTCGATGTTGTCTCCGCCGGATAACAGGATTCCCTGTCCCATACTTCTACCTCCTTATTCTTCTTCTGTGTCAGGCATTTCGGGATAGACTTCTTCTTCCCATCCAAATACCTTAAACACGATTTTATGAGTAAACGGCTGGAGATATGCCGCTACTTTCAAACCAATAATACCGATAAATACACTGATGGGGTTTACCCATTCCGAAACCAAAGCTGTGATGATCAATACCAGCACAACGATACCATAGCGCAAAAGACTGGATACACGCATACCGGCACCCGCATCTGCTCCAAGCTCAGCCCGGTCCAACATTTTATCGATACTCCTTGCCATATGCCATGCTAAATATACAGCTGTCAACGCTCCAACCGGAAGCCCCAGGGCATATGCCAATTTATTCTCCACAAACCAGATTCCCGCAAGCAGGGAAATCAATGCAAAAAATACAATTCCCACCCAGAGTTCAATCAGGGTAGCATTCTGCTTTTTCAAATCTGATTACTCCTTACCTTCGCCGAAATATTTCTTTGCGAGCAGATATACATTTCTGCCGCCCGCAACCGCTCCGACAAAAAACAGTACAATCGCAATATACGAAGTTCCCAACCACTTGTCCAAGAGCAAACCGCCAAAGAAACACATGGCTATGGGTACCAGCATGGAAATACTAAACTGAGAGATGCATACCAACACCTTTGCTATTTCGCGCATGTTCATTTTATCATCTCTTTTTCTGGCAGCCATAAAATTAGTACTTCTCTCCCTATTTTGTACCATCTTTATAATTATACTCACTTTGCCATGCAATGTCCAGTTAAAAAGTGCGAATTTTAGGCACTTTTTGCAAAGTTTTTTCGTTGACTTTTTGCTTTGTAAAAGGTACTATTTTTACATATAGGACATATCTTTTACCACCCGAAAGGATTTCTATGGAAAATATTACATTATATCGCAGACGGCTGATACCCGACGAAATTGTACATCTGAAAGATGACGTTGTTCTGTATCATGATGATACCGTTATTATTACCAAATGGAAGACCATTAAACCGCGCAAGGATATGGATCATGGTTTTTCTGCTTACTTACTGAAAGAAGGCATCAAAGTAAGCAAGTTTTACCGCGCCGACAATTCTCTGCTGTACTGGTACTGCGATATTGTGGATTATGAGTATAATTCTGCAACAAATTCTTATACTTCCACGGATTTACTGACAGACGTTGTGTTATATCCCGACGGCAAAATTAAAGTACTGGATTTGGACGAACTTGCAGAAGCTTCCGTCAAAGATATGATTACCAAAGACCAGTTGCATTCCGCACTGGTACGAACCGATATGCTGCTGACCACCATGTACAGCGGTGAGTTTAACAGATATATGGATTTGATTAATCAATATGACATTTAAACAGTGTTAGATTTGAATACAAAACAGCCCCTGTGCTTCACGCACAAGGGCTTTCTTTTTAATAAAAGATATGTCCGCCAATCTGAATGCCCGTAAGCCCGGGAATCGGCGTTCTGAAATACACGCAACCGCCTACATTTGTTGTTCCTGTCATTGCTGCATCTGCAGCCTGATAACAGGAAGGCGTCGCCTTATTCTGTGAAAGAGCCAATGCCAGACGACCGCTCGCCACCGGCGAAAACTGACGTCTCTGATAGATTACACCGGATACCGTATTAGGGAAGACACTGGATAATACACGGTTGATAACAACCGCACCAACCGCCACCTGACCCTCGTAAGGTTCACCACCGGCTTCGCAATAAATTAAGTTTGCAAGAAGATACCTGTCGCCTTCTTCAAATACCACCTGCGAAATATCACGTTTTGCTGAAGAATTCGCAAGCTGTGACATCAGAAGTTCTTCCTGGTATTGCTTCTTCAAAGCCTCCACATCCGCCTGCTGTGCCGCAATTTCCGCTTCCTTACGCTCAATTTCAGCTTCAATTTCCGCAAGCTCTGCCTGTGCCGTGGAAATCTGTGCAGCATACTGCTGTACGTAGGCAGCCGTCGTCTGAATCAGGGCATTAATACGTTCCTGTTCATCAAGGTTTGCCTGTTTTAGAACCTCCAGTTCTGCAAGTTCTTCCTCCAGGGCAACCTCTTTTGCGGCTACCTCTTCCTTAATTTCCTGATATTTCAGAAGCAATCGATTGTCGTAATCTGCCAACATACTGATGTAATCCGCATAGTTCAGAAGCTCCGATATGCTTCGCGCTGATAAAAGCATTTCCAAATAATCCGAATCCGGACTTTCATAAGACGCCTGCATACGATTCTGCATTGCCTCATACTGGTCTGCCTCTGTCTGCTTAGCTTCTTCCAATTCTAATTTGGTCTGCTCAATTTCAGCTTCCTTATCCGCAATCTGTTCTTCGAGTTCTGCCAAATGCTCTGTCGCTTCCGTCAACTCTTCGTTCAAGGCATTTAGTTCCGCCTTCAGTGAGCCATGCTGCTGATTCAAACCGCCCAGTTCACCTTCCAGTTCCTCGCGCTCATTATCAATTTCTTCTTTTTCCTGTTGCATTTGATTCATTTCCTGTTCAGCCTGTTGGAGCTGTTCCAGGGTGGTTGTCGCATAAACATTCATCTGCGGAATACCGATGGTAATCATGCAGACTGCCAATATGTATGCAACAATCCGTTTCTTTTTCTTTTTCAAAATCATACCTGCCTTTTGTTGTTTCCTGCATTTCTCAGCAAAAAGTAAATACCATCCTGTCAAAAACTTAGAAATGTCTAATTTTATACCTCAAAACTAATTGTGCGTCCGCTACGTTTATACTGTACACACTTTACACCTGCCGCGTCAAACATCTTCTTTGCTGCAATATTGGAAGGTGTTCCCGCATATTTATCGGAATCATAAATCACTTCCTTAATACCGGCCTGAATAATTGCCTTGGCACATTCATTACAAGGGAATAATGTTACATAAATCTTAGCCCCTTCCAGGTTACCGCCGCGATAGTTTAGAATCGCATTCAATTCACTGTGGGCTACAAATGCATACTTGGTATCCAATTCGCCGCCTTCGCGTGCCCAAGGGAATAACTCATCTGAGCATCCGTTAGGAAAACCATTATAACCAACGGATAAAATTCGGTTATCTTTACCCACAATACAAGCTCCAACCTGTGTGTTGGGATCTTTGGAACGCATGCCTGATAACATTGCAATCCCTGTAAAATATTCATCCCACGAAATATAATCTTTTCTCTTCATGTAACCCTCCGTGCCGGTTCTTCCGGCTTCTTAACCAACCCTATTTGTCTGATTTATTTACCACTTTATTTTTCAATCAAATCGATTCTTCTCTGATGTCTTTCATCACCCGAAAATTCAGTAGTCATAAAAGTATCCACAATCTTAAGGGCAAGATTCATGCCTACAATACCTGCGCCTAAAACAAGTACGTTTGCATTGTTATGCTGTCTTGTTAATTCAGCTGATAAAGAGTCTGCGCAAAGCGCCGCGCGTACGCCTTTTACTTTATTGGCAACCATTGACATACCGATACCTGTGGTGCAGATTACGATACCCTTTTCACATTCACCGTTTGCTACTGCTTCTGCAGCGGGTCTTCCGTGATTGGGATAGTCGCAGGAACTTTTATCATAGCATCCAAAATCCTTACAAGTATGTCCCTGTGCTTCCAAGTGCTTCTTTACTGCCTCTTTTAAATCGTAACCGCCGTGGTCACATCCTAATGAAATATTCATTTATACTTCCTCCTGAATTTTAATATATTTATGGCCTGCGGCCTTTAATAATCGATTCATAATAGCTTGTCCGATACCATCCGCAGCAAAACTCTCCGAATATATCGCATCCACTTCTTCGTCATCGAATTCTCTTAAAATGCGATACAAAGATGCAGCAATAGCAGTATCATCGCCACGGTTTCCGACTACTTTTACCACGTCGGCACGGTACTTGTCCGCATTCTCCGTCGTGGCAATCACTCCGGTTTTATAGCCTTTTTGACGACTTTCCTTTACCAAAGCATTAATTTCTTCCACTACCTTTTCGGGTTCGCCCTCTATAATCAGCATGTCCCCTTTGGGTGCGTAATGACGATACCGCATACCCGGTGCCTTGGGTCTTTCCTTACAGTCGCCATCCATAAGTGTAGGGTCCATTGTCACTTCACCCAGCACATCTTTTAACATATCCAGTGTAATATATCCCGGACGCAGAATCATGGGCACGTCGCCCGTTAAATCCACAATGGTAGACTCCAAACCAATGGCAATGTCTCCGCCATCGATAATCATATCAATACGTCCTTCCATATCTTCCAAAACATATTTGGCAAGGGTAGGGCTTGGCTTGCCACTTAAATTCGCACTGGGCGCTGCTACAAAACCGCCTGCGGCTTTGATAAAAGCTAACGCAACCTTGTGGGACGGCATTCTGACTGCCACCGTATCCAGTCCGCCTGTTGTTTCCTTCGGCACAACATCCGCCTTGGGCAAAATCATGGTCAACGGACCGGGCCAAAATGCCTCTGCCAATTTCCGTGCGCTTTCAGGAATTTCTTTTACCAGAACTTCCAAATCTTCCATGCGGTAAATGTGTATGATTAAGGGATTATCCGAAGGACGCCCCTTCGCTGCATAAATCTTGCGGGAAGAATCCGGATTGAGACCGTCTCCGCCCAAACCGTATACTGTCTCTGTGGGAAAAGCCACCAGACCGCCGTTTTGTATAATTTCACCGGCCTGCGTAATCGCCTGTTCGTCTATTCTGTTTTCATCTTGTGTGATGACAAGGGTTTGCATACCCGCCTCCTGCCGCTACTCATTCAAGTGTATCATAACACATTTTCTACAGAATACCAAGGGAATTTGCATCCAAATATTGACAGATGCCTTGTCTTAATGCTTCCACAATTCTTTCCTGATAGTCATCATCATTTAAAAATGCCTCTTCTTCCGGATTCGACAGAAAGCCACATTCTGCAATCACCATTACGGCACTGCATTTGGTTAATAAGTAATAATTATCATTTCCTTTCTGTACTCTGGGTCTGGCAATTTCCAATTCCGCATTCAAAGCATCCTGTAAATACTTCGCCGCCTGCTCGCCACTTGCACTGGTCTCATAATAAAAGACCTGAGGGCCGCAAACCGATGCATCCGTGAAACTATTCTGATGAATACTCACCACCAAATCCGGCTTACACTCTTCAATCATGGCCAGTCTCGCCTTCATATCCTGCATTTTTTTATTACTGCTGTTTTCATCATAAAGCCCCACATCACTCTGTCTGGTCATAACAACAGTCATCCCCTCTTCTTCCAACACCTCTTTTAAAAGCATGGCAATTTCCAGATTGATATCTTTCTCTAAGGTCCCGTTCGCGCCCACTTTCCCCGGGTCATTCCCGCCATGTCCGGCATCCACAACCACAATACATCCGCTGTAAGGTTTCTCTTCCAGCTCCGTCTCCGTAAACGGCATATCCTCTATATCAACCTGTGCATCCTGCGCACCTTTACTATGTAAAACAATTCCCCTAATCAGTAATGCAATCGCCATTGCGACGATCATAATAATGGTCACTTTTAACATCGTACCTTTTTCCATATATTGTCTCCATGATTTTTGTTTATTGTTTTTACAATATATGTTTGAATGGAAGGGATATATGAATTGTGCCGGAAAATGTTTGAGGGGGAGGATATAAAAAAAGATACCCAATATTTTATTGTAAAATTGGGTATCTTTTTATGTAATTATCTCTGCGGGAAACTGAAAGTTTTCTCTCTATCCTCGTAATGGATAGAGATGTATTTTAGAAATTACATTTTTATATTTACTTAAATCATTCATCCGGAAAGGTTTGCCGTGCGCAGGGTAAATCTGCTCTGCATCCTCGGCAAGCAAGACATCCCAAGAGCTTTCAAACTGTGCTTTATTTTCATCATTGATTTCCACGAATCTATTATTATGCTCATCATCAATACAAGGAAAGCAGTGCTCTGCTTTACCAAACACTGCCATACATTTGCAAAATAACCATGCAAAAAAGTACTGCATCCGTCGTCAAAAGAATTCTGTCCTCTTTTTAGGGTAGGCATTGCTTTACTACTCATAACCTGTATCCACCATAATATATCCAACAG
>JAZNTK010000097.1:0-2157 GCA_045591685.1 Lachnospiraceae bacterium
AAACAGGAGAGAAGACACATGGCTGAAATGACACCCATGATGCAAAAATATATGGAAACCAAGCAGGAATACCCGGATTGTATTCTTTTTTATCGTTTGGGCGACTTTTATGAGATGTTCTTTGAAGATGCCATTACGGCCTCCAGAGAGCTTGAAATCACCCTGACCGGTAAAAGCTGCGGACTGGAAGAGCGTGCACCCATGTGCGGCGTTCCTTTTCATGCTGTGGACGGCTATTTGAATAAATTGGTGTCAAAAGGTTACAAGGTTGCCATCTGCGAGCAGGTGGAGGACCCCAAAACCGCCAAAGGCCTTGTAAAACGTGAGGTTACACGTGTGGTAACGCCCGGTACAAACCTTAATATTCAGGCCTTGGAAGAGAGTAAAAACAACTTCTTAATGTGTATTTCTTATTTTACCAATTCCATTGGGATTTCCGTTGCTGACGTTACCACTGGCGATTATTTCCTTGCGGAAGTAACGGATTTAAAGCGTTTGTTCGATGAAATTTGCAAGTATAACCCTTCGGAAATCATCTGTAATGAAGCTTTTATGGTGAGCGGTTTTGATATTGAGGACTTAAAAGGTCGAATGAATACAAGCGTTTATACTTTGGATAACCGTTATTTTGATGAGGCGGCTTGTAAAAAATGTCTGCAGAAGCATTTTAAGGTAAGTTCCTTAATTGGTATGGGTGTGGAGGATTTCCCTGCAGGTATTATTGCTGCGGGTGCGCTGATGTTGTATTTGCAGGATACCCAGAAGATTTCCCTTGCACATTTTACCCATTTGTATCCGTATGCGACGGGGAAATATATGTTGCTTGACAGTTCCACAAGACGTAATTTGGAGCTTACGGAGACTTTGCGTGAGAAGCAGAAACGCCGTTCCCTTCTTTGGGTTTTGGATAAAACCAAAACAGCCATGGGCGCAAGAACTTTAAGGCATTTTATCGAGCAACCCTTGATTTACAAAGAGGATATCGAGCACAGACAGGGCGCGGTTGAGGCGTTGTTTAAGGATAGTATTTCACGAGATGAATTGCGCGAGTATTTGAATCCGATTTATGATATGGAGCGTTTGCTTAGTAAGGTAAGTTATCAGTCCATCAATCCCCGGGATATGATTGCTTTCCGTAATTCCTTGGAGATGCTTCCGCATATTAAGGCTGTACTTGAAAGCTTTGAAAATCCTCAGATTGTGGAACTTCGCGATGAAATTGATGATTTAAAAGATGTATATAAAATGATTTTTGATGCCATTGTGGAAGAGGCACCGCTTCAGTCCAAAGAGGGCGGAATTATCAAAGAAGGATATAATTCTGATATTGATTATCTTCGCAATGCCAAGTCAGAGGGTAAAAATTGGCTTGCTGAGCTTGAGAATACCGAGCGTGAGCGTACAGGCATCAAGAATTTGCGAGTAAAATTCAACAAGGTTTTCGGTTATTATTTGGAAGTTACCAATTCCTACCTGAATTTGGTACCGGAAGAGTATATCCGTAAGCAGACTTTAACCAATGCGGAGCGTTTTACAACGGTTCGTTTAAAAGAGTTGGAAGATACGATTCTCAATGCGGAAGATAAGTTAAATAACTTGGAATATGAAGAATTCTGTAAAGTACGTGATTATATTGCAGCGCAGTTGGAGCGTATCCAGCGTACTGCCAAAGCGGTTGCGACCTTGGACGCTTTGTGTTCTTTAGCTTATGTTGCGGAACAGAATCATTATGTGAAACCGACTTTAAACGAAAAGGGTATTATTGATATCAAGGACGGAAGACATCCTGTTGTTGAAAAGATGATACAACACGATATGTTTATCCCCAATGATACCTTTTTGGATAATAATAACCACTGTATTTCGGTTATTACAGGTCCGAATATGGCCGGTAAGTCAACATATATGCGTCAGACTGCCTTGATTGTGTTAATGGCACAAATTGGTTCTTACGTGCCTGCGGGCAGTGCAAAAATCGGCGTTGTAGATCGTATTTTTACCCGTGTCGGTGCGTCCGATGACCTTGCCAGCGGTCAGAGTACTTTTATGATTGAGATGAACGAAGTATCTAATATCTTGCGTAATGCTACAAGCAAGAGTCTTTTGATTCTTGACGAAATCGGTCGCGGTACGTCTACTTTCGATGGTTTGAGTATT
>JAZNTK010000098.1:0-22394 GCA_045591685.1 Lachnospiraceae bacterium
AAAGAAAAATTTAGAATTACTATCTAATCAGATTAAAGAGACAAAAGAATACATTCAATATTTAGATACTCATCAAAATAGCGATGCATATGTTTTCTCGCCACGAGGTGTTATTTCTAAAAATAATGCATCAGCACAAGAAGGTATATTTGATACCGGAAAAACAATTGATTTTTCGGATGCTCAAAAGAAAAAGGATGAGTTATCAAAATACGAAGAAGAAAAAAGTGCAATTGAAAAGAATATTATAAAATTAGAATCTACTATTTCTTTACTTGAGAAAAATAAAAATATATTAAAAGAAATAAAGTCGTATTCTGATATCGAGAAAGAATATAAAGATAAACAAGAGTTATTGCAAAAAGATTTTAATGAAAAAAAGAATGATTTATATAAGTCCTTGAAGGAGGGACCTATAAGTCGGTTGTCATATATATTACATATGATGGAAATGATAAATACATTTATAGATAATGATCCGGTGCGTGCAAAACTGGAGTTAACAAATATTAAGAATGATCTTCAGTTAATTTCAAAAGAGATAGAAAAAACTGTGGCCGTTCCGGAAGGAGATAATTTATAAATTGTATGATTCGTGTTGGTATTGTTGATGACCATTATATTCTAATGGAAGGAATTATGAAGTTATTAGAGTATAATGAAATTTTTACGGTGGTGTTCCAAGCCACAAGTGGAAGGGAGTGTTTGGAATTTCTTGAGGAAACGGAATATACAATAGACGTTTTATTACTGGATATTGGTATGCCGGAATTAAGTGGATACGAAGTACTTAGTAAGATAAAAGAAAAATATTTTCATATAAAAACTATATTTCTAACGTCATTCAGCGACTATGCTCATTTTTCTCGTGCGATGAATTTAGGTGCAGATGGTTATTTGTTAAAGAATATTGAATCTGATGAACTATCTTTAGCAATCAAAGATGTTTCCAGTGGTTTAGTTTATATAGATAAAACAATGTCACAATTAATGAAGCGCTATATTATGAGTAATGAAAACAAAACTATTTTAACAAAAAGGGAAAAAGAAATTATGGTTTGTGTTGCATCGGGAATGATGAATAAAGAAATAGCAGTCGATTTAAAAATAAGGGAAGAAACGGTGAAGAATCATTTAACAAGAATATTTTATAAATTTCATGTAAATGATAGAACACAAGCAGTTCTATATGCAGTTAGAAATCATTTTATTGAATTATAAAAAGTTTTAATATTTATAAAACAAAAGAAAAAATACATTTAAGAATTTAATCAATATATTGTGTTTATTTAATACCATTTTAAATATTTATCCACACTAAAAGGAAAAGAATGTTTCACGTGAAACATTCTTTTCTGTTATAGAAAGAAACACAAGATATAATGTTTCACGTGAAACATTGAATCAATATCTAGTAATAAAAATGTGAAACATTTTCCTATATTTTGTGAAACATCCCAAAATAAAAAGTTTCACACATATTATCCACAAATCCACCACCACAATATCTAGTTTTATGGGGATAATCCGAATAAAAATGTTTCACGAAAAATCACTTTTTTTATAGATAAACTTGAAAAATAGTGGTATAATCACTTAGCTAGGAATGAAGAAGAGAGAAGAAGAAATCCTATGAAGAATGGAGTGTAATATGGGAAAAGTAATTGCAATCGCAAACCAGAAAGGTGGAGTAGGTAAAACCACTACATCTATTAATTTATCAGCAGCTTTAGCGGCACAAGGAAAGAAAGTATTAATTATCGATACTGACCCTCAGGGGAATGCTACCAGTGGTTTTGGTGTAGAGAAGAATGAATTGGATAACACAGTTTACGAATTGATGTTAGGCGAATGTTCCATTCAAGATTGTATTATTAATGAAGTAATTCCTAATTTGGATATGCTTCCTACCAACGTAAATCTTGCTGCAATCGAGATTGAAACCATTGATGTAGATAACAAAGAGTACATTTTAAAGAATGAAATTGACTGGATCAAAGATAAATATGATTTTATTCTTATCGATTGTCCGCCTTCTTTGAGTATGCTTACAGTAAATGCAATGTCAGCAGCAGACAGTGTATTAGTTCCTATCCAATGTGAATACTATGCTTTGGAAGGTTTAAGTCAGTTAATTCATACTATAAATCTTGTAAAATCAAGATTGAATGAAGACTTGGAAATGGAAGGTGTGGTATTTACCATGTATGATTCCAGAACCAATTTATCCGCAGAAGTAGTGGAAAATGTTAAAGAAAACTTGGATGAAAAGATTTTTGAAACTGTAATTCCCAGAAATATCAGACTTGCAGAAGCACCCAGTTTTGGACAGCCTATTACAATTTATGATCCTAAGTCAGCAGGTTCATTAAGTTATCTTGCTTTGGCTGAAGAAATAATAAAGATGAATTAACAAAAAGGGATTTATTTGTTAAGCATTATATATAGAAGAAACAATGTAAATTATTAAAACCCCGGGGGAAGGGTTACGTAGGAGGAAAATTAAAAATGGCTTTAGGCGGACAGAACAAAGACGCAGGAAAAAAAGCAAGAATCGGTAAAGGTTTGGATGCTTTAATTCCCAGTGGCGGAGTAACCAAAACAGTAGAGAAGAAGCCTGAAAAGGTAGAGAGTAAAGACGGCGTTGTAAATGTTAAGATTTCTAAAGTAGAGCCGAATCGTGAGCAGCCTCGTAAAAATTTTGATGAAGATGCTTTGCAGGAGTTGGCAGAATCTATCAAACAGTTTGGCGTGTTACAGCCGATTCTTGTACAGGAACGTGAAGATTATTATGAAATCATTGCCGGTGAGCGTCGTTGGCGTGCTGCAAATATTGCAGGTTTAAAGGAAGTTCCGGTTATTATTCGTAACTTAACAGAGCAGGAAATCGTTGAAATTGCGTTAATCGAAAACATTCAGCGCGAGGATTTGAATCCCATCGAAGAGGCTCAGGCTTATAAGAGGCTTTTAACCGAATTCAATTTAAAGCAGGACGAAGTAGCAGAACGTGTATCCAAGAGCCGTACTGCAGTTACCAACTCCATGCGACTTTTAAAATTATCCGATGATGTACAGCAGATGGTGATTGATGAAATGATTACCACCGGACATGCCAGAGCTTTGCTTGCAATTGAAGATCCGGAACAGCAGTATATCTTAGCACAGAAGGTATTTGACGAAAAGCTTTCTGTACGTGATATTGAAAAATTGGTAAAGAATTTAGGTAAGACTAAGGTTCAGAAAAAGAGCAAGGAAAAGCAGCTGGGAGCAATCTATCAGGAAATCGAGGAAACCTTAAAAGGTAAGCTTAGCACTAAGGTTAGTATTGTTGCAAAAGAAAACGGTGCCGGAAAGATTGAAGTAGAATTCTTCTCTCATGAGGAATTGGATCGTTTGATTGACATCATTATGAAATAGTAAGTAACCATAGCGTAATATGTGTAAAAAAGAAAAGGTGAATTATGAACAGTAAGTTATTAGAAGCAATCGGGCTGGGAAATTTAGATATCGCTTATATCTTGATTTTTATGTTGGTATGTATTATAGCGTTGGCAGTTTTGGTAATCATACAGATTAATCAGAATAAAAAACTTCGTCTGAAATACGAAAAGTTTTTGCAGGGTAAGAATGCTAAATCATTAGAAGATCAGATTACCGAATTATGTGCGACTCATGATATTTTAAAAAAATCTTCAGATGCGCATACCAAACAAATTAAGGATTTGTACAAAAAACACAAAACTACTTTCCAGAAGTCAGCTATTGTAAAATACGACGCTTTTAAAGAAATGGGTGGTAAGTTAAGTTTTTGTCTTGTAATGTTGGATGAAGAAGATAACGGTTTCGTATTAAACTCTGTACATAGCAGTGATGGTTGCTATTCTTATACAAAGCGTATTAAGAACGGTGAAAGTGATGTGCCTTTAGGTGCAGAAGAAAAGTATGCGCTGGAAAAAGCTATAAAAGGAGAATAAATTACAAACATAATTTAATATATATAATGTATATTACACAATATTTGGTTTGTAAATTTATAATATGTAATCTTTCTCATCTGAAAATAAAAACATCACAGATGAGAATAATAAATAAAAGGCAGAAGCCTAAAATGGAGGAAGTCATGATTGATATTAAGTTTTTAAGAGAAAACCCGGAAGTTGTAAAGGAGAATATCCGCAAGAAATTCCAGGATGAAAAGCTTGCTTTGGTGGATGAAGTAATTGAATTGGATGCTGAAAGAAGAAAAACCCAGCAGGAAGTTGATGATATCAAGGCAAATAAAAATAAAATTGCGAAGCAGATTGGTGCTTTGATGGCTCAGGGTAAAAAAGAAGAAGCCGAAGAAGTGAAGAAGCAGGTTGCTGAAGGTGCACAGCGTTTGGCAGAGCTTGAAGCAAAGCAGAAGGAATTAGAAGAAAAGACTACCAAAATTATGATGGTAATTCCCAATATCATTGATGAAAGTGTTCCCATTGGTAAGGATGATTCTGAAAATGTAGAAATTCAGAAATACGGTGATCCAGTGGTTCCCGCATATGAAGTACCTTTCCATGCAGATATTATCAATAATATGAATGGCTTGGATAAAAAAGCAGCCGGAAGAACCAGTGGTGAAGGATTTTACTACTTAATGGGCGATGCTGCAAGAATTCATTCAGCAATGATTAGCTACGCCAGAGATTTTATGATTGATAAAGGATTTACTTACTGCATTCCTCCTTTTATGATTCGTAGCGACGTGGTAAACGGCGTTATGAGTTTTGCGGAAATGGAAGCGATGATGTACAAGATTGAGGGCGAAGACTTATTCTTAATCGGTACTTCCGAGCACTCCATGATTGGTAAGTTCCAGGGTGAAATCGTGGAAGAAGCTCAGTTACCTATCGCAATGACTTCATATTCTCCCTGTTTCCGTAAAGAAGTAGGTGCTCATGGTATGGAAGAACGTGGCGTATATCGTGTACATCAGTTTGAAAAGCAGGAAATGGTAGTTTTGTGTAAGCCTGAGGATTCTATGGACTGGTACAACAAGATGTGGCAGTATTCGGTAGAATTCTTCCGCAGCTTAGATATTCCCGTACGTACCTTGGAATGTTGTAGCGGTGACTTAGCTGACTTAAAAGTAAAATCCTGCGACGTGGAAGCATGGAGCCCCAGACAGCAGAAATATTTTGAGGTTGGTTCTTGCTCAACTTTAGGTGATGCGCAGGCAAGACGTTTGAAAATCCGTACCAAGGGTGAAAACGGTACTTATTACGTACACACCTTAAATAATACCGTTTTGGCAACTCCCCGTGCACTCATTGCTTTCTTGGAAAACAACTATCAGGAAGACGGATCTGTTCGTATCCCTGAGGCATTGAGACCTTACATGGGTGGAAAAACAGAGATTCGTTAATTTATAAGATGGGACGGAGTAGGTTTTATATTGTTCATAAGGTTCTTAAGGGATAATATAAAACCTACTCTTGTCTATGAATGAAATATTAAGTTAGGAGGTGAAATTCTTGCACAAGTATCTAAGAGCAATCGGTTTTAGTAAATATAAAACCTATAAAGAGATGGAAGAGCTGATTAAGCAGGTCATTTCTGAAGCAGAAGAGAAAAATTATATTTCTACAGATGATAAAAGTATGCTGGCTGAATATTGCAAGGATTTTGCCGACGATATCGGAATATGTGTCCGCGGAGAGTTTGAGGACTTTGAAGAACTGGAGAATTCCGGCGCCAGATACTATTTTCCGTATTTGCGTTCAAAGGTTATCAGCTCCGTAGAGGAAATCACAATTGAACGGCATGCAGAGAAAGTATCCTATGCCGGTGTCTGCGATGATGTAAAAGTTGGTGTGATTTTAATCTTTTATCTCCAAAATATGATTACCAGCTTAAAATTAAAAAACAGCGGCCGATTGAATGCAACGCCTTATACGCTTTCACTAAGTGCATTATCCTGTCAGGGCAGAATCATGATGCCGATTGAAAAGCAACAGGATGACGAGGCAAAAGTACGTAAAGTAATTACCAAGAGGAATGCGTTACTTGCCAAGGCACGACAGGGTGACGAAGAGGCGATTGAAAGCCTGACATTAGATGATATGGATATGTACTCCAATATATCCAAACGTATTTATACGGAAGACATATATTCACTGGTTGATACTTTTTTTATGCCTTACGGTGTGGAGTGTGACCATTATTCCGTTTTGGGCGAGATAAAAGATTGTAAAAAAATCAAAAATTCTTTTACGGAAGAAGAATGTTATATTATGACGATTTCTGCCAATGATTTGTTGTTTGATG
The DNA here is from genome assembly GCA_045591685.1 of Lachnospiraceae bacterium. Lineage (GTDB taxonomy): Bacteria > Bacillota > Clostridia > Lachnospirales > Lachnospiraceae > UBA3766. The sequence continues at coordinate 6,301 of JAZNTK010000098.1, forward strand.
TATGTATCAACAAAGAAGATTTGTACGGAGAACCGGCAGTCGGCAGACGTTTTAAAGGAATTATTTGGATGCAAGGATATATCAATTATCCGGATGTGTAAATAGGAATGCAGGGGAAATAAGAGAATATTTTAGGAACCTGTATGAATAAAATGTGTAAAAGGAATTTTAAGGAAGGATACGAAAGATGAAGAAAAATATAGGATGGAGAGCAATCATACTGGTTGCTGTTTTGGGTATCATGTTTACTTATATGGGGGTTAAAGACTCTATAAAATTGGCCAAAGACCCCATAAATATGGATACCACCGACTGGGGAACCTTAAAAGCAGGTGATCATGTTCAGATTACCATTGATATGATTTGGGGTCAGGTTTATACCGAAACCACAGAAGAAACTACGTTTGGAATTACCACAGATTCCAGAGAATCCGGAAGAGGATATGCAATTCCTCATTTGTATGTAGATAATCAGGGATTTTATAATATTGATTATTATATCGGATTACGTATTTCTAACCAAAATGATTACAGAGTCATCGAGCAGATTTTGGCGGAAAGTGATGCCTGGTACTACGATACTACCGGTACTGTGGACTATGGTATGACTACCATGTATATTGACGGAACTTTGGAAAAAATGGATTCCGAGGAAAAGGAATTGATGCGTAGTTACCTGATTGGTTGTGGCTATACAAACAGCGAAGTGGACCGAATCATGTGTCCTTACATGATAACCAAGGGAAATCCCACAGCTGCGAAAGTTTCCCTGACCATCGGTATTGTGTTTGATGTGATTTTGCTTGGAATTATCGGCTTTTTCCTTTATCAGAATAAAAAAGAAAAGGACCAGTTCGCCGGTCATACATATATGGGTGTAAGTCAGACCGGAACCACGGACATCTACGGTGGAAGCAATTATGGCGGTAACAATTTTGGCGGAACCGATTATGGTGCATCAAACCGTTATAATAATACTTATGATGGTAGCACCTACGGGGATACCTCGTATGGAGGAACCAATACTTACGGCCAGAGTAGTAGTTACGGAGCAACCGATACTTACGGCCAAGGAAGTACTTACGGAGCGACCAATACCTATGGCCAGAGCAGTAGTTACGGAGCAACCGATACTTACAGTCAGAATAACAGCTACGGCACACAGGAACCTACTAACAACGATTGGCCCTGGCAGCCGAAGCAGTAGAAAAGATTTGATAAAATATATTTCCAATCATAAGTTAAAATGATATAATATGCAGGTGGGTAAGTGTAAGCTTGCCCACCTGTAAAATAGAATAGGCTTCCATAGTTAAATGGATATAACAAGCCCCTCCTAAGGGCTAGTTGCAGGTTCGATTCCTGCTGGGAGCATTAAAAAAGGATTGTGGAAATTCCACAATCCTTTTTGCGTTCTGTTATTCGCATATTAAATAAGTTTTTTATATTATTTAAATCTCTTCCGCCTTCTTCTTTCTTCTGAAAATAAAGGATCTAAATAAAATCACATTCATTACAATAAAGAAAGCAATTAAAATTATCATCGTAAGTGCCGGCTTCTGAGGTGCAAGGGTTGCCAGAAGCATCATAGGGAAACCAAACACAATAGCCGGGAAGTTCTGATAAACCATGTTGTCGGCAGCAGGTGTCTGGAAATCATTATCGATTTCACGAAGAAGAATGATACCTGTGCTGGCAGTACCGGTAAGCATACCGTACATGGTAAGGAACTGCTCTTCCTGATATTCCTTGAAGAGTTTTACCGCAACAAGGCGGTTGTAGAAGTAGGTAATTAAGAGACCTACAACGCCGAGGATTAAGATCAGTCCCCAGTAATTTTCAAGGATACTTAAACGGATTGCTGCAACACCGGCAACAACCATGATATCAAAGAAGAAGTTGCTGACGCGGGTCATCAGGAAATCGTTTATATATTCACGCTTTACAATCTGTTTCTTGTTTAAGAAGTTCATCACTGCTTTTACAAGGGTTGCGGATAGGGTACCGAGTAAGAAGTTAAAACCGAAGATTACGGATTTCATACCGGGTAAAAGAGCGCCCAAACCCTGCATAATACCGAAGGTAATCAGGTAAGCAACCGCTACGAAAGCAATCTGTACGGTAGTTTTATCCATACTGCCGTTCATGGGGATTTCGTTTTCACCTTGAATAGGTCCTAAGTTGGTTTCAACTTTTTCTTCGCCGCCTAACACGATTTTACCGCGCTTTTTTAAGATATTTAAGTGAATAACACCGCCGATGCTGGCACTTAAGAAGCCCAAAGCCGCAATGGTAAGGCCGAAGTTTTTACCGCCAACAAAGCCGTATTCGGTTTCGTAAATATTACCGTAGTTCATTGCCTGGCCGGTTCCCTGACCGAAACCGAAGGGAAGCAATACGCCTGCTGCCGCAAAGAAATCCTTAATCACAAGGGTTGCAATCATAGTAATGGCAAAGCCCACAATTGCCTGTAAAAGGTAGGTGGAAACTGTGGTTACACCTGTGTTAAAAATTTCGATGGTGCGTTGCTTACCAAGCTTACCCTTAGCCGCCTTAAAAGTAGAAGCGATAAAGCCAAGTGCCAGGGTATGATAGGTAATCATCTCAAGCATTGCGTAGCCGTTGCCACCGAAGAAGTTGGTGTCAAAGAAGGGTTCTTTTGTAAAAGCGCCTACAATCTCGGCAACAATTAAAAGAAGAATACCACCTAAAACCGATGTAGGAATCAGGGAATGACGCAGGAATTTGACTCTTCTTTTTAAGATATTTGCAACCAGTAAACTGATTAAAAGCATTGCGAACAAGTTAAATGTTCCCCAGACACTAGAGTCCCAAAAATTGTTCATCGTTTTCTCCTCCAAGTGTATTTTTGTAGCGATAATACATATTTACGTATTTTAAAGCATTAAAATGTTTATCACTTTTTATCTGATAGAGCTTATCACCGTAGTAGATGTTGATTATATTTCGGCCAAGCACCGAAACCGCGGAAATTTTATCGAAAGGAAGAATTAACTCATCTGTACCTTTTATTTCAAAGCGGTCACCATAGAGACTGATCTCTCCGTCAAACATAGGCACTTTCTTTTTGTATAAAATTACTTCCGACAGGGAAATCTTCTCGGTATACATAGGCTTATCGTGATAATCCGCAGGATTTAATTTATTCACAAAAGTCTTCTGATACTCATACCAGTCGTTTACGAAGCGGAAAGGGAAGTCCTTATCTACGCCTTTTAACTCCTTAGTGGGCAGGTATTGAATCTTCGTACCGCACTTTTTACATTGGGTAATGTCTTTCTCGCTGTAAAATTCCGACAAACCGCAGTCTGGACAGACATACATGGCACGCTCCAGATACTCTGCACTGTTTTTATGATAAAAGCAGGTGTCTGCCACGGCTTCGTTTACGTATAATTCCTGATTGATAAGGGTGCAGAAATCTTCCGCAGACATTTTCACATATTCTTCCGGTTCGATAACGCGGGAGACATAGGCACGCATTTTACCTTTGCGCACATCATCGGCCCAGCGGGGATGTACACCGTAACCGCCTTCGATGCGGAAAATTGCAATGGGAAGCTTTAACTTCTGGGCAAGACGCGCCACTGCAGGATTCATATATTCGGTTTTACCGCTGAAAGTACGGTTGCCTTCCGGTGCCATACAAATGGTGCCGCCTTCTTTGGCAACTTTCATACAGTTCATAACGGCTTTTAAGTCTGTGGACTGTTTTTTGATGGGAATCGGATTCACCACGAATCGTATAATGGAAGATACAAAGCCTTTGGAAAATAAATCTTCCGATGCCACAAAGTAAATCTGCCGATAAAATGCCATAGATACAAAAAACTGGTCAAATGCAGTCTGGTGATTCATAAGAATCAGGTACTGGCGTTTGTCGCGGCATTTCTCGACATCAATATGATATTTAAGCTTTGTATACAGCCCTACAGGCGGAAAAAGCGTTTTGACAAAAAAATTGTGACGGGCTTTCACCCAAGTTTCTTTTTTCTTTTTCATTGGTGCCTCGAACATTCTTTTATCTGTATATATGAGCGTTTGGTTATGATAATGAAAAAATTATAATCATAAAAGGTCATATATAATAATAATACCACAAAAATGAATAGGTGTAAAAGTCGCAGGACCCCGAAAACAGTGAGGAAATCATTAAAATTTAATAAATTCATTTAAATTAAAAGGAAAAAGTATAAAAATTATTTCTTCAATTTGCCACTTTAAGTGAAATGTAGTACAATGGGCGTAGGTTTGTGTAGAAACATAAGAAATGTGTGAAACAAGGAAGGAGTTTCCGGATGCTTTTATCAGGAGCGGATATTGTTGTTAAAACATTGATAGAGCAGGGATGTAAAACCGTATTTGGCTACCCGGGTGGTCAGATTATTCACGTATACGATTCCCTTTATAAATATCAGGATGAAATCAATCATGTATTGGTGGCTCACGAACAGGGAGCTGCTCATGCGGCGGACGGTTATGCCAGAGCAACCGGAAAAACAGGCGTGGTAATCGCGACTTCAGGTCCGGGTGCAACTAATCTGGTAACCGGTATCGCCACAGCATATATTGATTCCGTACCTATGGTTGTTGTAACCGGAAACGTTATGAGTTCCCAGATTGGTACCGATAGTTTTCAGGAGATTGATATTACGGGTATTACCTTGCCCATTACCAAGCATAATTATTTTGTAGGAGATGTAGAAGAGTTGGCGGATACTATCCGCGAGGCCTTTGTAATTGCATCTTCCGGCCGTCCCGGACCCGTATTGATTGATGTTCCTAAGGATATTCAGATGGCAATGTGTGAGTATGAACCTGCAGAACCGGTAGTTCCCGGTGGCAGAATCTGTGCAAAAGAAATCCGCATTAATCCTGCCGTAGAATGTATTAACAGAGCGAAAAGACCGTATATTTACTTTGGTGGCGGATTGATTTCTTCCGGAGCACAGGAAGAGATGTGTAAACTGGCAGATTTGATAGATGCCCCTATGGGTTGCTCTATGATGGGTCTTTCTGCAGTACCTACCGACCATCCCAGATTCTTGGGAATGCACGGAATGCATGGACATTATGCATCAACAGTTGCCATGAACAACGCAGACTGTATTATTGCTTTAGGCGTACGCTTTAATGATCGAGTTACCGGAGAACGCGATAAGTTCGCAGAAACATCCAAGATTGTACACATCGATATTGAAGGTGCAGAACTTGGCAAAAATACCAACGATGCCCATATGCTTCGCGGTGATATAAAAATGACCTTAGAGGCACTTTTACCTTTAATCAATAAGGCGGAACGTCCCGAGTGGATGGCGCAAGTGGCAACTTATAGAGAAGAAGAGAAGAAGGTTACAGACAACAGAGAGGGAATGACACCTTATAACTGTCTGTCACTTTTAAATAAATATTTAAAAGAATCTACGCCGGTAGCAACAGATGTTGGTCAGCATCAGGTTTGGGCGGCACAGACTTTGGAATTCAAAAATCCCCGTAAGTTTATTTCAAGTGGCGGACTTGGAACCATGGGCTTTGGTATGGGTGCCGCAATCGGTGCGGCTATGGCTACGGGTGAGCGTTCTGTGCTTGTAACCGGAGACGGAAGTTTTGGCATGAATTTAAACGAAATGGCAACTGCAGTAACTTATGGTGTGCCCATGGTTATTCTTCTTATGAACAACGGAGTACTTGGTATGGTGCGTCAGATGCAGACTTTGTTCTTTGATAGGCACTATTCCAATACGGTTTTGGAACGTCAGACTGATTATGTAAAATTGGTACAGGCTTTTGGTGCAGATGGCACGGTTGCCACGACTTTGGAAGAACTGGATGCGGCTTTGGCACAAGGTTTTGCATGTGATGGTCCTTTCCTTATTGACTGTCGAATTGATAAAGATGAATTTGTACTTCCTACCCTTCCTCCGGGAGGAACCATGGAAGACTTGATTGTAAAGGTAGGTGACTAGGATGGAGAAATATACAATTGCAATTCTGGTTAATAACCAGTCCGGTGTATTGAATCGTGTTACCTCAATGTTCCGTCGCCGCCAGTTTAATATCTCCTGCCTTACCGTTAGTGAGACCGAGTCGCCGGATTACTCCCGTATTACCATTTTATTCGAAGGTGAGGAGAGTATTAAGAAGCAGTTGATTAACCAGTTTTATAAGTTGCCGGATGTGATTTCGATTAAGGAACTTCACAATGAAGATTCCGTAAGCCGTGAATTGCTTTTAATCAAGGTTACCAATTCGCCGGAAAATCGCGAAGAAATCCGTGCGGCAGCAGAGGCTTTTGAAGCCAAGACTGTGGATTACAGCCGAGATTTCCTGGTTTTGCAGGTGACGGGGGAAAGACGACATATTGATGATTTTATCAATGTTATGAGGGATTTTGGAATCGTAGAAATTTGCCGTACGGGTATTGTGGCATTGCAACGCGGAGATGCCACCATTCGTCAGGAAGCGAATTTGTAGAGATAGAAAATGATGGAGATGAATCGAGCCGGGAATAAAATCCCGGCTCTTTTTATATTACTATTTAAATGTCAACGAATTAATAATCGCATAGCCGGTCTCTTTATCATGCACGGTTATAGAGATTATGTATCCCGTATTTAAATCTTCTGTGCTATAGAAATCGCACTGAAAACGGTAGTTTCCGTCATAGTTTTCTCTATATTGCTCGCAAATAATTCCACATACATCTTCTGTCTCATAAAAATATGTCTTGTAATTATTCCCGTCGGAGTAAAAGAGGCTTCCCGCACGGAGAGGGAGTAAATAAGTGTATGCCAGTCCTTTATTGTAATCCCAGAAGCTGTAGTCATCCAAAGAGAGGGAGTGGGTACACCTTAAAGTATTATAAAAATTGTCCGGCATACCGTATCCTAAGGATTCATACCCTTTTGCCAAGCGGTTTAATTCTGCATTTGATCCAATGAGCTCTTTATTTATGATTACCATATCGGAATTATCGTCTCCGTCCGGAGAGAGCCCGATAAATTCAATGTCCGGATTATTAGTGCCCGGCTCTATAACCGCTCCGATTGTACGGTAAACGATAATATCAGAATCCTCCTTGGTCTGGTTTTCCAAGTCAGAAGGAATACCAATGCTGAAAGCACCAAAGTCCGTCATAACAAGAGAATCATCCGTTAAGGAATATTGAGTATATTCTTCCGCCGGCAGACCGATATCTCGGCTACCGCCAAATTCATTGTAAACCTGAACCATATCCCTGTATATTTTGATGCGGGGGTGCAGGATGGTGAAATATAGTGTGGCGGTAAAAAGTATGGAAACTACCACAATAATGATGACTTTTACTTTTTTACTCATCTTATAGTCTCTCTTTTCTTTTAGCTAGTTATTCTCCGAAAATTAAAGTGTCCGACTCTGATAAATGTCTGCCGTCTTCACCGACATATACGTACGTATCATATGACTCTAAATATATTTTTTCTTCATTTGTAAGAGTAAATGTATGACTAACTTCTTCACCGGGTTTTACATTTTCATAATCAATAGAGGATATGGTGCCGCCATTTAATCCATCTACAGCTTGTGTATAGTAATAATTAAAACTGAAAGAAAGATTAGGAATAGTGAAGTTACTGTTATTTACAGCAGTTAAGGTTAAAGTATAGTCATCTTCCCACGTTTCTGAGAGTTCCACGAGCTCACGCATTTCAGCTATCGGATTGCTATCTGCATTGATTTTAAGATAAATGAACTCTTTATAAAGTTCACTTCGAACTTCCTCGTTGTTACGGGGATAGTTCATTTCCACACAGTAGATACCATCGGTTCTTTCAAAATAAATCACTTCAATGATATGTTTGGTATCAAGATCTAAAACAGCAAAACGGAAAGCTTCTTTATCCCACTCGGATTCCTGGAAAGTAATGTAATTTAAATTATGTTCCGGGAATATGGTAAGATAGTAATTGGCATAAACTTCTTCCCAGGTAGTATAATTGTCGTCTTCCGGAGGAAGGTAGGAGTGCTCTAACAATTCGTAACGTTCACTGTCAGTATACGAAGCATATGTTGCTTCTGCCTGCTCATATAAAGAAGTTTTCTGGTCCGGGGCATAGCTTATTTTAATGATGGCTTCAGGATCCGTTATAATATGATCTTTATCGTATGCTGTAAGGTAATCCTTTTTCAAAGGATCTTTTACATATACAAGGGTGAGTTCATCTGCAGTTATATTATAAGATTCAAACCGGTCCTGCCCGTTTTCTCCAGGCGGGAAAGAAGGAATATAAGCCAAGGTATAATTGCAGGTAAAATGTGTTGTTTTAACGTTTTCAAAGACACAACTGTCCCTCAATACGAAATTATTTACTTTGTGCGAGTGAATCAGAGACACCGCAATGTAAATCATGCAACTAAGTGAAATCGTAACAATAGCAATAATTTTTAACCAATTTTTCTTTTTCATAATTATAAACTTTCCTTTAAATCAATGGTTTGATCCCCAAATTGTAAGATGATGCTTTCTGCCTCAAAATAATCAATGGCAGGGAGTGAGGCGGAAACGTAGCCACGTTTGAGGTTATTGGTGGTTCCGTTATATCTCCATTTTACGTTACCAAGAAAACTTTCGGTAAATTTATATTCTTCGCCGTCAACGATAATCACAACACTTGAACCGATACCTAACCATCTTCTTTGCAATTCACTTTCAATGGCGGTTCTTTCTTCTTCCGTGGCGGGGGCGGTTCCTTCGGGATAATTAATGTAAAAGGTGAAATCGGAAGAATAGGAACCATATTCCACACTTTCCAATACGAAGTCATAGTGTTCACCCTCAAGGACTACCGAATGGTAATTGCGGGTAACGATGCCGGCATAGGTGTCTTCCGGTACGGTAACACGATATTCATAACCGATTTCATGAATTGTAAACGCAGGCTCTCCCAAATCAAATTCCAGATATTCACGCATAGACCAATAAGCTAAGTCTCCGGTCTCTTCCGGATTGATATTTGTAAAAATATCCTGAACTGCAATTACCGCTTCTTTGCCGGGAGCTAACCAGGCAGGGGCACCTCTGAAGGTTACATGATAGAGGTTAGGAACTTCAGGGTCTTTGGTACCGTACCATCCGGTGGTGCCATAATTTGCTATTTCGTTTTCGTATGCTTCCTCGCTTAAAACATAAGCGGTAAGGAAGATTCTGTCATTTGCAGCAGCCAGAGCGTCATCTTTTATATAGACATCCATAATTACCTGCGGATTGTCTCTGTCTCCGCTGATTGCCACCAGATTCAGAGCAAAATCGCCGCAATCTTCGTATTCATCAATTTCATATACGTGCCCTTCTGCAATGATTTCTGCAGTAGCGTCATCTGTAAAGATATTTTGTATAAAAGTAGCCAGGTCGCCGTTTACTGCAAGAATGGTAGTTCCGGATAAAAGGAATATACCGATGCAGGCAGCCGCGGTTTGCATTATTCTAAACATTTTCTGCTTGGTACCTGCTTTTTTCATTTTATTGACTGTAGCTTTGTTTGAGTCTTCTGTATTAATAGAAGTTATTTTGGTTTCTGCTTTATGATTAGCGGTTTCTTCCGCCTGTCTCTGCTTTGCCTTGGCAAGAATATCTTCAGCAGTAATCTTGCAATTGGCATCGCAGAACCGGTTGGTCTGTTCTATGTAAATATCATTTATTTTCATTATAACCAGTCCTCCTTGTTCAAGATTTTGCTTAATTTCTCGCGGCCTCTTTTCAGTCGGATTTTAACAGTGGCTTCCGGCATATCAAGAATATCGCCGATTTCCCGGATGCTGTAATCCTCGTAGTAGAAAAGGTGAATGGGGATTCGGTATTTTTCCGGTAAGGTAAAAACAATTTTAATCAATTCATTGTCCTCTCCCTTGTCGAGGAAAGGAATATCTTCCTCCAGGGGAACGATTTTTCGAATGTTTTTACTTCGTAAATGATTTTTACATAAGTTCACGGAAACACGAATCAGCCATGCTTTCATATGCTCATCGCTGTTAAAATCATTTTCTGTAGAATACAGCTTGATAAACACTTCCTGTAAAAGGTCCGCGGCATCTTCCGTATTCTGCACATAGTTAAATATCACCGAATACACAGTATTCTTATATTTTTCATAGTGTCGGCAGAATAATTCCTCTGTCATTTCTTTCTCCTCTTATGGTAATGCGCATTCTAAAATAAGGCTCTTATACCAATAAAACACATAAAAATGCATAAAGGTTTCACCTTTTTCAAATTATAGCATCGATTTCTTTTTTTAAAAATAAAATCTGCAAAAAATTCCAGTTTATAAAGTTGCAAATCTGCAAACAATAGTTTCAGAAGCGCAGATGCGTTTAAAATTTAAGCGTGTTTGTGTTTCATTTAAATAAAATGCGAGACGAAAAAGATTTCAATTGAAAGGAGAAATGCATCATGCAGGAAAATTACAACGATAAGTCATACAATGCATACAATGACAACAAATCACAGAACAGCACAAAAAATAATTCAAAGAACAATTCGAAAAATAATTCTAAGAACAACTATTCCGATAAGACAGAGAACAACTCTAACAACAAGTCTAACTATAATAAGGAATACTAAGAAGTAAACCTTATGAGAAGGAAAAAAGAGGTCTGCAATACGTTTTGTACTGCAGACCTCTTTACTGTCTGATTCAAAATTATGTTATGCCTACCGGCTGAACCGGTAAAAGCAATTTTTAGTAATTATCAGCGTGAATTTCGAAGTACGCCTGAGGGTGAGCACATGTAGGGCAAATCTCGGGAGCGTTTGTACCAACTACGATGTGACCGCAGTTGCGGCATTCCCATACCTTAACTTCGCTCTTCTTGAATACCTCTGCTGCCTCAACATTGTGTAACAATGCACGGTAACGTTCTTCATGGTGTTTCTCGATTTCTGCTACCATACGGAACTTCGCAGCCAATTCAGGGAAGCCTTCTTCCTCCGCAGTTTTTGCAAAACCTGCGTACATATCGGTCCACTCGTAGTTTTCACCGGCAGCAGCAGAAACAAGGTTTTCTGCAGTATTGCCGATACCTTCTAACTCTTTGAACCATAATTTGGCATGTTCTTTCTCGTTGTCAGCTGTTTTTAAGAAGAGGGCTGCAATCTGTTCGTAGCCTTCCTTTTTTGCCTTGGAAGCAAAATAAGTGTATTTGTTTCTGGCTTCTGATTCTCCGGAAAAAGCGGTCATTAAGTTTTTCTCTGTTTGTGTACCTGCATATTTAGACATAGGTGTAACCTCCTTTTATATTTTATATTTACTATGAACTAATTATATTTTTTTTAAACATGTTTGTCCATTTATTTTTTAGTGGCAACTGTGGCTTCCGCAAGTATGTCCTTCGCCGTGGTTATGATCGTGTCCGTGGTGGTTGCACTGTACGTTAGGGTTGAAATCCAAGTTTCCTGCAAGGAAGGCTTCCACTGCCGCATCTGCATCTCCGGCTACGCCACCGTAAAGCTTGATGCCTGCTTCCGCAAGTGCCATCTGAGCGCCGCCGCCGATGCCGCCGCAGATTAAAACTTCAATGTTATTTAAGGAAAGAAAACCTGCCAATGCGCCGTGGCCCTGGCCGTTTGTGTCTACCACATAGCTTTTTACTACTTTATTTTCTTCGATTTCGTATACCTTAAACTGTTCGGTATGGCCGAAATGCTGAAAAATCTGTCCGATTTCGTAAGTTACCGCAATATTCATTTTTATTTCCTCACATTCTTATGTTATACTAATAAAGTTGGCGGATCATTATGTATAAACCGTCTGAAAGGTAGTATAACACATAAAACGTTAAAATTGTGTGATAAAAAGGATATTTTCTAAATTATTGTTCATATAAAAGGAGACAATTGTAAGCCATTAAAAGATAGGGAGACAGACTATGAAATTCGTAATCCAACGTGTAAAAGAAGCTAAAGTAGTGGTAGAGGGTAAGACCACCGGAGAAATTGGTAAAGGTTTTTTGGTTTTCATAGGCGTATCCAATGAAGATACCAAAGAAATTGCGGACAAGCTTGTAAAGAAGCTTATGGGGCTTCGTATTTTTGCGGATGCGGAAGGTAAGACCAATTTAGCCTTAGAAGATGTTGGCGGAGAGCTTCTTTTGGTTTCTCAGTTTACCCTGTATGCAGACTGTAAAAAAGGCAATCGCCCTTCTTTCATCCGGGCGGGTGCACCGGACTTTGCCAACGAAATGTATGAGTATATCATCGGAAAGTGCCGTGAGAGCGGTATTAAGACCGAAACCGGTATTTTTGGAGCAGATATGGCGGTGTCGTTAGTGAACGACGGGCCGTTTACGATTCTTTATGATTCGGAAGAGATGATGTAAAAAATACCCACCAATGCCTTAAAACATTGGTGGGTATATGTATTATTTTTTATTGTTATCATCTGTATTTCGTTTTTTGGCGCCAACCATTTGGCGGATACATTCCATAATTTCTTCTTCTGTATGACCCTTATCGGTCATCCATTCTATCATTTCTTTTACAGTACTCTTCTCCATATCTTCCATAGCCTAGTCCTCCCTTGTATAGGTATTATAGGCATCTGCCCTCCTTCCTGTCAATTTGTCAAAATGCCGAATTTTACATGTGTGAATGTTTGAGCGATTGCTCTTGATAAAAACTACAATATGAATTTTCAAAGCATAAATTAGATAGTTACAAGCTAGCATATATTATAGTTCTTTACAATAAGGTATGTGTAATTTATGTAATGAAAATATCGCAAAATTCGACAAGACTCACAAATTGATACAATTGTTATAAAATACCCCCTAAAAGTTATAGATTTTATTGCGAAATAATACTAAAATCACATTGCAAAATTGCAAAAAGGAGTTTAAGATAGAATTACTATGAATAGAGCAGAGAAAAAAGAATTTTATAGAAAATTATTAAGACTTGTGGTTCCCATGGCATTTCAGCAGCTGATGCTGGCTTTGGTAGGCGTATCGGATGCGGTAATGATGGGCTTCTTAAATCAGGATGCCTTATCGGCGGTATCTTTGGCGACGCAGGTTATGTTTGTATTTAATCTGTTTGAATTTGCCCTTACATCCGGTGTGTCGATTTTTGCGGCGCAGTATTGGGGCATTCAGGACAAAGACTCTATTGAAAAGGTTCTGGGTATTGGCTTGAAGTATACCGTGCTGGTATCCCTTCCTTTTATGTTTGGCGCGATTTTTACACCGGAGCTTATGATGAGAGCCTTTGCTTCCGACCCTGTTTTGATTGAATACGGAGCTGTTTACTTAAGATATGTGGGACTTTCTTACTTACTTTTAGCAATTTCACAGGTGTATCTTACCATTATGAAGAACTGTGAGAAGGCCGGAACCTGTGCCTTAATCAGTGCGGTATCTGTGGTTGTAAACATTGTTTTTAATGCCTTGCTGATTTTTGGTATCGGACCCTTTCCGGAGCTTGGTGTTGCGGGAGCGGCCATCGCTACCGTATTGTCCAAATTAGTGGAGGCGGTATGGGCGATGATTGTTATGTGTATGCCCGGCAGCGTCAAAATCCGTTTTAAATACGTGCTTCGCAGTGACAAAGTCCTTGTAAAAGATTTCTGGAAGTATACACTTCCTCTCTTTGGAAATCAATTAGGCTGGGGCTTAGGTTTTACAATGTACTCGGTTATTATGGGTCACATGGGAAGCGATGCGGCAGCAGCCAACTCCATTGCCAACATTGTGAAGAACCTTTCTATCTGTGTTTGTACCGGCGTAGCCATCGCAAGCAGTGTTATGGTAGGGGCGCTTCTCGGACAGGGTAAAAGAGATTTGGCCAAGGCCTACGGCAAGCTTTTATTAAAAATTGCCATTATTACCGGTATCGTTGCAGGAGTAATTGTACTTTGCGTAATTCCTTTTGTACCTATGTTCAGTAGTCTGACGGATACGGCGCAAGGGTATCTTAAGGTAATGTTACTTGTGTGTTCTTATTATGTGGCGGGTAAATCCATTAACATGACCGTTGTGGCGGGTATTTTCCCGGCGGGCGGCGATTCCAAGTTTGGTTGCATTTGCGACATTGCTACTATGTGGGCCGTTACGGTGCCCATCGGTTTGGTTGCGGCATTTATTTTAAAGTTGCCGGTTTTATGGGTATATATTTTAATCAATACCGACGAAATCATTAAGCTTCCGGCGGTATTCTGGAATTTCCGCAAATATAAGTGGCTTAAAAATCTTACCAGAACCGATGGAAAGTTAGCAGAAGAGTAATTGTAAATATATTTGAAAAAAGATATTTTTATATAATTCAGAAACGAAAAGATAAGAGGTATATTTTATGTGGGAACGTGAAGTAAACAGAGTATACGCTATTGAGGTCATGGACAATTCGTCGGAAATCTTGGAGTACAATCATCCGGACATACCGGTAAAAGCGGCGACTACCGTTCAGGAAGAATATATGCAGCCCATGGTCAACCACTGGCATAATGATTTTGAATTTACTCATGTACAGGAAGGTGAAATGTGGTATTGTGTAGACGGCGTAAGATGTAAGTTGAAAGCCGGACAAATGATTTTTGTCAATTCTACCAGAATGCATTACGGTTTCTGGGAAGATGTATACAAATGCAAGTTTTCCTGTACTATTTTTCATCCCGGTATGCTGGATGCCAAGATGTCTCATAAACATTTGGAAAACATTATTGGAAAAAGCATGCCTTCCTTTTTGATTTTGCGACCGGAAATCATGAGAGAAAAGGTAGTCATTGATTTGGTGGATAAATTAAATGTAATCACCAGAGCGGCAGAAGATGGTTATGAATTGGAGATGATGTCCTTAATTTACCGCATCTGTTTCCTTTTAAAAGATTTGATAAAAGCGGCACCGGAGCCTATATCTTATGTGGATGCCAAGAAGCTAGAGGCGATGCATCGCATGACCGGGTTTATTCAGCAGCAGTACCAGCAGAAGATTTCTTTGAATGAAATTGCCATGGCAGGTCTTGTGTCACGAAGCGCCTGCTGCCAGATTTTTAAGAAATATCTGGGGAAATCGCCTGTAGAATATTTAACGGAGTACCGCATTTCCAAGAGCGTAGAACTGATTCTCACCGGTAAAAACAGCATGACGGATATTGCCATGTTATGCGGATTCGGAAGCTCCAGTTATTATGCGGAAACCTTCCATAAGGTATTAGGTTGTACCCCTACGGAGTATAAGGCAAGATACGGAAAATAAAGGAAATTATATTTGACTTTATAATATATAACCTCTAAAATAAGATTATAGCAAAAGCTTGTACAAAGGAGGAGAAATAAATGGACGGAAACAATATGAATACACCGCCTGTAAATCAGAACAATCAAGCACCTAATTATAATAATGTAAATGCTGCATACAATGCAGCTGCACCGGTATATGTAGCGGTACCGACACCTGTACCTGAAAAACCTTCTATTCCTCATAGCGGTAAGAGTACTGCAGCTATGGTTCTCGGTATCATTTCGTTGTTCTTATGTCTTGGACCTATATCTTTTATCTGTAGTATTATTGCTACCGTTTTGGGTTCCATTGCATGGAAGAAGAGCGGAAAGCAGTGTGGTAAGGCCGGTATGACAATGGGCATTATTTCTATTGTGCTTTGGGTTCTCGCAATTATCGCGTTTATTGTATTATTTGTTATTTTACCCGCATTAGGATTTGCAGGTCTTACTGCAGGAACCTTGTCATTGCCTTTCTTTATGGAAGAATTAATGAATGAGAGCATGTATTATTATTAATTGAAAGTTATGTTAAGATTTAGGAGAAGAGCTTTTTGAAAGCTCTTCTCTTTTTGTTTCATAAAAATGTATAAAATGAATGAGTCATTGGAAAAATATTTTTAAAATAAAAATAAACAGTAAAAAACGTTCAAAACGGTTGACGCTTTTACCATAATTTGACATAATGACTACGTATTTTAAAAATTAAGGAGCATAGCTTCACTATTATAAAAGAAAAGAGAGTATTTGCATGCGTAAAACAAAAATCATCTGTACAATGGGTCCTGCAACGGACAAAGAAGGTGTTGTAGAGAAATTAATCG
>JAZNTK010000099.1:0-33356 GCA_045591685.1 Lachnospiraceae bacterium
AAAAGCAACCACGCGACGTCCTGTCGTTCCGCTGGTTGAATGAATTCTTACACAATCTTTTAAATCCGCACCGAGAAGTCCGTAAGGATAAGCATCTCTTAAATCTGCCTTTGTTAAAAAGGGTAACTTATGTAAGTCATCGATTGACTGGATATCTTCGGGTTTTACGCCCTTTTCGTCCATTAAATTACGGTAATATTCCACATTCTCGTATACGTGTTTTACCTGTTTTACAAGTTTCTCATTCTGGATTGCACGCATTTCATCTAATGAAGCGCATTCAATCTCAGGCTGAAAATAATTTGCCATTTCTTTATCCTCCCATGGCCATCCGGATTGAGTTTCATAAAATGATGGTCAATTTTTACATAAAAAATTATAAATTCCTCATAAAAGGTTGTCAATAAAAAGCTGTGATTATTCGTATTCTAATGCATAAATTTTTTATAAAATTGACACTGTCTTTGTTCAACACTATAATATTTTATATATTGGTTTTTAGTACGATAATATGCTGTTCAAAACATTTAAATTACATCAAAAAGGCAGACCCAGACATGACAAACATTATACAAATTACAGATTTTCATACACCGGAACTGGATATTTATGCAAGATTATCCGAAGTGCAGTTAATGCGTCTTTATGAACCGAAGCCCGGACTTTTTATTGCAGAAAGTCCCAAGGTAATCGAACGTGCTTTAAACGTAGGTTATATTCCCGTATCCATTCTGGTAGAAAAAAAACATATTGAAGGTGAAGCCGCCCCTATCATTGCAAGGTGCGGTAATATCCCTGTTTACACTGCTAATTATGATGTCTTAGTAAATTTAACGGGTTTTGCACTAACACGCGGTATGTTATGTGCAATGTATCGTCCTACGCTTCCTACCGTAGAAGAAATCTGTGCCGAGGCCGGACGCGTCGCAATTCTTGAAAATGTTGTAAACCCTACCAACGTAGGCGCAATCTTCCGTTCTGCCGCAGCACTTAATATGGACGCGGTGCTTCTAACCAAAGGCTGCAGTGACCCCTTATACCGCCGCGCTCTTCGCGTCAGTATGGGTACGGTTTTCCAGGTCCCCTGGACATTCATTGAAGATAAAAACAGCGTATGGCCGGAAGACGGCATACGCCTGTTAAAAGAATTAGGTTTTAAAACCGCCGCAATGGCGTTAGATGATAATTCCGTAAGCATTGATGATGTTGCGCTTATGTCCGAAGATAAACTGGCGATTATTCTTGGCACAGAAGGCGACGGACTTGCCACTTCAACCATTGCTAACTGCGACTATACCGTCAAAATCCCTATGTCCCACGATGTGGACTCCTTGAACGTTGCCGCCGCAAGTGCCGTAGCATTCTGGCAACTTGGACGTTAATGAACTATTTTACTCTACAATCAACAAGACCGGAATTGTTATTACAACTCCGGTCTTGTCATATATTTATTTCTTCGCTTTCTTATCTAGCTTATTCCACCATTTAAAAGTCATAGGCCATACACCGCCCGCCACTGCAGTTAACAGGAAATAGCGAATTCCGTCTGCAATAAAACTGCCGTTTAACAACGCATACAGTGGTTCTTTTAACCCGGACTTAATTGCAAGCAGAATCAAAAGTCCCGGCACTAATTTCAGTATCTGTACCCACCAGACGCCCTTGGTCTCAAAATGCATAAAATGCTCGTCCAACTCGAAAGCCACCCACAATCCAAGAATGCATCCGAGGATTTTATAGGCATTTTTTACACCGCTTTCATAATTGTGCATATCAATATCCGCAGGGAACGGATACAACAACACAAAGGCAAGAAACGCCGCTGCAAGTCCAATCAATACAACAAAATAAATACGCATTCTCTTCGGCTTCTCAATTACCTTATTTACCACAGGGTACAAAACAAAAATCAGCACTAAAGCTACCACAACAGATACGCCCACATCCGCCGGCGTATGTACGCCAAGATACATTCTCGACAAAGGAACTAAAATACATAATGCAATACACACGATTCGGACCCAGATATTTTTACTTACTCTTGCAATACCGCCATACATTCCTACCGAAGTCTGGGTATGGCCGCTTGGAAACGAATATCCTGTAGCCTCTGCCCTGGCGCTTTCCACAATGGTAAAATTCGGGTCTTTTACCCAGGGACGCGGAATGCGGAACCACAATTTTAAAAACTGATTAAGCACCGTCCCCATAAATCCAACGGACAGAAGAAAATAGCCCTTCTTTTTATCAATGCACCAGAAGAAAAGCAGCCCTACCAATATAAAAATTGTCTCTTCTCCCATATGGGTCACTGCAGAGAAAAACGCATCTCCCACAGGGGTTCGTATTCCTTCCAAAAATCTTAAGAATTCCATAAGTTCTCCTAATCTGCTCTATTTGAATAATCAATCTTTCATCTTATCATTATAACCAATTGAAATGTGAACATCATTGATTACATTGTTATTATATTTGCAAACCACTAAAAAAGCAATGACAGGAGTACATTTTCACATACCCCTGTCTTTTACATCTTACCAGTCCAAATCCATTAATTTCCATTATTTAACATATTCTCAATAAAAATCCCATAGCCTTTCTCCGGATCATTCACCAGCACATGTGTCACCGCCCCGATAATCTTTCCATTCTGAATAATAGGACTTCCCGACATCCCCTGCACAATACCTCCGGTTAATTCCAGTAACTTTTCATCTGTCACTTTAATCGTTAATGCACGCTTCTTCTCATTGTTATTATAATTTATATCAATAATTTCAACCGCATATCGTTCGCAACTACCACTGATTGCAGAAATAATATATGCCTCACCCAATTCGATTTCCTGTTTTAATGCAATCTCCATAGGTTTTTCGATTGCATCCTCTGTCCAAGTTTCTTTCGTTATGGTGCCATGTATACCGCTGATGGTATTATCTTCTATCTCTCCGATTTTTTTATCATTATCATATTGAATCAGCCCTGTAATCTCTCCCGGCTCCCCATCCTCTCCACGTCTGACGGAAACGATAGTCGTCTCGTATAACGTACCGGTAGATATATCCACCAATTCATTGGTATCTGCGTCGCGGACGGCATGCCCCAATGCCGCGAAATTGCCATTTTCATCAATCAAAGTCATAGTGCCCACGCCCTGAAGACTGTCACGAATCCATGCACCGATTTTATAATCTCCATCCAACGCAAGTTGAGGTGTAATATCCACTTCCACTTCCTTATCATCCCTTACCAGAGTAATATGCATTGTTTCACCGTTAGAATTCTTTACCAGTTGTGTAAAATCTTTTTTACGGGTAACCGATTCTCCGTTTACCGCAACAATATAATCTCCCGACTGCAATTTATCCATACAAGGCATAACCGCTTCACCCTGTTCTGACTGAAAATCTCCGATATCAATGACATAAACACCATTCATTTTGACATAGATGCCTATGGTCTGCCCTGAGGGAATCACTTCATAAGTATCCATGGTTTCAATCCGTACACTACGATAAGGTAAAATACCAAACAATTTTAAATCTGCACAATACACTTCATCTTTGGCACCGCTTAACACAATCTCCTTTGAAAAATCAATTGCAAGAGACTCTGCACCCAAACTCCCTCTGCTGATGCTCTCTATTGCAGGCTGTACATACGCTCCCGCTTCAACACTTTCCTTATACAATTCTCCGCTGGCAGGAATGTTTAAATCTATCACCTGCTCTTTATCTGCCTCTACATAAATCACTTCCGGCATGCGGTTCCATTCATATATATAAAAGGCGGCAAAACCAAGCACTAAGCCAAACCCTATCATAAAAAATAAAATTCTGCGATATATTTTCATTCTTCTATACTTTAAATAACCGTTATCTATATTGCTCATTACCGCCTCCGGAAAATTTAATTTTCATATGCTAATATTGCCGACGACAGCCACAAAAAAAGAAGGACTTTCGTCCTTCTTATTATGTGAAAATATATGGTTTTTACTTATCCATTTTTTGTATTTTGAGCCTGCATTTTTAATTCTTTTGCATTTTCAAGTACAGTATCCGTAATTACTTCTCCACCCAAAAGTCTCGCTACTTCATTTAAAGAGCCGTTTTCATCCAAAGGCCGGATATCCGTAACGGTTTTACCGTCTTTTTCACTCTTTTCTATGCAGTAATGGAAATCTGCCATGGCTGCAATCTGAGGAAGATGCGTAATGCAAATGACCTGATGACTTTTTGCCAAAATACCTAATTTCTCCGAAACCTTCCATGCGGTCTTACCGCTGATACCACTGTCAATTTCATCAAAAATCAATGTGTTGATTTCATCACGTTTCGCAGATATGGTCTTAATTGCAAGCATAATACGTGACAATTCACCGCCACTGGCAACGTTAGACAACGCACGAAGCTTCTCTCCGGGATTGGTAGATATCATAAATACCACCTTATCCTTACCGTTTGCATTCACAGCCTCCAATTCATCAAAAGAAACCTCAAATTCCGCCTGCATAAAATTCAAATCATGCAAGGCTTCCACAATTTCTTTTTCAAGCTTCTTAGCCTCTTCTTTACGTAACACACTAACTTCTTCTGCAACTGCTTCCATCTCGGCCTTTGCCGCCATAAGCGCTTTCTGAAGCCGTTCACTCTCTTCCGCCGCATTCTCCAAGCGATAAATATATGCCTTACGTTCTTCTGCATATTCTAATATCTTCTCAATAGATTTACCGTATTTCATCTGCAAATGATTGATTAAATCCACACGTTCACTTACGCGGGCAAGCTCACGCTCATCGAAATCATCAGCTTCCAAGGCAGAACATAAGTCTCTGGATAAATCCCTTAAAAGATTATCAATCTCTGACATACGTTCTTCCAACTCTGCCATATCATCATCCATGGAAGATAAGGTGCTCATTTCTCTTAAGGCACGGTTTAAGCTGTTTTCACAGGATGAATCGTCTTCTTTTATCAACTGAAGTACTCTGGCAAGTCCTTCTTTTACTTTACCGCTGTTTTCCATCTTACGGAGGTTGCTTTCCAGTTCTTCCAACTCGCCGGGAATCAGTTTTGCCTTCTCTATTTCTTCCACTTCAAAACGGGCAAAAGACAATTCTCTTTCTCTTTGTTCCGGTGACATTTCCGGAGCTTCACAAGCCTTCTTTAATTCAAGATACTCTGCATATTTCTCTTTTAAAACAGCCTTTTTATCCGCTAATTCCTTACTTCCGAAAGAATCCAGAATATCCAGATGCTTTTTATCCTGTAAAAGACTCTGATAATCATGCTGCCCGTAAATATCCAACAGAATCGGTGCCAATTCTTTTAAAACCGCGGATGAAACCGCCTCACCGCACACCTTGAATACACTTCTTGCCGGCATGATTTTACGTTGTAAAATAACAACTCCATCCTCTTCTATAGGTAAATCCAAATCCAATATTTTTTTCTTCTGTTCATCATTCTCTGTCTGGAACACCAACTCAACAAGAGCATACTCCGCACCTTCACGGATACTGTCCTTATCTGCCTTTGCTCCCAGCGCCAAATGGATGGAACCCAAAATCACGGACTTACCTGCACCGGTTTCTCCGGTAAGAATATTTAATCCTTCCGTAAAATCTACTTCCACCTCGTCAATGATGGCTAAATTTTTCACATGTAACTGTAATAACATAATGCCTCCTTTTATCCATTCCTTCTCTCGTTCTTCGGATTTTGTTTAAAAGGTTGCTTTCATCATTTCTGCAATTTTATCTTTTACCAGTACTGCATCATGGCTGGTTCTTACTGCTACCATAATGGTGTCGTCTCCTGCAATACTGCCTACTACTTCCGATAAATGCATGGCATCCAAGGCCGCAGCTACAGCCATTGCCATACCGGATACGGTCTTAATGACAAGAATATTCTGCGCAGTATCCATTCCCGTCACACCATCCTTCATGATTCGGATGTATTTATCTGCCAAATGCTCTGCATCATTCTTAAGAACTGCGTACTTCTGACGCCCTTTTCCGTTGGGCACCTTGGTAATTTTTAATTCCCTGATATCACGTGAAACCGTAGCCTGAGTAATATTAAAACCATCGGCTAACAGTTTATTTACCAAGTCTTCCTGGGTTTCGATATCAAATTGTTCAATCAGTTCCATGATTCTTTGATGTCTTTTATTTTTCATTCCTTACTCCGTTATATCATATGGTGATATTAATATATCTCCCCAGGGAATTAATTTTCTTTCATCTTCTCGTACAAGGTTTCAAGGAAGCTTGCACTGCTGATACGAATGAGTGTAGTTGTCATCTCGGAACGGTTAACCACTACTTTATCGCCCACTTCCAACTTAATACGCTCAATACCGTCAAAATATACCTCTATCAAGGGTTCTACCGTTAAATCATGCGGTGGTAAAATTTCTACCGTAATTTCATCCTCCGCATTAAAAATAATACTTCTGCTAAGCATGGTATGAGGTGCAATCGGCGTAATAATTGTCATATCCGCTCCCGGCTCTACAATCGGTCCGCCACAGGATAAATTATATGCAGTAGAGCCTGTAGGCGTTGCAAGGATAACACCGTCTGCACGATACGCCTTTAACATTTTATCGTTAACACTAACCTTAAAATTCAACATTTGCATGGAACCGCCACGGGTAATAACAATATCATTTAAGGCATCCAGACAACAGATTTCTTCTTCACCGCGCATTACTTTACCTGATAACATCATACGGTCTTCCGTACTGAACTCCCCGTTACAGAGAGCATCTAATGCACAAAAAACATTACTTTTATCCACATCGGCAAGATATCCCAAATGTCCCATATTGATGCCGAGAATGGGCAAATTGCTTTTTACGATTTTCTTTGCCACTCGTAAAATGGTTCCGTCACCACCCAAAACAATGACACAGTCCGCATCATTCAGGTATTCTTCCGGAATTTCATAATCGCGATTTTCCGGCACGTAACTTTTGACCTGTTTGCTTTTTTCCTGTGTAAGATAATTACAAATACTGTCCGTAACGGATAAGTCCTTATCTCTTTGGTTGTTTGTAATCAATAAAAAAGATTTCATTGCATCCCTTTCTATTACAGAGTCTCATGTGATTTGGCTACAATTTCATTGATTCTATCCTGCAATTCATTGGATAATTCAATATTATCCTGCGAAACCACACTTTTATTTAAAATATCTTCCGCAGATAAAGCACCCGACTGCGGTGCATCCAAAGGTTTCTCAATATATGCCAAATATTCAATATTCCCTTCCGGTCCGCGGATGGGTGAATAATCCAAATCGAGAATATCAAAACCGATGCCTCGGATTGCTCCAAGTACGGTTACAATTACTTCTTTATGTACGGCAGGGTCTCTGACAACGCCCTTTTTACCTACCTTTTCTTTGGTAGTTTCAAACTGCGGCTTAATCAGACATACCATTCTTCCGCCGGGTTTTAAAAGGTTATATGCAGGAGGCAAAATCTTCTGTAACGAAATAAAAGATACATCCACCGAAGCAAAATCCAAATCATCTTGGATATCATCCCTTACCATATAGCGGAAGTTTGTCTTTTCCATACAAACCACACGTTCATCATTACGAAGCTTCCATGCCAGCTGCCCATGTCCCACATCTACGGCATATACCTTCTCTGCACCGTTTTGCAACATGCAGTCGGTAAAACCACCCGTAGACGCACCAATGTCCATACATACCATATTCTCAAAAGAAAGATTATGCTTCTCTACTGCTTTTTCAAGCTTTAATCCGCCACGGCTGACGTAACGTAAGGTCGCCCCACGAACTTCAACCTTCGCAGTCTCTTCTTCAAATAAATCTCCTGCCTTATCTTCCTTCTGCCCGTTGACGTAGACAATACCGGACATAATATATGCCTTTGCTTTTTCTCTGGACTCTGCCAGACCTTTTTTTACAACAAGTACATCCAAACGTACCTTCATTTACGCTACCTTCCTAGTAACATTCTTTGATACGGGCAACCACAGAATCAGCATCCATACCGATTTCCTTATAAAGCTGGTCCACACTGCCATGCTCTACAAACTTATCGGGAACCGCAATGGTCAATACCTTACAATCCGCCTGAATACTGTCAAGATACTCACGTACCTTTTCACCATAGCCACCACTTGCCACGTTTTCTTCCATAGTCACAATCAACGAATGATTTTCTGCCGCCTTTTTCAAGGCTTCTTCATCAATGGGCTTTACAAATCGACCGTTGTTCAAACTGCAGTTGAAACCATCTGCTTTTAATTTTTCATGAACTTCCACCGCATTTTTTACCATGCTTCCCACAGCAAAAATCGCAATATCCTTTTCTTCATAAATCCACTCGGATTTACCAAATTCGATTACTGCACGATTCTCGTACAAGCCTTCATAAGCCTGTCCTCTGGGATAACGGATTGCAATGGGACCATCGAAATTCACTGCAAACTTCAACATATCGGAAAGCTCCCACTTATTCTTGGGTGCTACAATCGTCATATTGGGAATGGATGATAAAAATGACAAATCAAACACACCCTGATGTGTCTCGCCGTCACTTCCTACCAATCCTGCTCTGTCAACGGCAAATACTACCGGCAGCTTCTGCAAACATACATCATGCAAAATCTGATCATATGCTCGCTGTAAAAAAGATGAATAAATTGCAACAATGGGACGTAATCCGCCAGCTGCAAGACCGGCTGCAAAAGTAACCGCATGTTCTTCTGCAATACCTACATCAAAAAATCTGTCCGGATACATGTTTCGGAATCGCTTCAAACCGGTTCCGTCAGGCATTGCTGCGGTAATTGCAACAACCTTTTCATTTCTGGCACCCATTTTACACATTACGGTTGAAAAAATATCCGTATAATTCGGTTTAATTCTCTTGGATGCAGGAAGTCCTGTTTCAATTTCAAAAGGCTCTGCGCCATGGAAACGTGCAGGATGTCTCTCTGCCGGAGCATAACCTTTGCCCTTATGTGTCATAACATGCACAAGAACAGGTTCTTTGCATCTCTTGGCTTCCTTAAACACGCGTACCATATCTGCAATATTATGGCCGTCTACAGGACCTAAATACGTAAGACCCATATCCTCAAAAAGCATACCGGGAATCATCATCTGCTTAAAACTGCTCTTTACTCGCTGAATGCCGTGAATCATATTTTTACCGCGAGGCATTTTCTTCAATCTGTCCTTAATATCATCTTTTAAGTCCATATAAGCTTCTGTGGTACGGATGCTGTTTAAATACTGTGAAACACCGCCAACAGGCTCAGAAATAGACATATTGTTATCGTTTAAAACAATGATAAAATTTGTATCAGCTTTTGCTGCATTATTTAATGCTTCGTAAGCCATACCTCCGGTTAACGCACCGTCACCGATAACAGATACGATAGTATTATTCTTACCCTGCAGGGTTCTTGCCATAGCCATTCCCAGACCTGCGGAAACGGAGGTAGAACTGTGTCCCGTATTAAAACAGTCACAATCACTTTCTACGGTTTTAGGGAAACCGCTCATACCTTTGAATTTACGCAAGGTATCAAAGCCATCTTTTCTTCCGGTCAAAATTTTATGGGTATAAGACTGGTGTCCCACATCCCAAATCAATTTATCCTCCGGAAAATTCATGCATAAATGCAATGCCATGGTAAGCTCTACTGCACCTAAATTAGCACCTAAATGTCCACCTGCCACAGAAATCTTCTCAATCAAAAACTCTCTGATTTCCTGTGCCAAATCTCCATAATACTCTTTCGGAATTCTCTTAATATCGTTTGGTTTTTCTATACGTTCAAGAAACATAACTTTTCCTCTACTCTCTGTAAACTCATCTTTACTGATTTCGGTTTACAAGACTTTTGATAATATCTTTTAAAAACACATTCTCTTTCGTAATCTCGTCTAACATGGCAATGGCTTCGTCTGACAAACTTCTCTGGTCCGCCTGTGCCTTTTCAAGTCCTTCTAAGCTGACATACGTGGTCTTTTCATTCTTCTCATCACTTCCCACCGGTTTCCCAAGCAATGCTTCATCACCGATACAATCCAGAATATCATCCTGAATCTGAAAAGCCACACCTACATTATAACCGATTCTTTCTGTTTTACTAATATCTTCCTCTGATGCACCTGCCAGTATAGCTCCTATGGTAAGTGCCGCCTGAATCAATGCAGCAGTTTTATTTTCATGAATAAAAAGCAACTCGTCCTTGACTGCATTCGCTTTTTTCTCGGCTTCAATATCTGCAACCTGTCCGCCAATCATACCAAAAACACCTGCTTTATGTCCTAAAACATGGAATGCCCTGGTTTGTCTTTTTAACAAATCACAATCTCCGGTTGCAACAGCCTTCATCATAGCCTCAGATACCGTTTCAAATGCCATGTTCAGAAGCCCGTCTCCTGCCAATATTGCCGTCGCTTCATCAAACTGCTTATGATTGGTAAGACGTCCGCGTCTGTAGTCGTCATTATCCATCGCCGGCAAATCATCGTGAATTAATGAATACGTATGTATCATTTCCAAAGCTGCCATATACGGTTTCACAATGCTTTCATCTGTCCCGCCAAACATACGGAAACTCTCTAACATCATCATAGGACGCAATCTTTTGCCACCTGCAAAAAAGCTGTAACGCATGGCTTCCACAACACGTTCAAAATATACGCCCTTCTGTTCCGGAAGGAATTCATTTAAAATAGACTCTACTTCTTCTACATGGAGTTTTAAATCTGTTTTCCAATCGCTCATGACAAACCCTCTCTGTTTTTATTCGCTTAAATGCTTGTCCTTTTCCAAATCGGCAAACTCTTCCGTTTTGCCGTCTTCCATCAGTTTCAGAACCTTTTTTTCCACCTTATCAATGCTTTCATCACACTGTTTTAAAAGTTCCACACCGTCACTGTATTTACGAAACGCATCCTCGATGCTGATATCATTTCTTTCCAAATCCGCAAGAATTTCTTCAATCTTTGCAAAGTTTTCTTCTAAGGTTGCTTCTTTTTTTTCTGACATAATTTACCTCCATAATCCACTAAAAGGACTATTCTCCCCAATAAGAAAGTTCACGTATTGTAGCTTTGGCTTCGCCGTCCTTCATACGGATATATACATCTTCACCAACCCGCATATCGTTTGCACAGGATACTCTTTTTCCGCTGTCATCAGACAAATACGCCATTCCGCCGTTCAAACGTTTAATCGGTGATACGGAATGCATTCTCTCTACCAAAATACGAAGCGTATTCCTTTTATTCTTTATCAATTGGATGATATCCGAATCTAATTTTTCGGATAATCTTGCACCGGTCATACGATACTCTCTTACTTTTACGACAGGCGACGCACCATTGAGTTTTTGCTTCATAAGCTGTGCCTTCATCCTGGCACGTAAAATATGCTGTTCCATGGTTCTGGAAAGTCGCATTTTATATTCTTCCAAATACGCTTGTGTCCGTGCAAATTCAGTTACTGCCAACTCTGCCGCTGCAGAAGGGGTTGCCGCCCTTTTATCTGCCACAAAATCTGCAATGGTAAAATCCGTTTCATGTCCTACTGCCGAAATCACGGGTACACCACACTGAAAAATAGCATGTGCCACCGCTTCTTCATTAAATGCCCATAAATCCTCAATTGAGCCTCCGCCACGGCCTACAATCATAACATCCACGCCATATGCTTCCAATGCCTCCATACCGCGGATGATACTGGCTGTTGCACCGTCTCCCTGCACAATGGCCGGATATAGTACAATCTGTATATACGGATTACGCCTCTTTGCTACGGATATAATATCTCTGACTGCCGCGCCCGTGGGTGCTGTTACTACACCCAATGTTTTCACGGTTGCGGGAAGTTCTCTTTTATATTCTTGTGAAAACATCCCTTCCGCTTCCAAACGCTTCTTCAATGCCTCGAACGCAAGGTATAAATTGCCTTCTCCGTCCCGCTCAACAGAAGATGCATAAATCTGATATTTGCCGTCTCTGACAAACACTTCCACCTTTCCTTTTACCACAACCTGCTGACCGTCTGTCATCTGAAAATTCAGATTGCGTCGATATGAAGAAAACATAACACAGGAAATGGCAGAACCGTTTTCCTTTAAGGTAAAATATACATGTCCCGTGGAGTGATATTTGCAATTACTCACTTCTCCGCGTACCGATACCTCACGATTTAAAAGATAGTCCTGCGCAAACATATTTTTTATGTAGTTGTTAATCTGTCCAACCGAATATATGCTTCCCATTGATACCTCTGCAACGGATTTTATTTGGAAAACTTAGCCAATACTCCGTTTACGAAAGAAGACGACTCATCCTGACCGAATTTCTTTGCCAGTTCCACAGCCTCGTTGATTGCCACAGATGTGGGTACGGAATCATCATACTTAATTTCATATACTGCAAGACGGATGATGGCAAGATCTACCTTACCCATACGATCTGTCTTCCAACCGGTAGCCTGCTCATTAATCATGCCGTCAATTTCAGCAAGCTTTTCCTGTATTTTTTCAAATTTATCGGAAATGTATGTACAATCCTTCTCAGACTGAATTTCTTCCTGTTCCAGATATAATTTCATCTGCTCAGGCATCTCCGTTTTATCATTGAACTCAAGCTGGAATACCAACTTAAAAATCTGTTCTCTCTGCTCTCTTCTTCCCATAATCTCTCCATCATAGAAATGCCTCCCATATTGGGAGACATATCTTTCATTTATTCTGCTGCAGTTACTACAACAGATGCAATTCTTACATTTACATCAATTACTTCCAAATTAGTCATGGTTTCAATCGCAGTCTTAACCTTCTCCTGCACCTCACGACAGGTTTCGGGTACTTTGTAACCGGCATGAATACCAAGTGCCATATCTACCTTAACGGTTCTTCCGACGATATCAACCTTTACACCCTTCGGTGCCTTACGAACGCCCATACGGCTCATCAAATCATTCTGTGAATTGTCTACACTGACAACACCATCCACTTCTGCAGCTGCCAATGCAGCAATAACAGGCACAACATCATCCGCAATTCTTACAGAACCAATCTTTTCTCCTGCTTCTTTTGCCATAATTTTTTCCTCCTTCTATCTGAACATACAATTATTCCAGTTTATAATCTTTATAATTATACCAAATTAATAAAAATTTGCATAGTCTTTTTACAGCATAAATGTATAAGTATACAAATCTTCATTACCGGTATATCCAAGGGTCTGCGTTCCGCTTTGTAAGTAGTTAAAAATCTGCTGTCCGTCCAACAACTGCTCCTGAACTGCATTATAAACATTTACATCCGAACAGCGGATAGAGACACAATCCCAGCCGCCATTGTACGCCTTATCAAAAATTTCCTTTAAAAGAAGGCTGTCCAAACTTGTCAGATATAAACCCTCTTTTACATAATAATTGTCAATCAATACACCACAGTTTGGCACACTGACCGGATTGTCAATGATATGGCTTTTTAATAAATCAGCCGTGGTAACGCATAAATAATCATAATTTATGGTGGATAATGCAGTCCCCGTTCCCGTATCCGTAAAATACGATGCATCTCCCCAGGTTGCATCCACATAATAATATTGACCGTTTACCTTTACCAGATTCCACGCATGGGATTCTCCGGTAACCACAGAGCCTGTAACCACTGCCGCTTCCATGCCTAACTGTTGCAACAGATACTGGATTGCTTTGGCATAGCCCAGACAAACCGACTCCCTGTTCAAAAATACCGAGCAGATATTCTGATTGTCAGGAGCATCCAGATTATATTCCGTATTCAAAATAATAAATTCATATACATATTTAACTTTCTGGTAATCATCTGCCGTTTCCGGAAGTTTCTGAAAACATGCCTGTACATACTGGTCAATCTGTTGTCTTGCCGAATCAATTTCTTCCTTTGTTCTCGTGTAATTGGGACGAAACAGAATCTTTTGCACCGCTCCGGCAAACATATGCTTTTCATAAGAATACCCATCTACATAAAAGATTTCCGGGTGATCCAGAAGTACACACGCCGCCACCTGTTCAATGATAACCTCATTGGAACTGCATAACGGAATTTCCAGACAGACACCTTCCATAATCATAAGAATTTCAGCATAAAGCTGGCGTCTGTCTTCACTCAGTAAATCATACGCATAATATCCCTTGCAACGTTCCATAGTTGCCACAATATTCTCGTTGCTAAGCCCGGCTCCGCTTCTAACAGTCCAATCACTGTCACTAAGTTTTGCATCCACAACAATGTGGTACTCATTGATATAATCGCCTTCCGGATTCTCCACAAATTCAGCATCTGCATCAAGTTCCAAAACCGTCCCCTCGCCTTGCAGGCTTCCAAGGGTACCATTTGAAGCACTACCTGAACCGGCAATGTAAGAACCGCTGTCAGATGAGGATACACCGTGCTTATCATCCATTATTTTCATAAAAGCAAACAAGCCGCCAAATAGCAAAATGAAAATACTTAAAATAATAATGTATTTTTTCACTCAGTTTACTCCTTATAAGCTAAGGTTTATTCATGCCCGAATTCCGATAATACAAGTCCGTTGTTTCGATCTAACGTCATGCCGACACTCCATGCATTGATAAACAATAACAAGGGATTGCCGCGCATATCTTTGACTTTTTTCATATCGGATGTACCAACAATCTTAGCCACATCCACTTCGTCTTTGTTTTCAATCCAACGAATATGCTCGTAAGGCAGGGGCTCTAACTTAATCTCCACATTATATTCGTTTTCCAGACGGTATTTTAATACTTCAAACTGAAGCATACCTACAACACCCACGATAATTTCTTCCATACCGGTGTTAAACTCCTGGAAAATCTGAATTGCACCTTCCTGTGCAATCTGGGTTACACCCTTCATAAACTGCTTGCGCTTCATGGTATCTACCTGACGCACTCTTGCAAAATGCTCCGGCGCAAAAGTAGGGATTCCATCGTATAAAAATTTATTTTTAGACGTGGTTATAGTGTCCCCGATGGAGAAAATGCCGGGGTCAAATACACCGATAATATCGCCTGCATAAGCCTCGTCCAAAATTTTACGTTCACTTGCCATAATCTGCTGGGGCTGCGAAAGACGCATGCTTTTATTACCCTGCATATGGAATACTTCACGGTCTGCCTCAAACTTACCGGAACAGATTCTCATAAATGCAATTCTGTCGCGGTGTGCCTTATTCATATTCGCCTGAATCTTAAATACAAAAGCACTGAAATCATTTTCGCAAGGGTCAATCACGCCGATATCCGCCTTACGTGCCAACGGTGTCGTTGTCATTTTTAAGAAATTCTGTAAAAAGATTTCCACACCAAAGTTTGTTAACGCAGAACCGAAGAATACGGGAGTCAATTTTCCTTCCTGCACTCTCTCCAAATCAAATTCTGCACTGGCACCGTCTAATAATTCGATTTCGTCTGACAAAGTAGCAAATGCATCTTCGCCAATGTATTCAAGAAGCTTGTCCTTATCATCCAAAGAAATTCGTTCGGTATGTCCTTCCTTGGTTCCCTTTTCGGTATCCGAGAAAATTACCACTTCTCTATTCTCTCTGTCATATACACCCTTAAACGCCTTACCGCTGCCAATCGGCCAGTTTACGGGACAAGTAGCAATACCAAGCTCCTTCTCTACTTCATCAAGCAAATCAAAGGTATCGTTGGCATCACGGTCCAACTTATTAATAAACGTAAAAATAGGAATACCGCGCATACTGCAGACCTTGAAAAGCTTTCTGGTCTGTGCCTCCACACCCTTGGATGCATCAATAACCATGACCGCTGAATCCGCAGCCATTAAAGTACGATATGTGTCCTCCGAAAAATCCTGATGTCCGGGCGTATCCAGAATATTAATGCAATATCCGTCATATTCAAACTGTAAAACAGATGATGTAACAGAAATACCTCTTTCTTTTTCAATTTCCATCCAGTCGGAAACCGCATGTCTTGCAGTTGCCTTACCTTTTACACTTCCGGCAAGGTTGATTGCACCACCGTATAAAAGGAATTTCTCTGTCAAAGTTGTTTTACCCGCATCCGGGTGGGAAATAATCGCAAATGTTCTTCTGCGGTTTACTTCATGTTGTAAGTTGCTCACTTGTTCTTTCCTCCGAACTCAATCGTTTGTATTCTTATATAATATAACTATTCAAAACACCATTTGCAAAATCGCACCTTTGGTGCTTTCCTTTTGCTCTGAATAGTTACTTTAAATCATGGATTTACCTTCAATATCGCCTTCCACACCGAGCAATGCCAAGGTTGTGGCTGCAATATCCGCAAAGCTGTCCCTGGTACCCATATTCATAGGTGTTATCGCCGGACCATACATCACAAACGGTGTATGCTCTCTGGAATGATCCGTAGATACAATATAACCGGGATCACAGCCATGGTCTGCCGTAATCATCAGAACATCATCTTTACCAAGCTTAGCAAGCATTTCAGGTAATCTTTGATCAAATTCAGCCAGTGCTTTTGCATAACCTTCAATATCGTTACGATGACCGTAAAGCATATCGAAATCAACCAGATTTACAAAGCAAAGACCGTTAAAATCCCTGTCCATCCAATTTAACATCTTATCCATACCGTCTGCATTAGATGTGGTATAAACATATTCCGTAATGCCTTTATCTGCAAAAATATCATTAATTTTACCTACGGCAAGAACGTCCATACCATTATCTTTTATAACATCAAGCATGGTGGTCTTAGGCGGTACAAGGGAAAAATCATGTCTTCTGGATGTACGGGTATAGTTTCCGCTTTCTCCGATAAAAGGTCTTGCAATAACACGTCCCACACCATGTTCACCCTGTAATAATTCTCTTGCAATTTTACAATATTCATATAATTTATCCACAGGAACAACATCTTCATGGGCTGCAATCTGGAATACACTGTCTGCTGATGTATAAACAATCAAAGCCCCTGTTTTCCTATGCTCATCGCCATAATCATTAATAACCTTGGTTCCGGAATAAGGCAGGTTACACAACGTTTTACAGCCTGTGCGTTTCTCAAACTCATCAATCACTTCTTTCGGAAAACCTTCCGGATAAACAGGCATAGGCTTCCCGGAAATAAGGCCCGCAATCTCCCAATGACCGATTGTGGTATCCTTACCCTTGGAAGCCTCCCGCATTCTTGCGATGACTGCTTTTATATCATTGGTTTTCTCACCCACCTCTATACCATCAATGTTAAAAAAACCAAGCTTTTGCATATTAGGCATTGTAAAATAAGGACTTGTAGAAACGGAACGTAATGTATTGGTTCCTTTATCCTTGTATTCTGCGGCATCCGGCATTTCACCGATACCGAAACTATCCAGTACTACCAAAAAAACTCTTTTCATCAGGTGCTTCCTTTCCATGTTCTTTTCTGTACTTTAATTATATAGAGGCATAATCCTCTAAATTAATATATTACCACATATTTGTATAAAAATCATCTATTGTTTTACGACTGAATCGGTGTAATTACGATATTTTCTGCTGATATTCCTGTTTTTCTCTGCACAATGTCAATAATCTGTGCACATTGTACCTCAGTAAGCTCCATTACCGCTACACATACATCCGCACTGCTTCCGGTAATACTTACTACGGCATTTTCATACCCTTTGGCTTCCAACAAAATCTCTGCGGACATTTCACGTTCTGCAATATCCGTTAATGCAATCATGGAATTAATCGCCTCTAACTTCTGTGCTTCCGTCAGATTTTCATTATTAATAATCTCTAACAGATTTTCTTTATTTCTGGCTCTGGTCTGTTCTTTTAACAGTCTGGCATCTGCTAAATTGGTAATTGCAGTAGGTGAAGATGTAAAAACAGCTTCTCCCGGCACTTCATCAATGACATCATTTTCCGATAACTCAGCTGTAACTTCTTCTCCTGCAGTCTCCTGTGCTGCAAGCTGTTCCTCTACGGTTGCACTGTCAACGGTCTCACTGACAAACGCACTTAAATCCGTTTCCATTACCACATCCGTATACTGGTCACTTATTTCCACATATTCACTGTCCAGACTTGCAATATCTTCTTCCGATAAATCAAGAAGTGCAACGCCATCCTCATCCATTACCGTATTATCGCCTACAGAGGCTACTTCTTCCTCTACGTTGTTTCCTGCAAAATTTAAATATCCTGCCACGGCTATCATAAGTGCAAGGGCAACAATCATAATCTGATTTTTCTTAAATATTTTTTTCACACTTCTCTTCCCTTCTAATTTGTATTCATTTTAACTATTTTAATTTTATGTACATCAATTCCAAATAATGCCTGAATTGCATCCGTAATTGCAAGAATTACGCAACTGTTATCTCCTCCCTCCGCCACGACCAGAACTCCTTCCACCTGCGGATAAATTTCCTGCACCACATAAGGCATATTTCCTTCCTCTGTGTCTGCATATACAGTAGTCTCATCTTTTTTTACCGATGAATCACCATATAGTTCTCCATCACCGTCGCTGTGGCTTTGCTCTGTAGACAGGTCTTTCTCAATCACTTCCCTTGTAGAAGATTCCATGGTAATCATCACTTCTACCCTGCCTACGCCCTCCATTTGGCATAACACAGCTTCCAACCGCTCTTCTAATTGCTCTTCATACGCTTCCCTGTCTGTTTGCACACTTTCATCCTGTAGAGGCAATGATACATCTTCTTCCTCCTTCTTTTTGGCAGGAATTGTCATAACAGCCAATATCATTCCTATGATAATAAAAATAATCATGATTTCTTTTCCGGACATTTTCTTTTTATCAAGAATCTTTTTAATCTGCGCCTTCATACACGTCCCTCCTTTCAGTCATCGGATGACGGCAAAACAACAGCATTTGTATCTTCCAACATACGCTCCCACGCCTCGTCCCGAATTTCCTCAAAATCCGTTTCTTTTCCAAATAATTCTTCTTCGTAAATCAGCCGGTAATTTTCAAAGCTTTGTATCCCATCTTCCCGTATCCATTCCACAACGGGTAAAAAAAGCAACATAGCGCTAATCAGTCCTATCACCATACGAATATATTTTTCATATACATCCCCTGCACACAATTGCAAAAACGCCTGGGCAAGCACAAGAAAAACACCCGCCTTTTTAATGATTTCCAGAACTTCATTAAACATTTATAACCCCCTTCCCGCAACTGCCGTAACCAAAGCAATCATTACAAAAAATACCATCACCACACCAAGCGACGCCTTTAAAAGCAGAAAACCTCCTTCCGCCACCCTGTCAATGCATTTCGTAAGCCTTTTATCTCCAAACATGCCGACACAGGCTCCTGATATTTTAATCATGGATGCCAGAAGAAAAATTTTGGTCACAGGAGTGCAAACCAACAAAATCAACAATATCAAAAACACGATGCCAATACTGTTTTTGATTAAAAGTGCAGAACCCAAAAGCATCTTTGATACGGAATCCGTCACATCTCCGATTCCGGGTATTGCAGCCACCGTTTTTTGAAACATGGTATAATTTACACTGTCTGCCACGGGATGAATCAAACTTTTCATAACACCAACTCCCGCAACAGTTGAAATACAGATTTTAATCATAAGACAAACACCTTTTTTAATCAGTTCCGTCAATCCTGAAAACCTGTCATCCTCTGTAGAACCACTTATAACAGATATATAAACAAACCCCGTGATTAGGGGCATAATAATCTCCGGAAACAGGATTTCCACCGCATACAAAAGAAGCAAATTCAACTGATAAAAAGCACCGGCCGTTAATGAGGCATAGCACATGGCCACCGCAATATAAAACGCCGGTATCATAATCTGGGTAAAAGAAATAATGCTTTCTACCATCCCCAATGCCGCTTCTGCCATGACAAAAAATACTTTCAACAGTAAAATCACCCCATACAGATAGGTAAAGTAAAATGCCAAATCCGAAATTTGCCGGTTGTGGAACAAATTACCGCAATGATGTAAAACAGTGGACAAAACACCGATTATCAATAACCCTATAAAAACCTGCCATACATCCCCTACATTTTCTTTTATGGTAGCAACCACCATTTCCCAAATCATAGACAAGCCCGGCATTTCTCCGTTTAAAAGCTGTTCATACAATTCTTCAAACAAATCACCAAAGGTAGGCATAAAATGTTCCAATTCGTTTGACAATGCATCATAGTCCATTTGTTACTCCCCTAAATTCCTTTAAAATCCGCGAATCACATCGATAAAAGCCAATAGAACCGGCATACCTGCCAACATAATGTACAGCTTTCCAAAAACCTGTATCTGGTCTGCCAGATTGGAAAAACCGGCATCTTTACACACCCCTGCCGAAAACTGACATAAATATGTGACACCTACTACTTTTAAAAGAACCGTAAAATAAGATGCCCCCTCTCCCAAATATTCCAGCACGCTTTGAAACTGTCCCAATACCAGCAGTATCTTGTCCACGGAAATAACCATAATAAGCAATGCGCCTGCCATTCCAAGAACAATCCCCAATACCGGCTTGTGAGCCTTTAATTCCAACGCCAAAAGAACCACTGTGATGCCTGCAACAGCAACTTTTATCATCTCCATCCCAAAGTCCTCTCTATAATTCAAACAGTTTCTGAATGGTTTCAAACAGCTCGTAAATATAGGGAACAATCCAGGTAAGCACTAAAATCAGCCCGGCAAGACTTGCAAGAAAAGCATGTTCTTCTCTTCCGCTGTGTTTTAGTACCTGGCTTAAAATCGTAACCAAAATCCCCACCGCTGCAATTTTAAATATCAGTCCAACACTCATGCCATTCCTCCAAGTTGTCCGTTCTTATTCCTTAAATCACCAGAATGCAAAGTAAAAGCCCCGTTGTTACGCTAAGACACATGGTTACCTTACTTTTTTCATTCTTTATCTGCTCTGCTTTGGTAATTACTTTGTCCCACTCTGAGATGCTTTCCCTAAGCACCTCGATTGGCATTTCAGCAACCGTTCCGTCAGCACATCGGATAACCGATTGTAAAATATCCGTTTCCTCTTTTTTTAATGGTATATTAACCGCCAATTCTTTTATTTTTTCTTCCCAATAAAACCATGGAGCCTTTTTTCGTTCCTTTTCCAGTAACTTATATAAATCCTTAAAAAAAGTGCAATAAGGTTCTCTTAACTTTGATGCCAAAACAAAGAAACTTTCTCCTAAAGTTCCTCTTTTATTTTCTATCTCCAAAAGCAATAAATTTAATATGTATCGAATATAAACCAATTCATCATACCGCTTTTTATATTCACTTACTTTTCCGAAACCAAATCCAAAACAACCGATTAAAAAACATACGCATGCCGGAATTTTTAACATTGTCCCAATTCTTCTCCTTTTTCATTGCATATCCTGATTCGCTGTTTTTCACCTCCACGGCCCTGTAAAAATACAAGACGTTCAAAACCATTTTTACACAAAAGCTCTTTCAGATACGGATTAGCACTTAACGTTTCATACTCTGTACCGTGAATGGTGGCAAGCAGCTTGCATCCCAGATAAAAGGCCTGGCGGATTGCTTCGTAATCATCCTCTCCACCCAATTCGTCTACTGCAATCACTTGTGGTGCCATGGAACGAAGTACCATCATCATACCTGTCGCTTTTGGGCAGGCATCCAGAATATCCGTATGTACACCCACATCGTTTTGTGCAACTCCCAGATAACAGGAAGCAATCTCCGAACGTTCATCAATCAGACTAACATTTCGGGGCAAATATTCCCTGCTTCCGTTGGAAATTTTGCGAACCAAATCACGCAAAAGTGTTGTCTTTCCACAACCGGGCGGTGATACAATGAGCGTACTTTTTAAAACATCATCCAGAAACAATCGCGGAAGTACTTTATCTGCCACTCCTTTTATTTCATGAGCAATTCGAATATTTAGTGCCGTAAAGTATTTCATACGTTTTATTTCTTTCCCATCCCATACTACCTGCCCCACTACACCGACACGATGTCCTCCCTCCACAGTAAGATAACCTTTGCATAATTCCTCTTCAAAGGCATAAACAGAATGTCTGCAAATATGACTGAACAAATCCGAAAACTCCCGTTCCGTCAAACATATCCCTCGCATGGACATTTCCGTATATGCCCCGTTCCCGGTCAGATACATCCCTCTGTTTCCTTTTATAACCCTGACGGGACCATTACGACGTATTCTTATTTCTCTGATTTCTTCATAATCTTCGATTACTTTTCTAAAATAATGTCTGATATAATCCGGAAACATTGTCCCAATACAGTCCTGCTTGTACATACTATGACCTTCCTTCTGTAAATATGTTTGCTAATCTCTGATATCTTTTCATTGGTTTATCTAAATATATGAAACCTGTCCGGTTTTATGCATAAAAAAAGAGTCCACTATAAAAGTGAACTCTTTTCATATCTTTTTATAAAATTATTTGCAGTCTTTGATTGAGAAGCTCATTCTTCCCATCTTGTCCTTACCAAGGCAAACAACCTTAACTTCGTCGCCTAAAGTAAGTACATCTTCAACATGCTCAATTCTTTCCTTGGAAATCTTAGAAATGTGAACCATTCCTTCTTTTCCGGGAGCGAATTCAACGAATGCACCAAATTCCTTGATGCTTACAACTTTACCCTTGAAAATCTGACCTTCTTCAAAGTCTGTTACGATGGTCTGAATCATTTCGATTGCCTTATCCATCATTGCAGCATCTGTACCGCATACGCTTACAGCACCTTCGTCTGTGATATCAATCTTAACGTTGGTTCTTGCAATGATTTCATTGATAGTCTTTCCTCTCTGACCAACAACTTCACCAATCTTTTCAGGATCAATCTTAATCTGAACAATCTTGGGTGCATATTCGTTAACAGTCTTACGAGGCTCTGCAATTGCAGGCTTCATACAGTTTTCCATAATGAACATTCTTGCTTCACGACATCTTGCGATAGCACCTTCTACGATAGGTCTTGTTAAACCGTGAATCTTAATATCCATCTGGATAGCTGTAATACCGTCTTCTGTACCTGTTACCTTAAAGTCCATATCGCCGAAGAAGTCTTCAAGACC
The DNA here is from genome assembly GCA_045591685.1 of Lachnospiraceae bacterium. Taxonomy (GTDB): domain Bacteria; phylum Bacillota; class Clostridia; order Lachnospirales; family Lachnospiraceae; genus UBA3766. The sequence goes on from JAZNTK010000099.1 coordinate 23,124, forward strand.
CTGGATATCTGTTAAAAGTACGAAATCGTCATCTGTATCACCGGTTACAAGACCACAGGAAATACCTGCAACCATCTTCTTAATAGGAACACCTGCAGCCATAAGTGACATACATGAAGAACAGGTAGATGCCATTGAAGTAGAACCGTTTGATTCAAATGTTTCAGATACGGTACGGATTGCATAAGGGAATTCCTCTTCTGAAGGAAGTACTGCAACCAATGCCTTCTCTGCCAAAGCACCATGACCGATTTCACGACGTCCGGGACCACGGCTTACCTTTGTTTCACCTACAGAGTATGCAGGGAAATTGTAGTGGTGCATATATCTCTTAGCCTTCTCGTTATCATCCAAACCGTCAATCTTCTGTACTTCTGACAAAGGAGCCAACGTACATACGTTACAGATCTGTGTCTGTCCACGGGTAAACATAGCAGAACCGTGTACACGAGGGATAATATCAACTTCTGCAGCAAGCTTACGAATCTGGTTCATTGCTCTGCCGTCAGGACGCTTCTGATCCTTTAAGATCATCTTACGAACGGTCTTCTTCTGATACTGGTAAACTGCTTCACCGAGCACGGGCAACCAATCTTCCTTATCAGCAAAAGCTTCTTCTAACTTATCTGTAATCTTACGGATGTTTTCTTCTCTAACCTGCTTTTCATCTGTGAAAACTGCTTCTTCCATTTCAACGGGAGGAACAATTTCCTTAATTGCAGCAAACATTTCTTCAGGAATAGCACAGCTTGTATATTCGTGCTTTGCCTTACCTACTTCTGCTACAATTTCATTGATCCAAGCAATAATCTTCTGGTTCACTTCATGAGCCATATAGATTGCTTCAATCATCTTTGCTTCAGGCACTTCATTAGCACCTGCTTCAATCATAATAACCTTTTCGGAAGTTGAAGCTACGGTCAACTGCAAGTCACCGTTCTTCCACTGTTCCTGGTTAGGGTTAACAATAAATGCACCGTCTACCAAACCAATCTGTGTTGTTGCACAAGGTCCGCAGAAAGGAATATCTGAAATAGAAGTTGCAATTGCAGAACCTAACATAGCAACAAGTTCGGGACGACATTCAGGATCAACGCTCATTACGAGGTTATTTAATGTAACATCGTTTCTGTAATCCTTGGGGAATAAGGGACGCATGGGACGGTCGATAACACGGCTTGTTAAAATCGCATTTTCTGACGCCTTACCTTCTCTCTTATTGAATCCTCCGGGGATTTTACCTACTGAGTACAACTTCTCTTCGTACTCAACGCTCAAAGGGAAAAAGTCAATTCCGTCTCTGGGCTTTTCACTTGCTGTTGCTGTTGATAATACAGTAGTATCACCATAGTGCATAAAAGCTGCACCGTTTGCCTGAGCAGATACTCTTCCGATATCTACGGAAAGTGTACGACCTGCTAATTCCAAACTAAAAGTCTTAAACATTTTAATTTCCTCCTTAAAAAATATATAGAGGCAGAAGACCCGAAACTACTGCAAAAACCAAAAATATTTTCGGCCTTTGCAGTGGTCTCGGCTTCATCTTCCACCATAATTCACTTTCAAAAAATGAAGGCGGACGAGGTATCGTCCGCCTTTGCAATTACTTTCTAATTCCAAGTCTTTCAATCAGAGAACGGTATCTTTCAATGTCATTCTTCTTTAAGTAGTCAAGTAAACCACGTCTCTGACCAACCATCTTAAGAAGACCTCTTCCTGAATGGTAATCCTTAGGATTCTGCTTCATATGCTCAGTGAGTTCCTTAATTCTTGCTGTAAGAATAGCAACCTGAACTTCGGGTGAACCTGTGTCACCTTCGCATCTTGCATATTCAGCGATAATAGCCTGTTTCTTTTCCTTTGAAATCATGTTTGTTTCCTCCTGTTATTTTTATTATTGCAGCTAAGTCATAGGTCGGAGTGTCCAATAACCTGGCAACAATTTTTCATACTAAATCAGTGTACCACAAAGATTGTTTTATGTAAAGTATTTTTTATTCCCTTTTATATAAATATACTAAAACAATCGTCTGCTTTTTAATCAATCAAAATAGAACGCTGTGTAATCGGTGTTCTGTAATATACACTTGAAATCTTAATACCGGTGGAAGGACTGCTGGCATGTACCACCTGACCGTTACCAATATAAATTGCCACATGGTTAATGGTACTTCCATAACCGTAAAATACCAAATCACCGGCCTGAATATCGTTCATGGAAACATAAGTACCGTACTGTGCCTGCGTTCCTGAATGGTGAGGTAATGTAACACCAAATTTCTTAAATACGCTAAGTACAAATCCTGAACAGTCTGCACCATTGGTAAGACTTGTCCCACCCCAAACATAAGGGTTACCGATAAACTGCTTTGCATACTGGCAAAGTTCTACTCTGACATCTGATACGCCTTCACCATATAAAAGTTCTGTCATAGTGATGGCAGTACCCAATTTTTCTTCTATGGTAACATATTCTGCTGATGCATATACTTTATCACCATCTAATAATACTTCTACCCAGCCATCATCTAACACTTGCGAAAGCTCCAAAGATTCACCATGCGGAATTGTAGTTACAATTTCACAATCCGTATTCGGTTCAATACGTATATTCAATGCGTCTGCTTCTACATAAGCCATGGGTTTCACAATTTCTTCTGCCTTATTGACCGCATCAATTCCCATCAAAAGATAATCCGTACTTGCATATCCTTCCACTTCACCGGATACAATATGAGCCCACTTTCCGTCTTCGGTAATGGATAAAATCTCACATGCGGTATTATTCGACATTTTACCGACAAGCTTACCGCCTTCATGAGGTTCCTGTCTTACATTTAAATGGTTGTCCACTTGGGCAATACCAAGGTTGGTATATCCCCAGAAATCTACATTATCAATATCACTTTGTGTAATCTGATTTGCATCTCCGGCACGTTCCCACACGGTTGCAATCCCGGCATCCATGCCTCTGCTGCTTGCCGCTTCAATGGCTTCTTTTATAACAGGGGCATTTGATGATACACTCAAGACACTTTCCGCACCTGCGGTAAAATATACCGCTTCTGCTGCAGGTCTGGCAAAAGAAAGCATTCCCATTGCTGCCACACCGATTAAAGCCAACAGTCCGGCCTTAGTTAAAATTTTACGAAACATCTATATCTCCTTACTTCTTAAAAACCAATCTTTAAAATCAAAAAACGCAACAACTTTCTAAATGTTACAAAATTGTTACGTTTTTTATTATAATCTTTTTTTATATTATGTCAATCACTATTTGCAATAATTAGTTGGCAGAATTTTCCTTCACCATGGAATATGCGATATTTACTGCATGGTCAGATACACGTTCCAAGCCGGATACAATATCAGAGAACAGCATACCTGCATCGGGAGTACATTCGTTTCTCTTTAATCGATCAATATGTGCCTGCTGAACCTGACGTTCCATTATATCTACACGTTCCTCAACTTCTTCAATGCGGGGAAGTAACTCTTCTTTGTGATGAGCAAATACTTCAATACACATATGAACATTTTCGTTGATTAATTCCATCATATCTCTCAATTCATTGAAAGATTCATCACTAAACTTAATGCCGCGTTCTTTACGCAATACGGCAGAGTCCGCAATATTCTTTGCATGGTCACCGATACGTTCGATATCATTTACAACATGGAACAAACCACCAAGGCTCTTTAAGTCTTCAATCGGTAACGTAGACTGATTGATTTTAACAAGGTAATTGGTAATGGACTTATTTAAGAAGTTGATATTCTCTTCTACTTCATTTACTTCATGAATATCTTCTTCATCCAACGTTACCAACGCATTCATGGCACGGTTTAAATTATCGCTGGCAAGGCTTGCCATACGTTCAATTTCATTGATAACTTCTACTACTGCGGTTGCAGGGTTGAATACCACCTTATCACCGATGAACTGTAATTTATGGTCATCATGATAGCCAACCTTTTCTTCATCACCGGGAATAATAAGGTATGTTGCTTTTACCAGTAAATTTGCAAACGGGAACAATAAAATTACCTGGAATATCTTAATGCTGGTATGTGAAAATGCTACAAATCGTCCGGGATCGCCACCTGCAACATTAAAAATAGTATCCACAACATAATCGCCGGCAAACATAAGAATCACAAATACCACTGCCGATCCAACCAGGTTGAATAAAAAGTGAATCATCGCTGCACGTTTTGCATCTTTCATACCTGCCAATGAAGCAATCAACGCGGTTACACAAGAACCCATGTTACAACCCAAAATGATAAACATACAGATGGGCAAATTCAACAATCCCTGCTGTGCAAGTAACAATACAATACTTACGGTTACGGAAGAACTCTGAATAACTGCAGTTACCGCAAAACCAACTAAAACAGCAATTAACGGATTGGTAAGAGATGCAAAAATCTCTTCAATCACGGGGCTCTGCTTTAACGTATCCATAGAGGAACTCATCAGCGAAAGTCCCAGGAACAAAACACCAAAACCAACAAGAACATCACCGAATTTTATAATGCCCTGTCTTTTGAAAAACATAATCATTATTACACCAATCAACAAAAAGATGGGTGCGTATTTGGACAGATTAAATGATACCAGCAACGATGTAACCGTAGTACCGATATTGGCACCGAAGATAACACCAACTGCCTGATACAAAGTCATCAGACCTGAGTTAACGAAACTTACAACCATTACGGTACATGCCGAAGATGACTGCACGATACCGGTAAAGATAATACCGACAAAAAGTCCCATGAATTTATTCTTGGTAAAAAACTCAAGAATTTTACGAAGTCTGGCACCTGCAAACTTTTCAATGGATTCACTCATTAATTTCATACCAAAGAGGAATAAACCTAAACCACCTGCAAGTCCAGTAATCATCTCAAATATCTGTTTTCCGTCCATATTTGTCTCCTTTACCCAACGGGCAATTTTTCAAGTGTATTTTTACATTATTTTTACGCCAAATTTACATACAATACAATTATATGGGAAGATGTGTCAAGATTTCAATAGGGAATTTTTTTTCGTCCTTTTATACATATAAGCCCGTTTTTTTTCGCCATTTTTCAGTGTTTTTGATATATTGACTTCATAAAAAACAAAAAATTCACACCATAGACCTATGATGTGAATTATATTTTGCAATATTCTCTTGCCTTTATTATGTCTTTTTGTAACTGTTCCTTAAGTGTCTCCACGGAAGCAAACTTTTGCTCCGGCCTGTGAAAATGCATAAAATCCAACGTTATGTGTTCCCCATATACTTCTTCTGCAAAGTCCAAAATATACGTTTCGATTCCTACTGCCAACGTATCACTGACCGTAGGCTTGGTTCCCACATTGGTTACACCGTAAAAGCTACGATTTCCTATAGTTACTTTAGTGAAATAAACTCCCTTCGGCGGCAAAAGCTTTTCAATGGGTGCAACAATATTGCAAGTCGGCACACCAATCGTTCTCCCCAGCTGATTTCCATTACATACTATACCGCTTACCCGATACTCCCTGCCAAGAAGTTCAACACACTTTTCCATATTACCCTGCACCACACATTCTCTAACCAGTGTAGCACTGACTTCTTCCTCTTCAATACGTAATTTAGGACAGGAACAGAATTTAAAATCCAATTCCCTGCTTTTTGCCGTGATAAACTCCGTATTACCTTTTCCCTCTTTACCGAAAGATAAATCCTCGCCGGCTACCAGTACCTGCATATTCATCTGTTTTAAAAGCACTTCTTCCAGAAATACTTCCGCATCGGTTCCTGCGGTTTCGGCATCGAAAGGATACAATATGTAATAATCAATTCCTGCCGCTTCCAAAAGTTGTTGCTTTTCCTCTGCTGTCAAAACAAAACCGCCCTGATATTTTCCAAAGAAAACCTCAGGCCCCGGCTCAAACGATACCACTACCGTGCGCAAGCTGCATTCTGCCTCTCTTTTTAAGCGGTCAAGTATAACTTTATGTCCCAAATGCAAAGAATCAAACTTACCCATTGCCACGGCTGTTGGTTCATCTATATGAAATTGTTTCGTCCGAATCACTTCCATGACAATTTTCCTTTCTTTATTGCACCTTATAAAAGAACATCTTCTTCGGTTTAAAAGCCTTTTTCTCAGACTCGTAACCGTAAACTCCATAAAAAATACCGTCCGTCCCGTAAACACGGATATCCTCACGTTTAACAGGCTCCGTCTTTATAACGTCATTGTCGACGTCTTCCGCCTCTGTATCATTCATTTCAAAAAGAAGCATATCCGAATATAGCCAATTACCGTTTTGCACCGCCTTCATGTACTCTTCTTTTACAACGGCCTTAAGACAATCCGTAAATACAGTATCTACACCTTTTATGATGGTAGTAATTTCTCCTGCTTTCATTAACGCTTCTATTTCATCTAAGGTTTTGGCTTCTTCCAAAGTAAAACCTGCCGTTTTACGGCGAATCAGACTTGCCATGGCACCGCCGCAACCTAACTTATCTCCGATATCGTTACATAATGTACGAATGTAGGTGCCCTTGGAACAGGTTACAATCATACGCACCCTTGGTAAAGCCACTTCCAATATCTCGATATTTTCAATGGTAATATCTCTGGCTTTTCGTTCTACAGTCTTACCTTCTCTTGCCAGTTCATAAAGCTTTTTACCATCTACTTTTAATGCCGAATACATCGGTGGAATCTGCTTTTGCTCCCCTATAAAAGAAGCAATCGCATCCCGCACTTCTTCTTCCGTCACATTCACGGCTTTTTCTTCCAAAATTGCACCGCTCGTATCCTGAGTATCGGTTACCACACCAAGTAAAAGTTCTGCCTCATACACCTTGGTAGTATCCGTTAACATATCGCACAGCTTAGTGGCACAACCTAAACAAACCGGAAGCACTCCCGTTGCATCAGGGTCCAGTGTTCCGGTATGTCCTATTTTTTTCTGTTTTAAAATGCCTCTTAATTTGGCAACCACATCAAAGGAAGTAAATCCTTTTTCCTTGTGAACTACAATAATTCCGTCCATTTACTGTCCTCTTTGGAAATCTTCTTCCACAAGTTTTAAAATTTGTGCAAGTATTTCTTCAGGTTCGCCCTTATAATAAAAGCCTGCAGCTCTCACATGACCGCCTCCGCCAAAATGCTCGGCAACCTTAGATACATCCGCAATCTTCTTGGAGCGAAGACTCACTTTGTAGGTGACTGCGTTAATCTGGTACATAAAAATGGCACAATCCACGCCTTTGGTAATACGAAGCTGATTAATTACTCCGTCAAAATCCTTACCGCTAACACCCATCTCCGCCATAGTCTTCATATTGATAAAACCTGAGATAACCTTACCGTCCATATGAAGCTTACTTTCCAACAGAATTCTTGCCAAAACAAGATTCTGCAAATACGTCTTCTCATAGTAAGTCACATCCAAAAGTGTCGGATAATCAAAACCGTATTCAATCAATTCAGCTACAATTCGCAAGGTCTTGGGTGCAGTATTGGAATACTTAAAAATTCCCGTATCATGTGCAATTCCAAGATAAATTGCTTCTGCAATTTCCTTATCCATGTAGGATTTATCCATCAAATCATAAATCAACTCGCTGGCAGAACTTGCGGTAGGCACTACATAATTTACCATACCGCAACCGTCTGCATTACTGATATGATGATCGATATTGATGGTTTTCTTGGCATTTTTAAAATACTTTTCACCGCTACCGATACGATTATCTACAGTATCTACAATGATAAAAACTTCCGGTTGCTCTTTATCAAACGCATAATTAAATTGTCTGATTCCTTCCACGCAGTCAAAACAAGGAGCAATTTCATCGGAAAATACCGTAATGTCAGTTTCCGGCAGTCTCTTCTTCAAATAAAGAGACAGGGCAAGGGTGGCGCCGATACAGTCGCCATCCGGTTTAATATGCCCACAAATTCCAATTGATTTTGCTTCGCTGCATTCTGCAACAATATCAATCACTATTCCGATTCCTCTTCTTCTCTTTCATGGATGCCTGCGTTTACTTCATCAATTAATTTAGACATATTGATGCCGTATTCCACGCTCTGATCCATAATAAATTTAATCTCCGGTGTGTTTCGAAGATTGATTTTTTTAGCAAGCTGGGTTCTGATATAGCCCATGGCGCTGTTCAAACCTTTTAAGGTATCTTCCTGAGACTGTACATCTCCTAAAACACTGATAAAAGCTTTGCACGATTTTAAATCCGGAGCTACTTCCACAGCCATGACCGTAGTCATGGGGTTAATGCGGGGGTCTTTTAACTCACCGCGGATAATCTCCGCCAAAACCTTCTGCACTTCCCCATTGATACGGGTATTTTTTACACTGTTTTTTCTCATTATCTGGGTACCTCTACCATAATATAAGCTTCTACAATATCAAGTTCCTGCATCTTATCGAAATCTTCAAATACAAGACCGCATTCGAAGCCTGCTTTTACTTCTTTTACATCGTCCTTGAAACGCTTAAGGGATGCAAGCTTACCTTCGTAAATCTGCTCGCCTTCACGTGTAATACGTACCAACGCATTTCTCTGGAACATACCGTCAAGCACATAAGAACCTGCGATATTTCCGATTGCAGACGCCTTGAAAATCTGACGTACTTCTGCATGACCGATTACCTTTTCTTCGAAGATAGGGTCTAACATACCCTTCATGGCAGCTTCCACATCTTCGATAGCCTGATAAATTACGCTGTAAAGTCTTACGTCTACGCCTTCCTTTTCAACGGTATCTTTGGCCATATTATCAAGTCTTACATTGAAACCGATAATGATTGCCTTAGCCGCACTTGCAAGGATAACGTCGGATTCGTTGATTGCACCAACACCGCCGTGAATTACCTTAACCGCAACTTCTTCGTTGGAAAGTTTTACGAGGCTCTGCTTAACCGCTTCCACGCTACCCTGAACGTCAGCTTTGACGATAAGGTTAAGTTCCTTAAGGTTACCTGCCTGAATCTGTGAGAACAAATCGTCAAGTGACATCTTAGCCTTAGTATCTTCCAATAATTTAACCTTATTCTGTGCAATAAAGGTTTCGGCAAAGTTCTTTGCTTCCTTATCGTTCTTGTGGCAGACAAAAATTTCACCTGCATTGGGAACATCATTCAAACCTAAAATCTCAACCGGTGTAGAAGGTGTCGCTTCTTTTACGCGACGTCCCTTATCATCCACCATGGCACGTACTTTACCATGAGATGCACCTGCAGAGATAAAATCACCAACGTGAAGTGTACCCTTCTGAACCAAGATGGTTGCAACAGGACCTCTACCCTTATCAAGCTGTGCTTCAATGACAAGACCACGTGCCTGTCTCTTGGCATTTGCTTTTAATTCAAGCATATCTGCGGATAAAAGAATCATATCCAATAATTCACTGATACCGTGACCCATTTTCGCACTTACCGGTGCAAAAATGGTGGTTCCGCCCCAGTCTTCGCTTAAAAGTTCATGTTCTTCCGCTAACTCACGCATAAGGTTGTTAATGCTGGGATAGCTATCCATCTTTCTGCTGGGATCGTTAAAATCGTAACCGATTTTATCAACTTTGTTTACTGCAACGATAATCTGTACACCTGCAGCCTTTGCATGATTAATCGCTTCCTTGGTCTGAGGCATAACACCGTCGTCTGCCGCAACTACAAGGATTGCAATATCTGTTGCATTGGCACCACGCATACGCATAGCGGTAAATGCTTCGTGTCCGGGTGTATCAAGGAAAGTAATCTTTCTGTCATCCACCTGAACCATATAAGCACCGATGTGCTGTGTAATACCGCCTGCTTCTCTGTCGGTTACGTGTGTCTTACGGATAGCATCCAAAAGGGATGTTTTACCGTGGTCAACGTGACCCATAACACAAATAACGGGCGGTCTTTCTGTCATGGTAGCTTCGTCTTCTTCTTCCTCTTTTAAGAGTTCTTCGATGACGTCTACCTGAATTTCTTTTTCACAAATAATATCATATTCGATAGCGATTTCTTCTGCCTTTTCAAAAGAAATCTCTGAGTTTACGGTAAGGATTTCGCCCTTTAAGAATAACTTCTTCACAATAGCGGAAGGCTGTAATTTCATCTTGTCAGCCAAATCTTTTAAGGTAAGAACATCAGGAATTGTGATTACTTTAATATCATCCTCTACCTTTTCTTCCACCTTCTTTTCAGGCTTAATAAAGCTT
>JAZNTK010000100.1:0-36419 GCA_045591685.1 Lachnospiraceae bacterium
GCAGGCCCCGGGAATATTACAACGTATAAATTGGAAGACTATAGTCAGGAACTTGCAGACAGTAATCAAATGTCATGGAAGGACCCGGGATTCTCTTATGAGTTCTGCGTGGAGTTGTGCAGGGAAGTGTTTGGAGATTTGGATATTGAGGAGTAAACTTTGGATAAAAAACCTTATAAAAGTCTCTTGTCAAAGAAAAAAGAATAGAGTACAATAGGCAAAGTGTTAAGGCAGAAATGCCACACGGATGTGTGCTTAGCTCAGCTGGATAGAGCGTTTGGCTACGGACCAAAAGGTCGGGGGTTCGAATCCTCTAGCGCACGTACTAAGGGAAAGCAAAATGCTTTCCCTTTTTTTATTTTCTTTTACCCATAATAGTGGTATACTATACGCGTATTATTTATAGGTGAAATGATACAAATTTTATGAGAAACAGATACAAATAGGATACATACAATTTTTATGATAGGACGGTAAGCAGAATGCTGATGTTTCGGGAACTGACACAGGAAGAACATGACAAAATCGAGAAACTGCACAGAATGAAATCGGAGATTGCAAATTTGGAATTGCAGCGTCTTGAGAAAAGAAAGGAAATTGAGCTCTACGAAAACAAAAAAGAAATGGATTATGTACCCGTGGTTGTTTGGGGGTTATTGACCTTGTCTCAAGTGGTATTGATTTTCCTGGATTTGTTTTTCGGATGGTGGAATGCCAGATTTAACTGGGCAATTATTGTAGCTTCCCTGACGCCGTTTGTGTTGTTGTTCTTTGGCTTTTTCTTTGTGAAGTCCTTAATGACATATGTGTTAAAAAATTCCAAAGATCCCAGATATATCGAGAAAGCGACCAGAAAAGGAATTCAGAACCGATGGGTGCGTTCTGCCAAATTAAATCACGAATTGGAGCAGATTAATGCAACGTTGCGACTGCTCAAAAGAGATTACGGCTATCTGAAGCTGGAAGTGGAAGAAATCGAAAAGAGTCAATATCAATAAAGTATAAAAGTTGGAAGACATTTTTTCTTTTCATTCGTTCTATTTTATGAAACTTTCTATGGCGGCAGGTAATCTAATCTGTAAAGATTGCGTGATACATAGAATGTAAAAGGAAAATGGAGGAGAAAAAGAATGAAAAAAGGCAGTATTTTTCATAAGCGCAGTCTGACGGCACTGCTTTTAAGCGTGTCAATGGTGATGGGCCTTACCGGCTGCGGCAAAGGCGGGGACGCAGGCAACGGTGGCAATCAGAACGGTTATGCATCGGATGTGGCCTATGTGGCAGAATTTTTGGACATACAGAGTGCAGACCGTTTTGTGAATTTAAAAGAAATAGACGGTGTGTTACATGTTCTCGCAGCAGAGTGGGGAGAGACGACATCGTATAAGTTGATTACCTATAATTTGGCAGACGGAAGTACTACTGAAGTGCCTTTGGAAAGTGCAACCGAAGGCGGATATTTCAGTTCCACACTTTTCAATGAGGACGGTAGTCTGGAAGTGATTGAAATGAAGGAAGAGTTTGACGAAGAATGGAATGTAATCGATAGAGAAACATATTTCAATGTATATGCAGCAGACGGTTCACTCATTTCTTCCGAAGAAGCTTCGGCTAAGTTACAGTTGGATGAAGATATGTATATCTCTACTTTTATCAAAGATGCTGAAGGCAATTACCTGATTGGAAGCTGGGATACGCCTCTTCGTATTTACTCTCCTGAGTTACAGTTAATTGGAGAGATACCTAATGACGGTTCCGGCATGCTGGATAGTCTTTGTGTTACCGAGAGCGGGAAGGTGGTAACTTCTTACTGGAGTAACACCGGTATGGGCGTGGATGTTGCAGTGCTTGATGTGGCAGGGAAGAAAATCGGAAGCGCGATTAGTACCAATAAAACCAGCGGTTCCACCGCTGTATGGTGCGGAACAGGTGATACGGTTCTTTATTTAAACAATAATCTGCTTTGTGCAGTGGATGTGGTAAGCGGTGAAATCACTACAGTGATGGATGTAATGGATATGGATGTGAATGCGGACTATATCCAGTGGGTTCGGGCAATGAGCGATGGCAGTTTCTTAATGATGTATTATGATTATATGTCAGCAGATGGCGGTGATTCTGTATTAATTGCCAAGCCGGTAGACCCTTCTACCATTGTTGAGAAAACCGAGTTAACCATTGCAACCATATATACCAATCAGGATTTAAATGAGGCGGTAATTAATTTTAACCGTAACAGTGAAGAATACCGCATTAAGGTTGTGGATTATATGACTGAGGATTGGGATTATGATGCGGCCATTACCAATTTGCAGAATGATATTGTGGCAGGGAATGTGCCGGATATGATTGATGTAAGCTCAATTAGTGCGCCTTGGAGAAACTGGGCGGCGAAAGGCATCATTACGGATCTTTATCCGTTGATGGAAGCAGACGGTGATTTCGCCAAGGAAGAATTGTTGCCCAATATCAGAACTGCTTATGAGATAGACGGTGCACTTTATGTATTGCCTACTACAGTTATGATAAGTGGCGTTATGGTAAAAGAAAAGTTTGTAGAAGGTGTGGAAAGTCTGACACCGGAGTTTTTATTGGAGTTGGAATCACAGCTTCCTGAGGGCGTAGATTTGTTCTGGTATAATTATCAGGAAGAAATTATGTATAACATGGTATACAATAATATGTCCTCTTTTGTAGATTATGAAAATGGTGAATGCTATTTTGATACGGATGAATTCAAAGCGGTTTTGGAGTATGCCAAGGAACAGCCCGCGGAAATGGTTTGGGACGATAGTATAAGTCTTCCTGCGTCATTGGCAGCGGATGAAGTGATTTTCAATTCTACTTCAATCAGTCAAATGCCGGATTGGCAATTCCAGAAATTTGTATTTGGCGAAGCGGTAACCATGTTAGGTTATGGTAATGAAGGTGATGGTATTAAGTTAATGCAAAACGGTTGTGCCCTTACCATTACGGAGCAGTGTGAATACAAGGATGTGGCGTGGGATTTCTTAAAGACCTTTGTCAGTGAGGAAGCCCAAACAAGCGGACTCATGTGGGGTATTCCCGTCACACAGACCGGCTTGGACAATTTCATCTATGAAGCCCAGCATATGGAAGGAACTCACGGCTACGGCTGGGATGATGTTAATGTGGAAATTACCAGTGCAACCGATGAGGAAGTGGAAGAGTTCCTTGCAATTTTTGAAAAAGCAGATGAAGTCAGCACGAATGATACTGCCATTGGAGCCATTATTGAAGAAGAAATAGCGCCTTACTTTGCAGGAGAGAAATCCGTAGATGAGGTGGCAAATATTATTCAAAGCCGTGTATCTATTTATTTAAAAGAAAATATGTAATATAAGAAACGGAGGGGAAGTCATGAAGAAAAAGACTTCGGAAGCGAAAGTAAAAAAGGCTTCCGCACCCCGTAAAAAAGCAACAAAAAGAACATGGAAAACAAGAGCTAAACTGGGTGCTTTTCTGGCACCCAGTTTAGGTGGCGTTTCGGTATTTTATATGATACCGTTTCTTGTGGTAATTTTTTATGCGCTTGTAGACAATCCAATCAGTAAGCGTTTTGTTTTTTTGGACAATTTTATCGATGTATTTCAGAATCAGGCATTTCAGCTTGCGGCATGGAATACTCTTAAATTTTCACTGGTAGCGGTTCCGCTTGCAGTGATTATTTCGCTTTTAATGGCTTTTCTTTTGGATAAAAGAATTCCGTTTGCAAGTAAGTTCCGTTCCATCTATTTGAGTCCCATGATGGTACCCATAGCATCTATTATCTTAGTGTTTCAGGTATTGTTTAACTATAACGGTGTGATAAATGTAATCGTGGAATGGTTCGGCGGAGGAAAGATAGACTGGTTTAAGTCAGACTGGGCACCGCTGGTTGTTTTACTCTTGTTCCTTTGGAAAAATCTTGGTTACAATATGATTCTCTTTTTGGCAGCTTTGGGAACGATTCCCAGGGAAGCAATGGAGGTTGCCATGTTGGAGAGCAATTCGGCATGGAAGATGTTTTGGCACATCAAAATCAGATACTTATCCCCGACGATTCTGTTTGTAACCATTATGTCGTTAATCAGTTCTTTTAAGGTGTTTAGAGAGGTGTATTTATTGACGGGAGATTATCCTTACGACAGTTTGTATACCTTACAGCACTTTATGAATAATACCTTCCGCCAGTTGGATTATCAGAAATTGTCATCAGCGGCGATTATTATGGCGGCGGTGATGGTAGTGATTATCGGCGGGTTATACATTGCGGAGAATCACTTCGGTAAGGATATGGAAGAATAAATTTTGCAACAAATGACCGGTTGTAAAAAATATAAATTGTGAAGAATATCAGGAATAAAGTATGAAAAGATTCGGTAAATATTCCGGCGAAAAAAGAGGCTGGAAAAAGTTTAAAAAAGTTGTCAGAACCGTAGTGCTTACTACGATTGCAACCATATTTGCCATACTGTTTTTGCTTCCGACGGTATTAACGATTACCAACTCTTTTATGAGCCAGTCGGAAATTTCGGCAAACTACGGTAAAATATTTGAGACCACGGACAGCGGCGGTAAAGTGTTCGTCTCGGAAACGGTAAACTTGAAATTCGTACCGGACATGGTTACGTTCCAACAGTACATAACCGTTCTTCTGAAAAGTCCGGATTACCTCTTTAAGTTCTGGAACTCAGTAATATACACAGTAGTTATCGTAGTGTTCCAGTTGGTGGTGGCGATGCTGGCCTCCTACGCTTTTATGAGGTTTAAAGGACGGCTGAAGGAAATTATCTTTTTCTTATACATTATCGTCACATTGATGCCTTATCAGGTTACGCTGGTGCCAAACTTTCTGGTGTCGGATTTTCTGGGATTGATTGATACCAGATGGGCGATATGGCTGCCCGGTATTTTTTCCCCGTTTGCGGTGTATCTGTTGACGAAGTATATGAAGCGAATTCCAAGTTCAATCATAGAAGCGGCAAGAGTGGACGGAGCCGGCGAATGGCAGATTTTCAGGCATATATGTTTGCCTCTTTGTAAAGGTGCTTTGTATTCGGTAGCAATACTTGTTTTTATAGATTTCTGGAACATGGTAGAACAGCCATTGATTTTATTAACCAATGCAGACTTACATCCGTTATCAATCTTTTTATCAAAGATTAATGCGGGCGAAATCGGACTGGCATTTGCGGTGGCAACGGTTTATATGGTGCCGAGCTTGTTGGTGTTCTTATATGGTGAAGATTACCTGGTAGAGGGTATTACCTATCAGGGCGGAGTAAAAGGATAACGGAGGAATGAAAGATGACAATGACAGATAACGACCAGAAAGGAAGCCGTAAAAGAGAGTGGATTAAAAATGTTGCGATTATCTTTTTATCCATCATGTTGGTTTTAACTTTCTTTTCCAATACGATTATGAATTATTCACTGCCTCAGGTGGCGACCCAGTATGTACAGAGTGGGTCCATTTCTGCCCAGATTCGCGGTACGGGTATTGTGCAGGCGGTAGACCCCTACAGTGTGGTTGTGGGAGAATCCAGAGCCATTCAGTCTGTAGCTGTTAAAGTAGAGACCTATGTAGAAAAAGGTGATGTTCTTTATTACTTGGAAGATAGGGAAAGTGAGGAACTGGAGCTTGCCAGAGAGGAACTGGCAGCAGCAGAACTTGCATATGATAAGGCTGTTTTAAATGGTGGTTTAACCAGAACGGAAGTGGCCGAAATCGAAATGGGTAATGTGGAAAGCTTATCGGAAAGCCAGGCACGCCTGGAGGCTGCAGATGCCAAGATTGAAGAATTGGAACATACCGTAAATGTTCATCAGGCGAAGGTAAATGAAATTCAGGCAAGGATTGACACTTTGGCGTCTACCAATGTTGACGCTTTAGCAGAAAGTAAAGCATTGGCACAGGCAGAGACCAATTTGAATAACGGAAGGGCAACATTGGCACAGGCAGAAAACGCATTTAATGCAGTGGCCAATCTTCCGGAAACAGATCCTGTCAGAGTAGAATTGGCAAATGCTTATATTACAGCTCAGAATAATGTGGCACAGCTGGAAGCGGCAGTTGCCAATGCAAGAGTTGCATTGGAATTAAAAACCGGAAGTGCGGATATTACCAATCAGATTGCGGCATTGGAGCGTGAAAAGGTAGGGGTAAGTAATACACTGGCAGCAGCGCAGATTAACCTTCAGAATGCCATAACCGAAAAAGAAGAAATGTTAAGCGAAATCATCACTAAGATGGATATTGCGGAGGCATATCAGACAATCGTGGATAAAAAAGCTGAAGTAGCAGAGTTGGAAGCAAATTCCGTGGGAGCAACCATTACGGCTCCGGTATCCGGTACGGTTACCAGTCTTGCATATGTTGCAGGTGAGAGTACAGTTGCGGGTGAGACGGCAGCAGTGATTCAGATTGACGGGAAAGGATATACCATGTCTTTATCTGTGCCTAACAGACAGGCTTCATCCGTAAAAGTGGGAGACCCGGTGGAATTACAGAATGCATGGTATTATGACGATGTAACGGCGACCTTAACTGCCATCCGCAATGACAAAGATAATCCCGGACAGAACAAGGTACTTGAGATTCAGTTAAACGGTGATTCGTTAGTACCCGGTCAGTCCTTAAATATAGCTATCGGACAAAGAAGCGTTAACTATGATTTGATTGTACCAAACAGTGCAATTCGTGAAGATAATAACGGTAAATTCATTTTGATTGTGGAGTCTAAGTTTGCACCTTTCGGCAACCGTTATGTGGCACAGCGTGTAGATATTGAAGTAATAGCAAGTGATGATACCCAGAGTGCAATCAAGGGTGCGTTGTATGGTTATGAATATGTGATTACCACCTCAACCAAACCCATTGAGCCGGGGGACCAGGTACGCTTATCCGAGGAGATGAATTAATGTTAAAAAAGCTGTTTTTTATAATAAAAGAACGCTTTGAAAAGTTAGGTTTGTTTCACAGCATTGTCTTGGCTTTAACTGCTTGTATGTTAATTGCCATAGGCGTTTTGGCAATTGTTTTACATGTGGGAAAAAAATCCCTGCCGGATCAGTTAATGGCAAGCAGGTGGTCGGCAGACGGAGATGCGGCACAGATAAGTTGCTTTTATTCGGATGAGGCTTTTATAACGGAAAGCAGTATTGATGAGATGCGTTATCATCTGGAGACAAAGCTTCAGGAGCAGGCAATCGAACCAAATACTGAAACGGCAAGGCTGATGATAGACGCTTATTGTGCAGAGGGAACGATTACTATTCAAAGCGATAAAAAATCCATACAGGCAAATGCCATCGGTATCGGCGGAGACTTTTTTATGTTTCATCCCGTAGAATTAATCAGTGGTATGTATTTTTCGGGGAATGCATTGATGCAGGATTCGATTTTATTGGACGAAGAAGCTGCATGGCAGCTGTTTGGAGCCAATGATATTGCGGGTAAGACTGTTACCATCGGAGGGACGCCTTATCGTGTGGCAGGAGTATATGCCAGAGAACAGGGGGACTTGGAAACACTGGCAGGCAGCAAAGATACCACAGTGTATTTGGCATATTCTGCTTTGGAAAGTAATGTATCCTGCAGTATTTCCTGTTATGAAGCGGTATTACCCAACCCGGTAGAGGGTTTTGCTTATGATATGATGTCTGAAAATACCATGACTTCCGAAGAAAATGTAAAAATGGTTGAAAATTCCAATCGTTTTTCGTATATTTCTTTATATAACATTTGGAAAGAGCGGGCATCCAGAAGTATGAAAACGGATGATATTGTTTTACCTTTCTGGGAAAATCTCGCCAGAGTCAAAGAAGAAAGTCTTATGGAAGTGGCACTCTGGCAAGTGGTTATGTCTGTTGTACTCTTGTTATATTGGGGCGTACAGCTTATGATTTTTATAATTAAGCATAAGCCGACGGCAAAAACATTTGTAAATATGTGGGAATTTATATGTGAGAAGGTGAGAGCATTGCGGAGCCGGAGGAAGGCAAAGAAAGCGGAGCGCAAGGCTTTGGAAGAGACCACATATATTGAGGATTAGGGTAAAAGATAAAAAAGGAGTAAAAGGAGGAGAAAATTTATGAAAGGAATGTTAAAAAAAGCGCTTTGCATGGCACTGGCAACCACTATGGTGGTTTCTCTGGCTGCATGCGGTAAACGCGGTGAAGCCAGTGATGCAATGGCAGAGTTGGCAGATTCGGAAGCTGCAAAGCAGGCTGTTTTTAAGGAAATCGGAACCTTGAACCCGGAAGGAGAATGGTTTGATTCCATTCTGGTAAACGGTGAAGATGTAATTGTAGTATGGTCCGATTATGTGGATGTTATATCGGGAGGAGAAGATGTATATCCCGGTGGAGAACCGGTACCTTATACGGAAGAGCCTGTGGTGGAAGAAGAGATGCCCGAGGAAGAAATTGCAGATGAGGAAATCGCAGAAGATGATGTGGCAGAGGGCGAAGATATTATTGTAAATGATCCTATGATGCCCATGCCTGAAGTGGAATATATTCCGGAGGAGTACAGTTTTTATTATCGGATGCATTTCGGTAAAACTACTTTTGGCGGTACAGATATGACTGTAACAACCATCGATTTACCGGAAAAAGAATACAGCAACAGGGTTGTACTTGACCCGGCAACAGGCAATTATGTCATTTTGACAGAACTTTCAGAGGAAGATTACAGCGACCCTGAAAACTATGTATACAGGCAGGTATTTTATTTGAATGTCTATTCACAGTCCGGTGAATTGCTTAGCAGGGAAGAACTGGATTTAGGAAACAATCCTGACGAATGGATTGGTGTATACGGAATGGGTATTGCGACAGGCGGAGAAATTTGTCTTGCCTGTGAACGAAAAATTGTGATTTTGGATTCGCAGTTAAAGAAAAGCGGAGAGATTAATTTCGAAGACACACAGTGGTTGGAAGGTTTTATTGTTACTGCGGAAGGTGTTCCTTATGCATATATGTGGAATGATGCGGGAGAGGATTCCGCCAGCAACTTTTATATGATTGATGTTGCAAATGCCAAAATGGGGCCTGCCATTAAAGCTCCTGAGGGCTTTTGGGGTAACGGAAGACCCGGTGTTGACCATGATTTATACTATAATACCGATAAGGGTGTTTACACCTACGATTTTGATACGGAAGAAAATAAACTGATTCTGAATTTTGTGGATTCGGATATTGATTACAACTATTTTAATTATGTAGTTCCCGTAGATGAAAATCGTTTGGTGGCACCGATCAATGACCCGGAAACCTGGGAAACCATATTAGCTTTTTATGAAAAAGTCCCCCCTGAGGAAGTAGTAGATAAAACGATTATTACCATGGGTATGGTATATGCTGATTACGAGGTGCGTACGCAGGTAATCGAATTTAACAAAGCAAGTGACGAGTACCGCATTCGCATGATTGAATACTATGAGTACAATAATGAGTCAGACTGGGATGCGGGATTGAAAATGTTTAATAATGACATTTTGACATCAAACGCACCGGACATTATTGTTTTAAATCCGGATATGCCTATCAGCAGTTATATGGACAAGGGTGTTTTATTAAATTTAAATTCGTTTATCGAAGCAGATGAAGAAATCTCTAAGGACAACATAGCACCGAATGTTTTGGCACTTGGATCCAGAGGAGACGATACTTACATCCTTACCGCCAATTTCATGGTATCTACCATGGCAATGAAAGAATCTTTGGTACCGGGAGACGGAACCGTTTCATTAAATGAATTAAAGCAGTTGGAAGCACAGTTTGGAAACATTCATGCGTTCCAGGATTGTACAAGAGAAGATATTTTACGTTTGGCTATGGAAATGAATTATGCTGAATTCCTTGATGTGGAAAGCGGTAAATGTGCATTTAATACGCCCGGTTTTTATGAGTTACTTGAGTATGCAAAGACTTATCCGGAAGAGATTGATTGGGATAATATGGATGATACGTATTGGATGGAGTATGAGACGGCAATGAGAGATAACAAGGCACTCATTCAGTATTTTACCATTAGTGGTTTTGGTGGTATCGCATATTCTGAGCAGGGACGTTTCGGAGAAGAAGTTGCTTTTGTAGGATTCCCCGGAAACGAAGGAACAACCGGTGTTATTTATCCGTATATCCAGATGGCAATATCAGAAGATTGTGAGCATCCTGACAAAGCATGGGAATTTATGAGACAGTTTTATACTTATGACGGTCAGATTAATATGGGATACGGACTTCCTTCGAATTTGACTGTTATGGATGAATGGATGGCACAGGCTCAGCAGAGACCGTACTGGATTGATGAAAACGGTGAGAAGGTTGAGTATGATGAAACTTATTGGATTGGTGATCAGGAAATTGTCATTGAACCTTTGAGTGCAGAACGTGCACAGGAAATTAAGGATTATGCACTTTCCGTAACGGATATTTATTATTATGATTCTTCAATCATTGATATTATTGTGGAAGAAGCATCACCTTTCTTTGCAGGACAGAAGACTGCGGAACAGGCTGCCGATATTATCCAGAGCCGTGTTCAGATATATGTAAATGAAAATCAGTAAAATAGGAGACTAAAATGGCTGAAGATAAGGGATTTGAGCGATTTTCCAGTGACGGAAGGTCAAAGAATAAAAAGAAAAATGATTTTAAAATGCCGAAGGGAACCGGAAAAATTATTATCATTGCAGTCATAGCGATTGTATTGTGTATTTTGGTTTCACAAAGTACGTATACGATTCGTGAACAGGAACAGGCAGTGTTGGTGACTTTTGGTAAAGCAGAGGCTGTAACCGATGCCGGATTGCATTTTAAAATTCCTTTTATACAGCAGGTAAAAAAGGTAAATACAACCATTCAGGGCTTTGCAATCGGCTATTCTACAAGTACCAATATCAGTGAGGAAGATGAGTCTTTGATGATTACATCTGACTATAACTTTGTAAATGTGGATTTCTTCGTGGAGTACCGCGTATCTGACCCGGTAAAAGCATTGTATGCATCAGAGGAACCTGTGGCAATTTTGAAAAAAATTGCCCAGTCCTGTATACGAAATGTCATCGGAAGTTATACCGTGGACAGTGTGTTGACTACCGGAAAGAATGAAATTCAGGCACAGATTAAAGAAATGATTATCCAGAAGCTGGCAGAACGTGATTTGGGTATTCAGTTGGTAAATATTACGATTCAGGATGCAGAACCGCCTACAGAGGCTGTTATGCAGGCGTTTAAGGCGGTAGAAACTGCGAAGCAGGAAAGTGAAACTGCCGTGAACAATGCAAACAAGTATCAGAATGAGCAACTCCCGGCGGCACAGGCAGAGGCCGACCGTATTGTTCAGGAAGCAGAAGCGGACAGAACGGAGCGAATCAATGAAGCGACTGCTCAGGTGGCACGTTTTAATGCTATGTATGAGGAATACGTAAAGTATCCGGAATTAACAGAGGAGCGAATGTTCTATGAAACAATGGAAGAGGTGCTTCCCGGACTTACCGTGATTATCGAAAGCGGTAACGGACAGACACAGACCGTTGTACCGGTAAATCCTTTGTTTGGAACAGTAGCACCTGCTGCAAACAGTAACGGAAACAGTGAAGGTTAGGAGGGCATGCACATGAAAAAAGGTATTATTACCGCAGTGATTGCGGTTGTGGCATTTTTACTTGTGATTACCCTTGGTTCTTCCATTGTGGTAACACAGGAAAACGAATATACATTAGTCAGACAGTTTGGTAAGGTGGACCGTGTTATTGATGAGGCCGGTTTGTCTTTTAAGATTCCGTTTGTGGAATCGGTATATACCTTGCCGCAGGAAATTCTTTTATACGATTTATCACCGTCGGATGTAATTACCGGTGATAAAAAGACCATGATTTGTGATTGCTACGTATTATGGGAAATTACGGATGCTTTGAAGTTTTCGCAGACATTGAATTCGTCTATCGGAAATGCGGAAAGCAGAATTGATACGGTGGTTTATAATGCAACCAAAAGCGTTATCAGCAGTATGACCCAGGAACAGGTAATTTCCGGACGAAGCGATATGTTGCAGGAAGCAATTATTAACAATATCGGTACCTCCATGGAGCAGTACGGTATCGCGATTCTTGAAGTGGAAACAGTTAAACTTGACTTGCCGAATGACAATAAAGAAGCAGTTTATGAAAGAATGATATCCGAACGCGATAATATAGCAGCAACTTATCTTGCACAAGGTCAGGCGGAAGCACAGAAGATTATGAACCAGACTGACAAAGAAGTTGCAATTATGCTTTCGGAAGCAGAGACAGAAGCCGAGATTTTGCGTGCGGAAGGGGAAGCGGAGTATATGCGAATTCTCTCAGAAGCATATTCTGATCCGGCTAAAGCAGATTTTTATGCATTTGTAATAAGTTTGGATGCAGCAAAAGAAGCACTTCAGGGTGAAGATAAGACGTTGATTTTATCGCCGGAATCACCCATTGCACAGATTTTTTATTAAATGTTGTCGGAGATGTAATAAAGCAGTTGTAAAAGGATAGGTATTGGGTAAAGGAGGAATACTATGGCAAAAGTTGCGATTTTTCTTGCTACAGGTTTTGAAGAGATAGAAGCATTAACTGTAGTGGATTTATTAAGACGTGAGCATGTGGAAATAGATATGGTTTCCATTACCGGAGAAAAGAAGGCTATCGGTTCGCATAATATTATTGTGGAAACGGATAAAATTATTAATCAGCTTAACTTTAGCGAATATGATATGTTAATTCTGCCGGGAGGAATGCCGGGGACCTTGAATCTGGAGGCAAATGAGCTTCTGATGTCCCAGGTGGATGCTTTTTATGCACAAGGGAAACTTCTTGCGGCAATTTGTGCGGCCCCCAGTATTTTCGGACATCGAAATATACTTCAGGGCAGGATGGCATGCTGTTATCCCGGCTATGAAAAAGATTTGAAAGGAGCCAACGTATCTTTAGAACCGGTGTGCGTGGACGGTAAAATTATTACATCCAGAGGCATGGGCTGTACAGTGCAGTTTGGCTTGAAAATTGTTGAGATTTTACTGGGTAAAGAGACGAGTGAAGCACTTGCCGGTAAAATTATCTGGGATAATTAGTTTATTTTGTCGATTTGATATGTGAAAAATATATGTTTTTATAAAAAAACCTTCTAAGATACTGTTATTTTTATGAAAAAAGTGCTAAAATAGTCAATCATAGTACTTTACAAAAAATAATGTGATTGGAGGGTTTTTTTATGGACAAAGTACTTGCATGGTTGAGCAACACATGGGCAACCATTTGGGGCGCACTTTCAACCGGCGCATTGGCAGTTCTTACTGCTGCATTAATTTTAGTAGCTGCATTTATCGTAGCAGCAATTGCAAAGTCACTCGTAGTAAAGCTTCTTGGCAAGGGTAAATTAGGTCAGGTTCTTGCGAAGGCAGACGGTGAAGGCGATAAGCCCGGTACCGTAAAGGAATTTGTTGGTAAGTTGGTTTATTTAGTTGTATTCCTTCTTTTTGTTCCTGCAATTTTCTCTGCATTAGGTTTACAGGCTGTAACAGCACCGATTAATCAGGTGTTAAGCACTATTTGGGGATACGTACCCAGCATCGTAGCTGCTGTAATCGTTTTGGTAATCGGCTTCTTTGTTGCAAAGGCTGTTCGCCAGCTTTTAATTCCTGTATTCGACAAGATTAAAGTGAATAAGATTCAGGAAAAATTAGGCGTTGAAGTTACAGATTCTGCTAAATTATCCAATACTTTAGCATACGTTGTATATGTATTAATTTTAATCCCCATGGTAATCATGGCATTAGATGTATTAAATATCAGCGTAATTTCAGATCCCGCTACTGCTGTTTTAAATTCAATCTTTGCATTCATTCCCAATATTTTGGTTGCATTGATTATTGTAATCATCGGTTGGTTTATCGCAAAGTTTGTAGGCCAGATCGTAACAAAGCTTATTGCTTCAGCAGGTCTTGATGCTAAGATTGCTAAGTTAATGGATAAGGATGACAGCAAGGTTGTTCTTTCTAAGTTAGTTGGTATCATTGTTCAGGTAGTAATTGTTATATTCTTCGCAGTGGAAGCAATCAATGTTCTTCAGCTTGAAGTGCTTACCGATATCGGTGCAGTTGTAATCGGATATATGCCTGCAGCATTAAGCGCAGTTGTAATTCTTGTAATCTGCTTCTTCGCAAGCTCTATGGCTGAAAAGGCACTTAAGAAGAATGGTTTCTCTACATACGCTACATTGGTTAAGATTGCAATCTTTACCGTAGGCGGATTCATGGTATTGAGCCAGTTAGGTATCGCAGCTGAAATCGTAAACTCAGCATTTAAGTTAATCCTTGCTGCACTTGCAGTTGCATTTGCAATCGCATTTGGTGTTGGCGGCAAAGAATTTGCTGCAAAAGCATTAAAGAAATTAGAAGACAATGCCGGCAAGAAGGATGATGAAAAAGAAGAGTAATCAAACTGAATAAGGTATTAAACCCGCCTGTGAAAGCAGGCGGTTTTCTTTTTGTTTTAAGGGCATAAATTTTAAGGGCATAAAAAAAGGAAGACGTTTGTCTTCCTTTTCATTTTATACAGATATGTCAATATTTCCACCGATATGAGGAGTGACAGAACGTTGCATTGCTGCGCTGTCAATCATCTGAACAAGTTGTGCACCTACAGTTTCTGCTGTATCAAGTGATTTATCCAAAACTGCTACACCAACCTTGGTACCGATATCATTCTGAGCCATAGCCATTGATAATGCTGCTATATCCATTCTTTCACGTCCTTTCTCAAGTGTTTTGTTTTTCCCTAATGTTATTATAAGCCTTTTTAATAAAAAAAGCAATGAGATAATGAAAAATGCACCCAAGGGTATTTGCATACGCTTAAGTGCATTTTATTTTCGCACACAAAGATTCTATGTAGAACCCCTGGGTGCTTTACATATTAGGCACAGGAAGCCTGATTACTGCATAGATTCTTCCTGACGCTGGATCATTCTACGAACCATTTCACCACCGATGGAACCTGCTTCCTTAGAAGTGAGGTCACCGTTGTAACCATCCTTTAAGTTGATACCTAATTCGCTTGCAACTTCAGTTTTGAAACGATCTAAAGCTGCTCTGTGTGTTTTTGCTGTTGAGCTTGAATTGCTATTGTTTTTTGACATAGTGTTTTCCTCCAAATTTTATCTTAGTTTCTTTTCAGATAAGCAATCACTTATCTTGATGTTAGTATGACCGTAAAAAAATGAATTATGTTGGAAATTTTTAGCGGATGTTTGAATGTTAATTTTTTGCTTTTCTTTTAGTATAATTTGTGCTATAATCGTAAAATGACTGTAAGTGTGGGTTTTTATACCCAAATCACTGAAAAATATTTTAAAAAGAAAAGATTTGTGCGCCTGTGGCGATACATAAAGGAGGAAACAAAAAATGAGTTTTACAGTTGAAAAATTAGACAAGAATATGGCGAAGCTTACTATTGAAGTTCCCGTAGAAGAATTTGAAAAAGCAGTAGAAGCAGCTTATCAGAAAAACAAAGGCAAAATCGAAGTTCCCGGTTTCCGTAAAGGTAAAGTGCCCCGTCAGATGATTGAAAAGATGTACGGCAAGGAAGTATTCTTTGAGGATGCAGCAAATGAAGTAATTCCCGTAGCATACGAAAAAGCATATGATGAATGCGAAGAAGAAATCGTATCTGCACCTAAGATTGAAGTAACACAGATTGAAGCCGGAAAGCCTTTTATCTTTACAGCAGAAGTTGCTTTAAAGCCTGATGTAAAATTAGGAAAGTACAAAGGAATCAAGGTTGATAAGGTTGCAGTAGAAGTGACAGAAGAAGAAGTAAATGAAGCAATCGAAACCGAAAGAAAGAATAGCGCAAGAACAGTATCCGTAGATGACAGACCTATCAAAGACGGTGATACAACTGTAATTGATTTCGAAGGTTTTGTTGACGGTGTTGCTTTTGAAGGCGGCAAGGGCGAGAACTATCCTCTTACCATCGGCTCACATTCTTTCATCGATACTTTTGAAGAACAGTTAATCGGTAAGTCAATCAATGATGAAGTAGAAGTAAACGTTACCTTCCCTGAAGACTACCATGCAGAAGAATTAAAGGGTAAGCCTGCATTATTCAAGGTTACCATTAAGGAAATCAAGGAAAACCAGTTACCTGACCTTGATGATGAATTCGCAGAAGAAGTAAGTGCATACGATACTTTTGCAGAATACAAGGAAAGCGTAAAGAAGAACTTGGAAGAAAAGAAGGCAGCTGATGCTAAGAATGCAAAAGAAGAAGCTGTTGTAGAAGCAATTATCGCAGATGCTGAAATGGACATTCCCGAAGCTATGATTTCCACACAGCAGAGACAAATGGTAGACGAATTTGCACAGAGACTTGCTATGCAGGGTCTTAGCATGGAACAGTATACACAGTTCACAGGTGTAACACCTGCAGCTATGATGGAACAGGTTAAGCCTCAGGCAGAAAAGAGAATTCAGTCAAGACTTGTTTTAGAAGCAGTTGTTGCTGCTGAAAATATCGAAGTAAGCGATGCAGAATACGAAGAAGAACTTGCTAAGATGGCAGAAGCTTACAAGATGGAAGTAGAACAGATTAAAGAAATCATGGATGACGAAAGAGCAGCAGAAATGAAGAAGGATATGGCTATCCAGAAGGCTGTTGATTTCGTAGTTGCAAATGCAAAAGAAAAATAATTCAGTGAAGTAGCTGAGAATGAAATCTAGAAACAGGAGGAATTCAAATGAGCTTAGTACCTTATGTAGTTGAACAGACAAGCCGTGGAGAAAGATCCTATGATATTTATTCCAGACTTTTAAAAGATCGTATTATCTTCCTTGGAGAAGAAGTAAATGAAGTAACTGCAGGTCTTGTGGTTGCACAGATGTTGTTTTTGGAAGCAGAAGATCCGGACAAGGATATCCAGCTTTATATTAACAGCCCCGGCGGTTCCGTAACCGCAGGCTGGGCGATTTATGATACCATGCAGTACAACAAGTGCGATGTTTCCACAATTTGTATCGGTATGGCGGCATCCATGGGCGCATTTTTACTTGCCGGCGGAACCAAAGGTAAGAGATATGCCCTTCCCAATGCAGAAATTATGATTCACCAGCCTCTTGGCGGTGCGCAGGGACAGGCAACCGAAATCGAAATTGCGGCAAAGCATATTTTACAGACAAAAGAGCGTTTGAATAAGGTTCTTGCGGCTAACACAGGTCAGCCTTTGGATGTGATTGCGGCAGATACAGACCGTGATAATTGGAAGACTGCAGAAGAAGCGAAAGAATATGGTCTGATTGACTATGTGATTACTTCAAGAACTGAGCAGGAAGCATCAAAGTAATTTATTAGTATAATTTGGAGGCTTAGAATGGCAGGAAAGCGTTCAGACGACAAAATAAGATGTTCTTTCTGTAAGAAATCTCAGGATCAGGTTCGTAAGATGATTGCAGGCCCCGACGGACTTTTCATTTGTGATGAATGTGTAGAGGTTTGTAACGATATCGTGTCGGAAGAGTTGGAAGAACTTGAATACGATGCGACGGATTTTGACTTTAATCTTTTAAAACCTGTCGAGATTAAAAATTTCCTGGATGATTATGTGATTGGTCAGGAAGAAGCAAAGAAGGTTCTTTCTGTAGCGGTTTATAATCATTATAAAAGAATTATGGCTCCTAAGGATTTGGGAGTGGAATTGCAGAAGAGCAATATTATTATGATAGGACCTACCGGTTCCGGTAAGACTTATCTTGCACAGACACTTGCTAAAATCATCAATGTTCCCTTTGCAATCGCAGATGCGACTACATTGACCGAGGCAGGTTATGTTGGTGAAGACGTAGAAAATATTCTGTTGAAGTTAATTCAGGCAGCAGATTATGAAGTAGAGCGTGCGCAGTACGGTATTATTTATATTGATGAAATCGATAAAATTACCAAGAAGAGCGAAAATGTATCCATTACAAGGGATGTTTCCGGTGAAGGCGTGCAGCAGGCACTTTTGAAAATTATCGAAGGTACCGTGGCTTCTGTTCCTCCTCAGGGCGGAAGAATGCATCCTCATCAGGTTTTAATTCAGATTGATACAAGCAATATTTTATTTATTTGCGGCGGTGCTTTTGACGGATTGGAAAAAATCATTGAAAAGCGTTTGAATCGTAAATCGATTGGTTTTAATTCTACGATTACCCAGAATACAGATAAGGAATTGAGTGAACTTCTTAAGGAAGTAACTCCTCAGGACCTTGTAAAATTCGGTTTGATTCCGGAATTTATCGGCCGTGTGCCCATCAATGTTTCTTTGGAAGGATTGGATGAAGATGCACTGGTTCGTATTATGACGGAGCCGAAAAATGCGCCGGTGAAGCAGTATAAGGCATTGTTTGAACTGGATAATGTTCAGTTGGAATTCGAAGAAGATGCCATTCGTGAAATTGCAAAAGAAGCGCATGAACGTAAAACCGGTGCCCGCGGAATCCGTTCCATTATGGAAAAGACCATGATGGATTTGATGTTCCGTATTCCTTCTGACGAAACTATGACAGAGTGTATCGTAACCAAGGAAGCAGTTCGCGGTGAAAGTGCACCGATTGAGAAGCATATTGAGTTGGAAGAGCCGAAGAAAAAGACAACCAAAAAGAAATAAGTAAGGGAAGCGCCGCCATTCTTGGCGGCGTTTTTTGGAGTGATGGGCTAAGGAAAAGATAATTCACGTTAGGCACGCTCTCGCTGCTTGACACACGTAGCGGTACATAGAGTTCTATAGAACAGAACTCAAGTACCGACGGTGTCAAAAGCACCTTCCTTAGAATTATTTTTTCCTTAGCCTTTCAACAACAAAGAACAGTGCCAAGAATGGAGGCGTATTTTATAGATGAGTAATATAAATAATATCGAAATGACAGATTGGATGCCGGCGATACCGTTAAGAGGAATGGTAGTATTGCCGGGAACAGTGGCACATATTGATTTGAATAGAAAGAAGTCAATTACGGCGTTGGAGAGAGCTACCAAAGGCGGTAACAGGCTGTTTTTGACATGCCAGAAGCAGATTGAGACGGAAGAACCGGGTATAGATGATTTGTATTCTATGGGTTGTATTGTCAGCATTAAGCAGGTAGTGACATTACAGAATAAGATTCTTCGTGTTATGGTGCAGGGTGAGTCCAGAGGTCGCCTTTTGCAGATTGATGATGAGCAGGATAAGTATTTGCTTGCAGAGGTAGAGGTACAGTTTTTGCAGAAAGAAAACTGGGAAAAAGCTGAGGAAGAAGCCCGAGTAAGAATTTTAAAAGACACTGTGTCCCAGTATCTTTTATATCAACCCAATGTACCTAAGATTGTACCCATTACCATAGCGGATTCATCGAATCTTTCTGAATTGCTTCAAGTATGTATCAATCATCTTCCTTTTTATCATCAGATTCGTCAAGAATTCCTGGAGAATTACGAGGAAGAAAAGCTGTATGAGGTATTTATCAGACATCTGACCGATGAAGTCAATGTGCTTTCTATTCGAGCAGACTTAAAAGATAAGCTGAAAAAACAGGTAGACAAGCATCAAAAGGATTATATGCTTCGTGAGCAGATGCATATGATTAAAAAGGAACTTGGGGATGATGATACGGTTTCAGATGCGGACAGTTTTGCGGAAGGATTGGAGAAACTGGATGCGCCTGAGAGTGTAAAGGAGAAAATCCGTAAGGAGATTAATCGTTTCAAATCATTAAACGGAAGCAGCTCCGAAAGTGCCGTGCAACGTGCATATATCGAGACACTTCTGGAATTGCCGTGGAATAAGGCGTCCAAGGATAATGCAGATATTCATCGTGCGGAGAAGATTCTGAATCGTGACCACTATGGTCTGACACAGGTAAAGGAGAGAATTTTAGAATTCCTTGCAGTGCGGACATTAACCAGTGAAGGTGAAAGCCCCATTGTATGTCTTGTGGGACCTCCGGGTACCGGTAAAACCTCCATTGCCCGTTCGGTGGCAGAGTCATTAGAGAAGGAGTATGTAAGAATTTGTCTTGGCGGTGTTCGCGATGAGGCTGAAATTCGCGGTCACAGAAGAACTTATGTTGGTGCGATGCCGGGACGTATTGCAACGGCATTAAAGAATGCAGGGGTAAACAATCCTTTGATTCTTTTAGATGAAATTGATAAATTAAGCAATGATTATAAAGGTGACCCGTCTTCTGCGTTATTGGAAGTATTGGATTCTAAGCAGAATCAGGCCTTCCGCGACCATTATGTAGAGATTCCTTTGGATTTATCCAAGGTATTATTCTTGGCTACGGCAAACTCCGTATCGGATATTCCCAGACCTTTGTTGGACCGTATGGAAATCATCGAATTAAACAGCTACACCGTGCAGGAGAAGTTCCACATTGCGAAAGAGCATTTGTGGAGTAGGTCTTTGAAGAATAACGGGTTAACCGGTAAGAATTTAAGAATTACACCGGAAGGATTGACTGACCTGATTCTTTTATATACCCGCGAGGCAGGTGTGCGTGAGTTGGAGCGTAAAATCGGTGAACTTTGTCGTAAGGTAGCCAAACTCATTGTGAAAGGCGAAAAGAACAGCGTGCGCGTAACGGAAAAGAATCTGGAGCAGTATCTTGGTAAACCTAAGTATCGTCCCGATGAAAAGAATGAAAAAGATGAAATCGGTATTGTTCGTGGCCTTGCCTGGACGGCTGTCGGAGGCGACACCCTTCAGATTGAAGTCAATATTATGCCAGGTAAAGGTGTAGTTGAATTAACCGGTCGATTGGGTGATGTAATGAAAGAGTCAGCGGCTGCAGGTATCAGTTATATCCGTTCCGTGGCAGATAATTATAAAATCGGTGCAGACTTTTTTAAGAAGAAAGATATCCATATTCACATTCCGGAGGGGGCAGTGCCGAAAGACGGACCCTCTGCCGGTATTACCATGGCAACGGCAGTTTTATCTGCCATTACTGAAATTCCGGTCTATGCAAATCTTGCCATGACAGGTGAAATTACGTTGCGTGGTCGTGTGTTGCCCATTGGCGGTGTAAAAGAAAAGATTCTTGCCGCAAAGATGGCAGGCATTACCAAGGTAATTGTGCCGAAAGAAAATGAGCGTGATGTGATAAGGCTGGAAGCAGAGATTACAGAAGGCATGGAAGTGGTTTATGCAGAAACTATGGAAGATGTCCTTCGGACTGCTTTTACAAAGAGCGTTGAGAAAGGAAAGAAGACAGGTGAAAATAAAAAGCGTTAATTTGGAAACAGTAATCGGTATTACAAGTAAACTGCCGGAAAATACTTTGCCGGAATTTGCTTTTGCAGGTAAAAGTAACGTGGGTAAGTCTTCGCTTATCAATGCGATTATGAATCGTAAGTCCTATGCAAGAACCAGTTCACAGCCCGGTAAAACTCAGACGATTAACTTTTATAATATTAACGAAGAGTTGTATCTGGTTGACTTGCCCGGTTACGGATATGCCAAGGTGTCGCAGGAAACAAAGGCAAAGTGGGGCAAGATGATTGAGAAGTATTTGCAACGCTCTAAGCAGTTAAAAGCGGTATTTCTTTTGATTGATATCCGACATGACCCGTCTGCAAATGATAAGGATATGTATGAGTGGATTGTCCATAACGGATTCGAACCTATTATCATAGCAACCAAGTCTGATAAAATCAGCCGCGGGCAGATTGACAAGCATTTAAAAGCCATTCGCGTCGGTCTAAAGACCAGACCCGGGACCATCATGATACCTTTTTCGGCGCAGAATAAGAACGGCTTGGATAAGGTGTATGAGATTCTAGATGGATATTTGAATCCGCCCGTGGAAGAAATTGTAGAAGAAAATGATGCGGAAGAATAATAGTTGAATAGCAAAGAAAGAACTTGAATTATGAAGAATTATAAAATCACAATTCAATATGAGGGCACCCGTTTTCAGGGTTGGCAACGTCAGACTTCCACGGACAATACCATTCAGGGTAAAATCGAAGCAATTTTATCCAAGATGTGCGGTGAGTCTGTAGAAATTAACGGTGCCGGACGTACCGATGCCGGAGTGCATGCCAAAGGACAGGTGGCAAATTTTAAAATTAATACAGATAAAAGCCCTGCGGAGATTATGGATTACCTTAATCTGTATCTGCCGGAGGATATTGCGGTCATTGATATTGCGGAAGCGGAAGATAGATTTCATGCAAGATTGAATGCCAAGGGCAAACATTATCAGTATCGTTTGAGGATGGCGGATACACCGGATGTGTTTAGCAGGAGATATGTGTGTGCTTATACAGAGATTCCGAAGGTCGGTTCGAGTGATAAGGCTACAGAGAGTGGCAGTGAAGCTGTGAAAAAGGCAAGAACTCTTGATGTGGATGCCATGCGGAAGGCGGCAGAATTGCTTAGCGGTAAACATGATTTCAAAGCTTTTACATCTAATCATCGAACAAAGAAGTCAACGGTGCGAACCATTGATATCCAGATAAAAGAGACACCGGAGGAAATTGTTTTTGATTATACCGGTGACGGATTCCTTTATCACATGGTGCGAATATTGACCGGAACCCTGATTGAAGTGGGTGAAGGGAATCGAACCCATGAGAGTATGGTAGATATCTTGCAAAGTGAGGAACGTGCTAACGCAGGTGCACTGGTGCCTGCCAAAGGACTTACACTTCTTGAAGTATATTATAAATAAAGAATGACAATGCCAAGTCGTGCAGCATATTTTAATGTATGTTGCACGATTTTTTGTATATGGAGGAAGCGATGAAGGCATACCTGATTGGTGGTGACAGCAGAGAAAAATATTTGGCGTACCAATTAGAGAGAAAAGGCATTGAGATTATACATCCGGAGCAGGTTGACCGATTGAAGGATAAAAAGGCCGATATTATTTTGTTGCCTACGCCGGTCAGTATGGATCGTTTCACGGTAAAAGCAACGGAGGGACAGCGTAAAGTAAATCTAAAGGAAGTGCAGGAAATTGCAGAAAAGGACCAGTTGATTTTCGGAGGTGTATTCCCGGCGGATTTTCGGGCGGCACTGGAAGAAAAGGGTGCGGTTGTTCATGATTTTATGAAGATGGATGACATTGCAATTCAGAATGCGGTTGCGACAGCAGAAGGAGCCATTGCAGAAGCTGTTTTTATGAGTAATGAAATTCTTCACGGGCAGGAGGTACTGGTGCTTGGATACGGAAGATGCGCGGAAGTGTTAGCCAATAAATTAAAAGGATTGTCTGCAAGGGTCACAGTGATGGCAAGGCGTGAGGAGGCAAGGTCCAGGGCGTGGACATTCGGTAACGATATTTTGGAATTTAATGATATAAAAGATATTGAGAAGTTCCATTATATTTTCAATACCATACCGTCCATGTGCATCACAAGAGAATGGATTGACTGCCTGAATCGTTATTGCTGTATCATTGACATCGCCAGTAAACCGGGCGGAACGGATTTTGACTATTGCAGTAAAAAAGGTATCCGGGCAAAACTATGCGGTTCACTTCCGGGGCGATACGCACCGAAGACTTCCGGTGAACTTCTGGCACAAAAGATTGAGAGCATCTTAAAAGAAACCAAAAGATACGGATATGAAGAAGTATCGTTCTCATAAATCGGTAGCCTTGTGGCAGAAGGAGTAGTATGGATTTTAAAGATATGAAAATCGGTTTTGCCCTGACGGGCTCTTTTTGTACTTTTACAAGAATATTGGAAGTGATGCGCGGATTAGTAGATGCAGGGGCGGATATCCATCCGATTTTTTCGAAGAACGTTTCGGAGATGGATAATCGTTTCTGGAAATCAAGGGAGTTTATTGCTAAGGTGCAGGAAATTACGGGACGGCAAGGGATTTTTACCATTCAGGAGGCAGAGCCTATCGGACCGAAAGGATATCTGGATGTGTTGATAATTGCTCCCTGTACCGGAAATACCATGGCAAAGCTTGCCGCAGGTATTACGGACACACCCGTGCTGATGGCGGCAAAAGCACATCTTCGAAATGAAAAGCCGCTGATTATTGCGATATCGACCAATGATGCGTTGGGGATGAATTTAAAGAATATCGGCTTACTTATGAATACCAAGAATATTTATTTTGTACCTTTTGGGCAGGATGATTGTGCGAAGAAACCGCTGTCACTGGTGGCACATATGGAAGAGATACCGGAGACGATAGAGGCCGCACTTGAGAGAAAGCAGGTACAACCGGTGGTGAAGGAGTATAAGATTTAAAAAATATATTGTCGAATTACGCGATGAATCCTTCTTGCTTGCAGGAAGGATTCTTTGTTATTATGTTTTTACGATATAAGAAATTCTTTTATCCGGTCGAGTCGACCAAGATTTCCAAATGAACTAATTGAGAGCCAATATTGTAAAAGAAAAGTCGAAATATACCAGAAACATTTTCGGCAATTTGTACATATGTTTTTGAGTGGATTTTTGATAGTATTAAAATATAAAATCATCATGTCAGATAATATGTTCTTCAATACTTCTTTTACATATTTGCGAAGGCTCTCAAAGAAAAAGGAGGGATTACGTGTCAGAAACATTGTATGAAAATCTTACGATTACTAACAGTTTTATTTTTGGGAAAGTAATGCAGGAACCAAGTTTGTGTAAACATTTTCTGGAGAAATTGTTAGGAATTAAAATTCAAAAGATAAGTTATCCAGAAGCTTTGTGATATTTATCTGCAATTATGATGTCTTTGGTTTGGATAAACCGATTTATGCGTTTGAGAATCGGTGCGTACAGGAAGACGGTTTACGTCTTGGTGATGATGCATATCGTATATTTCTATGTTTGACACCGCATTTTGCAGATGCAGATATTGATGAGGATATTAAGGCATTTTTATTTTTTATTAAGGGTATTGTAAAAGAGGATAATCAATTTATTCAAAGACTAAATGAAGAAATTTACAATGTAAAAAATAATAAGTTATGGAGGAAAGAATATATGAAGTATGAACTTGATTTGATGATGATGCGGAGAATGGGGTATGAGGAAGGGAAAAGTGAAGCAACAGAAGCGGCACAGTTAGAGATTAATGCAATGAAAGAATTACAGGGTGCTACAGAAAAACGAGCACAGGATGCCGAGCAGAAAGTGTCAGTTTTAATGGGGAGATTGTCAGAGCTTGGGTATTATGTTGATCCGGAGAAAATTTTAGAAAATGTAGCTCTTGTTCCGTGTAAATAGTAAATATTTATACATAAAAAGGTATCACCGCTTTGTACAGTGATACCTTTTTTGCTTCTTCAAATCTTATTGCGGGCAAGCGAATCTAAACCTATAAATTAATTTTAATATTATATTCCCTCATCCAGAAATCAATCTGAATTAAGTAAGCCATCATTTGAGGTCCGGCCATTAATTGTCCGTACCAAGGCGAGCCTAAATCTTTCTTTTCATCAATGAAGCCAAGGACTGCATCTTTTTCCACAAAGTTATGAAGGGGGCTTGCAGTATCCGTAATAATTTCACGAAGAGAATCTTGCAAAAGCTTTTCATAAGCAGGGTGATAAGTTTTGGGGTAGGGAGACTTTTTGCGGAAGAGGACTTCTTCCGGAACAATATCCCGAAAACTTTCACGGAGGAGATTTTTTACAACACCGCCACGCAGTTTCATATCCCAAGGTGCGTTATAGATGTATTCTGCCAAGGCACGGTCTGCAAAAGGAACTCTTGCGGTCAAATCTGCTTGTGCACTGCAACGTTCCATTCGATTTAAAAGTGTTACCATAAACCAATAAAGACTCAAGTAACCGTTACGGCGTTTTGACTGATCAGCCTTGCTTTCGGAAGGTAAATAGTCAATTTTTTGGAGTGTTTTATGGAATGAATTTTGCACATAATCCTGCATATTTAAAGCGTCGACAAAGTCCTTTTTCAAGAGGTCGGTACGAGGCTTTAAAGAAGGTGTCCAAGGGAAGGTATCAAGTGTTAATAAATCTTCGCGATGGAACCAAGGGTAGCCACCAAACACTTCATCCGCGCATTCACCGGTCAGTACCACATCTGCGTCTTTTTTTACCTGTTTGCAGAAATAGAGCAGGGAAGAGTCAACATCCGCCATAGCCGGCAGGTCATGTGCTTTTACAGATGCTTTTAGACCGTCAAATAATGTTTCCTGCGTGCACTCCAAATACGTATGGTCGGTATCCAATGCACCCACCATGATGTCTACGTACGGCCGGTCCAGAGAGGGTTGGAAGGAATTGGATTGGAAGTAGGTTTTGTTATCGGTAAAGTCAAAGGAAAATGTTTTGAAATTCTCACCGTTTTTGCGAATAAATTTTGAACCGACTGCAGTAACAACACTGGAATCCACACCGCCGGATAAAAGGGCACCGATGGTATTTTTATGAATACTCTGCTTATGGATGGCTTTCGTAAGAAGTTCTTTGGTTTTTGAAATGGTATCTTCATAAGAATCTTCATGCGGTTTGGCCTTTATACACCAGTAGGTTTCTTTGTAGAGACCGTCGGGAGATGCGCAGAGCCATTCTCCGGGACATACTTCGTAAACGTTGTCAAAGACACCGCAACCTAAAGACCTGGCAGGACCTAATGAAAAGATTTCATTTAATCCTTTTTTGCTAAGAACCGGTTTGACGTAAGGATGTGCAAGAATTGCTTTTAGCTCCGTAGCAAAGATGAGGGTGTCGTTTAAGTAAGTGTAAAAGAGTGGTT
This sequence comes from Lachnospiraceae bacterium, assembly GCA_045591685.1. Classification (GTDB taxonomy): domain Bacteria; phylum Bacillota; class Clostridia; order Lachnospirales; family Lachnospiraceae; genus UBA3766. The sequence continues at coordinate 26,736 of JAZNTK010000100.1, forward strand.
TGCAACCAAAACCGTCCCTTACCAGATAAAGGCGACGTTCCTCCTCTTCTAATAATGCAAAAGAAAAAACACCATCTAATTGTTTGAAAAATTCTGTGCCGTAATGCAAGAAACCATATAAGAGTACTTCCTCATCGGTGTCTGTATCAAAGGAAAAGTCAAGGTTTTCCAGTTTTTTTCGCAAAACATCTGCATTGTATAATTCCCCGGCAAAGGCCAGATGAAAATTTTTACCATACATTTTACGGGTAAAAGGTCTGAATACTGATTTAGAAGTTGTTTCATTTGCAAAATGGTTGTGAGCAAGACCACATACAGAGGTTAAGGTTATGGAATCTTCGCAATCGCCTCTATGAAGCTGGGTGCGTCGCATTTTATCCAGGAGTGCATAGTGGTAATCATAGTTGTTTAAAAAAGAAGACCGGGTTTGGAAAAAACCGGAAAAACCGCTCATGCTATATTCTCCTCAGAAAGAATCTTCGGTTTATTGTATGCAGATAAGAAAAACGGAATGCTTTTACCATAAAAATTTGTAAAAGAAGAGTACAAAAATGCATATATTTTTATAAAAGACAACAGTAAATGGATATATTTTGTAGCACAATGCAGGTCATAAAATGAATGGAAATACAGATAATACAAGTAGAAGTTTTTGTACAAAAGGAGGAACTTTTATGAGTAGAAGAGTAAGCTCAATTCTGGAGATTATAGTGGCGCTGGGACTATTTTGGATTGGTATCAGCAATATGAATTTCCTGTTTATTACAGGGACACGTTCCGCAGCGATTACGCTGGGGATTATAGGGCTTTTGTTTTATTTGATGAATACAATGGGGTATGTGATGAACAATCCCGTGCACCCGGTTGCTTTATTGGGGAGTATTTTCGCATTTGTCGGTGTTATTCTTCTGGTGATGCAGATTTTCAGATTCAACTTTTGGATTCTGGGAAATCCGGTGTTTGCATTGACGTATTTTGCTCTTGCCATGAGTGCCAAAGCAATTGTGGGATTATTCATGCCACTGGCCGGAATGTATTAAAAGGTTATATATCTAAAAGGGTCCTGCACCATACGGTGCAGGACCTACATAAAATGCTTGTTTGTTATGTATAATATGGAATTTATTCTTTGTAATTTACGATGTCATCAATCAAAGCTTTGATATTTTCATCCATTACTTCATCGGCAAACTGACAGGTACCTACCGCTTTGTGACCGCCACCGCCATATTTTAACATAAGGCTTCCAACGTTTACATTAGAGGTTCTGTTTAAGATGCTGTAACCTACTGCGCAAGAACAGCCCTTGCCACCCTTGCCATTTACAATCCACATAGAGATGTTCTGTTCGGGATACATGCTGTAAATCATAAAACGATTGCCTGAGTAGATGGGGTCAACACCACGTAAATCTGAAACAATCAAGTCACCGATAACTTCGGTGTGTGCAGATACCATTTCTTTGAATTTATCAGTCTGTTCAAAATAAACATCAATACGTTCTTTTACATCAGGAAGTGCAAGAATTTCTTCGGTTGTCATGGTGCGGCACGCTTCAATTAACTTCTCCATTAACTGATAGTTGGAAATGGTGAATTCACGCCAACGTCCGAGACCGGTTCTGGGATCCATTAAGAATCCGATTAAAACCCAGCCTTTGGGATTCTGGATATCATCGATGGTAAGATTACCTGAGTCAACCTTATCAACTGCTTCCATCATATCGTCAAAATGAGAGAAGCGTTCTTTACCGCCGTAGTAGTCATAAATAATACGTGCGCAGGAAGGTGTAATGCGGCTTTCGCCTTTATACTTACCTGCCAATTCATTTCTTTCATGTTCACTGGAATGATGGTCGAACCATAAACCGCAACCCTCAACGAAAGGCACATTTGCAAGGCAGTCATTCTCAGTAACTTCTACCAAGCCATCCTGCAAATCCTTCGGATGTGCAAACTTCCATGAATCAATAATACCGGCCTCTTTCAAAAGAGCACCACATGCCAAACCATCAAAGTCTGAACGTGTAATAAGTCTCATATTTTATCCCCCTTAGCTATTATTTTCTTAAAAGCTATACCACCTAAAATTATACTTCATTTCAACCCAATACGCAAGGCATATCCCACCTATATTTGTAACTTTCATCAGACATTTTGCACAGGACTGTTGGGGAGGGATATTTTACAAGACGATTTGCTTTTTGCACATTTCTTAGAAATTGCCTATGTTTCTATTTTGCGATGAAGCCGCTGCTTTTTCGTTGTCTGAGCCGATTGATATCGAACAAGTCGCTTTGAATTTCTGCTCCTAAATACGGATTTTCTAAAAGTGTACCGCAGACAATGCTTTTAATGCCGGACTGCGACAAAAAACTCGCTTCGCTCAAACAGTTTGTCTCTCGTTCGGCACATGGGAAAATGCATTGTCTGCTTGGTACACTAAGAAAATCACTTATTTCCACACAAGAAATTCAAAGTGGCTTGTCGATAAAACAATCGGCGAGTTTAGAAAGGGCAGCGGCAATCGAACATCGCAAAGGAAACATATAGCAATTTGTTGAAATGTGCAAGCGCAAGAGGATTGTAAAATATCCCCTCCCCAACATAACTTTCAATATTCCCTAATGAAAGTTACAAATATGGGTGGCTAAATTTTTTTGTGGGAAGTCTTTATTATTTTAGGGGTTTGTGATATTATGGAAATGTTGAGAATTGAGAAGGGTGGAAAAATATGCCCTTTTAGAATGGAGTTAGAGTTATGGAAAAGAATGAAATGCTGGAGAATGAAGAGAAGGAAGTTGTTTCCCGCAATTTTATTGAGCAGATTATAGACAAGGATTTGGAGGAAGGTGTTTATGATACCGTGCATACACGTTTTCCGCCTGAACCCAATGGATATTTGCACATCGGACATGCCAAGAGTATTCTTTTGAATTATGGTTTGGCTGAGAAGTATAACGGTTTGTTTAATATGCGTTTTGATGACACCAATCCTACCAAGGAAAAGGTTGAGTTCGTGAATTCGCAGTTAGAAGATATTAAGTGGCTTGGTGCAAAGTGGGATGACCGTTTATTCTTTGCTTCTGACTACTTCGGTCAGATGTATGAAGCTGCTGTAAAATTGATTAAAAAGGGTAAGGCTTATGTATCAGACCTTACTGCTGATGAAATCAGAGAGTACAGAGGAACTCTTACAGAACCCGGTAAGGAAGATCCTTATGCAGGAAGAAGTGTGGAAGAGAACTTAGAACTCTTTGAAAATATGAAGAATGGTGTTTATAAGGATGGTGAGAAGGTTCTTCGTGCAAGAATCGATATGGCATCTCCTAACATGAACATGAGAGACCCGGTTATTTACCGTGTGGCACATATGACACATCACCGTACCGGAGATACCTGGTGTATTTATCCTATGTACGATTTTGCACATCCCATCGAGGATGCAATTGAAGGTATTACACATTCTATCTGTACATTAGAATTTGAGGATCACAGACCCTTGTATGACTGGGTTGTAAAAGAATTGGAATATCCTCATCCACCTAAGCAGATTGAGTTTGCAAAGCTTTATTTAAAGAATGTTGTTACCGGTAAAAGATATATCAAGAAGTTGGTAGAAGACGGTATTGCAGACGGTTGGGATGATCCTCGTCTGGTATCTGTGGCAGCGCTTCGAAGAAGAGGATATACACCTGAGTCAATCAAGAAGTTCGTAGAACTTTGCGGTGTATCCAAGGCTCAGTCTACTGCAGATATGGCAATGCTTGAGTATTGTATCCGTGAGGATTTGAAATTAAAACGTCCCCGTATGATGGCAATTTTAGACCCTGTAAAGTTGGTAATTGATAACTGGGAAGACGGCAAGATTGAAATGTTGGATGCACCCAACAATTTAGAGAATGAGTCATTGGGAAGCAGACAGTTACCTTTTGGTAAGGAACTTTGGATTGAAAGAGAAGACTTTATGGAAGAACCTCCTAAGAAGTACTTCAGACTTTTCCCCGGAAACGAAGTTCGTTTGATGAATGCATATTTTGTAACCTGTACAGGTTGTGTGAAAGATGAAACCGGCAAGGTAGTTGAAATCCATTGTACTTATGATCCTGAAACAAAGTCAGGTTCCGGCTTTAATGCACGTAAGGTAAAAGGTACCATCCACTGGGTAAATGCGTCAACCGCAATTCAGGCAGAAGTTCGTCTCTTTGAAAATATCATTGATGAAGAGAAGGGTGTATACAACGAGGAAGACGGAAGCATTAACGTGAATCCGAATTCCAAGACCGTAATTTCGGCATACTTGGAGCCTGCATTGAAAGATGCAAAGGCTTACGAAAGTTTCCAGTTTGTAAGAAACGGATTCTTCTGTGTGGATTACAAGGATTCTAAGGAAGGGGAGCCTGTATTTAACAGAATTGTTTCACTTAAGAGTTCTTTTACATTGCCAAAGAATGACTAGTTGTAGTATAGTAATATAAGAAACAGCAAATGCAGTTTCGGGCAGTATACCGGAACTGCATTTTTCGACAATAAACATAGAATGGGGTAATATTGTGGATTTATTTTCAGGATTGGAAAGCTTGGGGATTGAAGGATTAGGCGATTTGGATATTTATGCCGATGATTCAGCTAAAAGCGATGAAAGCGATATGGCAGAAAAAACCAAGGTTGTTAAGGTTAAAACACCGGAGGAACTGGAAGCGGAGTATATTTTTGATAAAACTTATACCTGCCCGGTCTGTGATAAGAGTTTTAAAAGCAAAACATTAAAGTCGAACAAAGCAAAGCTTATCAGCACTGACATGGATTTGCGTCCGGTACATCAGAATATCGATATCGTAAAATATGATGTGGTGGCATGTCCTTGTTGCGGTTACGCGGTTCTTAATCGATATTTTGCACCGTTGACCACGATGCAGATTAAAAAGATAAAAGAAAATATCAGTAAAAACTATAAGATAAAAGATGAAAAAAAGAAGAAAATCTATTCTTATGATGAGGCTATTGAGCGTAGCAAGCTGGCACTTTTATCTTCTGTAGTCAAAAGCAGTAAAGACAGTGAGAAAGCATATGTTTGCCTTAAGACTGCCTGGCTGTTGCGTGGTAAGGCAGAGCATCTGCCGGAAACGGAAGAAGAGGAAATTAAAAGATGCCGGAGGGAAGAGGAAGCTTTTCTTGCCAAGGCGTATGATGGTTTGGTTGCGGCACGGAGAAAAGAACTGTTTCCGATTTGCGGTATGGATGAATTGACTTTTGATTACTTGCTGGCAGCGTTGGCACATCGTTTGGGTCAACTGGAAGTGAGTGCGAGATTGGTAGGAGATATTATGGCCAAGCCCAGTGCAAATAAACGAATCAAAGAAAAAACACGTATATTAAAGGAATCTTTAAAGAAGGATATTCTGGAAAAGAAACAAAATGTATAAAAAAGAAACCGGACACGAACGTCCGGTTTCTTCTTGCTTTATAAAGAAAATTGAAAAAATCTTATTCAGCAGTAGCTTCATCCACAATATCTTCTACAGCTTCAACCGTTTCTTCTACTGCGGTTTCAGCAACTTCAACTGCGTCTTCTGCGATTTCTACAGCATCTTTCTTGCTGTCTTTCATTTCTTCGATTTTATCTTCAACCTTTTTCCAGGTTTCCTGAGCCTTATCTACGGTTTTCTTATATGCTTCGCTCACTTTTGCCTTAGCATTGTCCATATCGAGGGGTACATAAGTACGTTTGATTTCTGTGGTTCCGTCAGGGTTTACCACTTCTTCAGTTTTTACGAATTTCTCTTTGTTCTTGTATACGTAGTAAGCGCCTGCAGCGGCTGCGGCAACACCAATGCCAAGTAAAAAGCCTCTGGTCTGTTTCTTCATGTTAATAAAACTCCTTTCCCTTTACGGTACATAATAATGTATATCCATTTTAATACTATTTTGGGAAAATGAAAAGAGAATATGCAAAAAAACACAAAAAATACTTTTTTTATGCGCCCAAAACTTTTGATTTGGGATTGAATTGACCGGAAAGCTGTGATATGCTGATGAATAGACCCAATAAGTCAATTAATTTTATTGGAGGTTTTTACTATGAATGAGAAGTTTTTTGAATTAAAGAAAGACAAACAGGATCGAATGATAAACGGTGCAATGAAAGTGTTTGCACGCAACGGATATAAAAGAGCAAGTACGGACGATATGGTAAAAGAAGCAGGTATCAGCAAGGGCTTATGGTTCCATTATTTCGGTAACAAGCTGGGATTGTATGCTTTTATTACGGATTACGCCGTAAAATACATGAATATGGAGCTTGCGGCAATGTCAAACCGACATCCGGAGAGTTATTTTGAAACGACGTTGGCGATTGAGAAAACCAAATTATCTGTCAGAAAGTCATATCCTTACATACCACTGTTTTTATCTTCCATGGAGAGAGAGAAGGATGCAGAGGCATTGACCGTTATAGGCGAATACAAGGATGCATATCGTAAAGCACGTTTGAAAGCATATGAAAATGTAAATACGGATAACTTCAGGGACGAAGTGTCCATGCCGGTGTTGGCGCGAACCATGGGACTTACTTTGGATGGTTTTTTAAGAGAAGAGTACGACGAAGATACATTTTCGGAAGAAAATTATAAGAAAGAAGTGGAAGACTATCTGCATATGATGGCAACACTGGTTGAAAAGAGTGAAGAAACAGAATAATTCTTAGGAAAAGGGCTTGCAAAAGCCCTTTACTCATGTTACAATATCTCTCGCTGGAAAACAAATGTATGCGAGGGAGAGACATGAACGAGAACAGTGGTTATTTCGTTGTAAAAAAGAAAGCTCTGCCGGAAGTGCTTCTGAAAGTGGTGGAAACACAGGCACTTTTACGGACCGGAAAGGCTGCCACCATTCAGGAGGCGGTAGATATGACCGGCATCAGTAGAAGTTCTTTTTATAAATATAAGGATGACATCTTTCCGTTCCACGACAGTACAGAGGGTAAAACACTTACCTTTACCTGCGAAATGGAGGATGAACCGGGAATTTTATCCGATGTATTGAAAATTATTGCAGATTTCGGAGCCAATGTTTTGACCATACATCAGAGTATTCCGATTAATAATATGGCATCATTGAGCATCAGTTTACAGATATTGCCCTCTACAAGAGATGTGGGAGAGATGGTACAGGCAATTGAAAGTAAATCCGGTGTAAAATATGTAAAGATTGTTGCCAAAGAATAGCAAAAACGCTTTTACAATAAAATGATAAAAGGAAAGCAGGAGGAAAAGACATGATTCAGATTGCAGTATTAGGGTATGGTACCGTAGGTAGCGGTGTAGTTGAGGTTATTAATAAGAACCAGAACGAAGTAAGTAAAAAGGCAGGCGTAGGCATTGCCGTAAAATACATATTGGACTTAAGAGATTTCCCCGGAGATCCTATGGAGAAACATGTTGTACATGATTTTGACGTGATTTTAAATGATCCTGAGGTAAAAATCATCTGTGAAACCATGGGTGGTGTGGAACCTGCATACACTTTCTCTAAGAAGGCGCTTTTGGCAGGTAAGAGTGTATGTACTTCCAACAAAGAATTGGTTGCAAATCACGGCCCTGAATTGATTCAGATTGCAAAAGAAAATAACTGTAACTATTTGTTCGAGGCAAGTGTTGGCGGCGGTATTCCCATTATCCGTCCTTTGAATGCATCATTGACTCCGGAGAGAATTGACGGTATCACAGGTATTTTAAACGGTACCACAAACTATATGTTGACCAAGATGGACGATGAAGGTATGGACTACGCAGAAGTACTTGCACAGGCTCAGGCAAAGGGCTATGCAGAGCGTAATCCCGAAGCAGACGTGGAAGGTTATGATGCCTGCCGTAAAATTGCAATTCTTTCTTCTTTAGTATACGGAAAAACAGTACGTTACGAAGATATCTATACAGAAGGTATTACTAAGATTTCTAAGGAAGATTTCAAGTATGCCAAGGCAATGAAGAGAAGCATCAAGCTTCTTGCAATGAGCAAGGATATGGACGGAAAGTGCTTTGCAATGGTAGCGCCTTTCATGATTCGTTCCGACAATCCTTTGTATTGTGTAAAAGACGTATTCAACGCCGTTTGCGTACACGGTAATATGCTTGGAAGCACAATGTACTATGGTAGAGGCGCAGGAAAGCTTCCTACCGCATCAGCAGTAGTATCTGACATTATTGACTGTGCAAAACATCAGGGCAAGTTTATCTTCTGTTTCTGGGACCAGGAGAAGGTAGAGCTTTCTTCTAAGGACGAAATGAGCTGGAAGTTCTTTGTAAGAGTAAAAGGAACTCTCGAAGAATCAGGCGTAAAAGAAGTATTCGGAGAAACCGAAATCATCAAGTTGCCTGAGTGTGCAGATGAATTTGCTTTTATTACAGATGAAGTAAGCGAAAAAGAATTCGATGAAATGATTAAAGGCGTAAAGAACGTAATTACAAGAATTCGTTTGGAGGGCTAAAAAATGAAATATGTTGTTGTTTTATGCGACGGCATGGCGGATGAACCTATAGAGCAGTTAGGTGGTAAGACACCTCTGGAATATGCTAAGACACCCAATATGGACATTTTAGCGCCTGAGGCAGAAATTGGAATGGTGCATACGATTCCGGAAGGCATGTCGCCGGGAAGTGATACTGCCAATCTGTCAGTGCTTGGGTATGACCCCAAGAAGTATTATTCAGGACGTTCACCGTTAGAAGCATTAAGTATCGGTGTCGATATGGAAGATGACGATATCGCAATCCGTTGTAATATCGTTACCATTTCTGATGACGATGTGCCTTTTGAAGAAAAGACTATTATTGACCACAGTTCTTCCGAAATCAGTACAGAAGATGCTGCAGTGCTTTTAAATGCGGTAAGAGAAGCGGTAGAGACTGAAGAATATAAGTTTTATGTAGGAACCAGTTATCGCCACTGCCTGATTTGGAAAGGCGGAAAGGTAGAGAAACTTACACCGCCCCATGATGTGTTGGAACAGGTGATTAATCCTCACCTTCCGGCAAATGAAGTCTTTCTTTCCATGATGAAGAAGAGTTATGAAATTTTAAAAGACCACCCCATTAACGCAGCACGTAAGGCGGCAGGATTAAATCCTGCAAACTGTGTGTGGTTCTGGGGAGCAGGCACTAAGCCTATGTTGTCTGATTTTACAGAAAAAACAGGCAAAAAGGGTGCGATGATTTCTGCAGTTGACCTTTTAAAAGGAATCGCCATCGGCGCAGGAATGAATGTAATTGAAGTGGAAGGTGCCAACGGCGGACTTCACACCAATTATACAGGTAAAATGGAAGCTGCAGTCAAAGCAGTGACCGAAGAAGGCAATGACTTTGTATACATCCATGTGGAGGCACCTGATGAGATGGGTCATCAGGGAAGCTTTGAACGCAAGGTAAAAGCCATTGAAAATATTGATGAGATGATTGTGGGACCTTTTATAAAAAAGATGGAAGAAAAGGGCGAAGACTTCAGAATGTTGATTCTTCCCGATCATCCCACACCGGTACGTTTGCGTACCCATACGGCAGACAGCGTACCTTATCTTTTATACGACAGTACAAAGAAGACCGGAGACGGTGTACTTTATTGTGAGAAATGTGCCGCTAAGACAGGACATTTTACGGCGCAGGGTCATAATATAATCGAGAAGCTTTTT
>JAZNTK010000101.1:0-2229 GCA_045591685.1 Lachnospiraceae bacterium
CGCATGATTCAGAAGTCTCTCAATATCCGCTTCCTCCAATGCCTTTAGTACAAAAACCTTACATCTGGACAATAAAGCCGCATTTACCTCAAACGAAGGATTCTCCGTCGTCGCACCGATTAATATAATACTTCCCTTCTCTACAAAAGGAAGAAACGCATCCTGCTGTGCACGGTTAAAACGATGCATTTCGTCTACAAAAAGAACCGTCCGAATCCCTAAATGCCGGTTCTCATCCGCTTCCTTCATAACATCTTTAATCTCTTTAATCCCACTCGTAACCGCACTGAAATTAATAAAATTCGAGCGTGTCCGATTCGCAATAATACTCGCAAGTGTTGTCTTACCAACACCGGGCGGCCCCCAGAAAATCATCGACGAAATCTGGTCTCTCTCTATCAACTGCCTTAACATCTTCCCTTTGCCAAGCAGATGCTCCTGCCCCGCAAACTCCTCTAAAGTCTCCGGCCTTAAGCGATTGGCTAAAGGTATTGATTGATTCTTATTATCGTCAAAAAGTGATATCTGTTCCATAGGATTTCCTCAAATAGTATCTTATTAATTATCGCAAACAAATGTTCGATTTTATTGTAGCATGTTTTCCTTTTTTTAGCAAGGAGGGGTAATTTTTATCCCTTATTATTTCATATTTCTCCAATTGCCCGGAAATAAACCGACTTATTTCGCTAAAATATTTGTTTACTTCTATGCATTGTGACGGTACAATGAATCCATAAAAAAGAACGGAATTCTAACCGGAAAGGAGAAAAAATGATTTTTGTTGTAATTGGAATTGTTGTATTAGTTATTGTTCTTGTACTTTTGGGGTATGTAAAGGCTCCACCGGATACTGCTTACATGATTTCAGGTTTAGGTAAACCTCGTATTTTAATCGGTAAAGCCGGTATTCGTGTTCCATTTTTTGAAAGACTGGATAAGCTTTCTTTAAAGATGTTCTCTGTTGACGTTAAAACTACGGACTTTGTTCCTAACGCAGAGTACATTAACGTAAAAGTAGACGCAACCGTAAAAATCCGTATCGGACAGAGCCCTGAAATGATGGCCCTTGCTTCCAAGTTCTTCCTTAATGAACGAGAAGACACGATTATCCGCCGTGTACAGGACACTTTGGAAGGTAACATGCGTGAAATCGTAGGTCAGATGCGTTTAGAAGAAATGGTTACTGACCGTAAGGCATTCGGTGAACGTGTTCAGGAAAATGCAATTCCTGACCTTGGCAAGATGGGTCTTGAGATGATTTCCTTCAATGTTCAGTCCTTCTCTGATCAGAATAATGTGATTGAAGACCTTGGTATCGACAATATTTCACAGATTAAGAAGGGTGCCGCTGTTGCCAAAGCGCAGGCTGAAAGAGATATTGCCATTGCACAGGCACAGGCTGCAAAAGAAGCAAATGATGCAAAAGTACAGTCTGAAATGGAAATCGCTGAAAAGCAGACCTCTTTGGCTATCCGTCAGGCTGAATTAAAACAGCAGTCCGATGTTAAAAAAGCGGAAGCTGATGCGGCTTACTCCATTCAGGAACAGGAACAGCGTAAAACTATCGAAGTTACATCTGCCAATGCAGACATTGCCCGCGCAGACCGTGTTGCTGAACTTAGAGCAAAAGAAGTTGAAGTTACCAAGCAGACATTGGATGCGGAAATCCGTGCCAAGGCAGATGCACAGCGTTATGCCGCTGAGCAGGAAGCAGAAGCAGAATTATACCGTCGTACCAAAGAAGCGGAAGCAAAGATGATTGAATGCCAGCGCGAAGCAGAAGGTATCCGTGCTGTCGGTGAAGCGGAAGCAGAAGCAATCCGTTTGAAATCACTTGCTGAAGCAGAAGGTATTGATAAGAAGGCCGAAGCCATGAAGAAATACGGCGAAGCCGCTGTTGTTGAAATGATTATGGCTGCCCTTCCTTCCATTGCTAAAAATGTTGCAGAACCTCTTAGCAAAGTTGATAAGATTACTATGTACGGTGAAGGTAACAGTGCTAAGTTAATCTCTGACATTGTTAACGGTACTACACAGATTACAGAAGGTATCAGCTCCGGTATGGGAATTGATATCAAGAGCCTTATAATGGGCGCACTCGGTGGCAAATTAGCAACTCAGGCGCAGGATACTCCAAACGTAGTTGTTGTTCAGCCTACAACCGAAGCTCCTGCTAAAACAGCGGCCCCGTCTGAAGAATAAATCTTTCGATTTCGAATAACAAAAAAG
>JAZNTK010000102.1:0-7583 GCA_045591685.1 Lachnospiraceae bacterium
TATCATAACCGCCGCCTGCTACGTTATGTGAATAGTTGGTAGGTAATTCCTGCACACCTGCTAATGCAGTTGCGTCAAGGTTACTATCTAAAGAAACTTGTGATAAACCAGCTTCTGTTCTTTTGGCATTTAGCAAAACAATAAAATCGGAACTTAAAAGAGTTGCTGTGCCTTGCGTTGTTGCGACTTCTGTACTGTCATCAGAAGAATTTTCTTCCGCGGTGTTTTCTTCAATGCTTTCCGTTGTATATGTTGAAACTGTCTCTGTTGTAGTTTCAGTTGTAGAATCCGTTTCGGATTCTGATGTTTCAATTGCAGATGCTGAATCTGATTCTGTTTCTGATGTTTCAGAAGTGGAAGTAGTTTCTGCTGTTACATCAGAGGTGTTTTCTGCGACTTCGTTGGATTCTATAACAGAAGTAGTCTCTGTATTTTCATCGACATTGTTGATTGTCGCCTCGCTGTCCTTACATCCAGTCAAAATAAATGTTGATAGTGTCGTAATGAGTAAGAGTTTTATAATTTTCTTTTTCATACGCATTCTCCTATGTATTACAAAATTTGGTGTTAAGGATATTGTACTCTTCATTCGAATTTTTGTCAAAATAAAATGTACTTAAATTAAGTACATTTTGAACTTTGTGTAAATATTAGAACTTAAAATGTACTTGTAATAAATTTACAACAAATTTTTGATTGAGGAATGAATGAAGTATGAAAGAAAAAGATAAACATTTAGGTTTACGTTTGGATGAAGAAACGCATAGAAAATTAAAAAGCCTTGCAGAATTTGAGGGTCGCTCTATCAATGGAGAAGTAATTTATTTGATTCGCCAAGCGGTTATGAAGTTTGAAAAAGAAAACGGAAAAATAGAGTAAGACGGAATGAAAGAAAAGTGATGCAAATGTGATGCAGAAATCACAGCAGAGACTGAAACGCCCCTTTCTATGCTGATTTGCGGAAACCGTAAATCGTTCGATTCCGGTCGCCGGCAGTCAAGAGAAATGCTTCAAAGCTTTATAGATTAAGGCTTTGGAGCTTTTTTATTTTTGATACTTTTGTTTGTACTTGTTTGTACATACCGTATTCCCTTGCTTTTTTGCTTATTATTATATGCGTTGAAAAAAGTATAAGGATATGATAAAGCGATAAATAAAATTTTGTGTGTTCTGTGTATGCATATGTCTTAAATGAACAATATTGCATAATGGTCGCTTTTGCTGAAATTATATTGTAATTAAGCCATATATATGGTATTTTTATTACAATATTTTGGTCGCTATTAGATATAAAATCGCTGAAGGAAGAAACATGCAGATAAAGAAGGAAGAAATAAAACAACGGATTTTGGCTGTTTCCAAACAACTCTTTACAAATGCCGGATATGATAAAACATCATTGCATATGATTGCGGATAAATGTTTTATAAGTAAGAGCAATATTTACAGATATTTTAGTTCTAAAGAAGAAATATATGAAACACTTGTAGGTGAGGCTAGGTTAAGTCTTATAGATGCAATCAATAGATTTGGTAGTTCAGATTATGCCGGTAATGATACTGCGGATAAGATAGAAGAAGTTTCAGAAGTCCTTGCAAGGATAATGAGTCAGTATCGTGAAGGTATACTTATAATGCTTAAGTCTGTCGGAAGTAAAGACCAAGTTATTCTTACGGAAATGATGAAAGGCTTTTTTGTTGAAACTTGTCCGATAGATGATAGGGAATTTAAGGTTCAGATAGTATCTCTTCTAATAATGGGACTGAAAGACATACTTATTAAGTACAGTGAAGAGGATGAAATCCGATATAGGTTACAGATGCTTATTTCATATCATTATCTTGGATTAAACGGGATTAAGGAAAGGTTTGGGTATAAATATGAGGGATAAAGATAAGAGTAATTCAAAAGGAGCAAAGAAAAACAGAAGAGGACTTCGTAAATTATTAATTGGTTTAGGTATTTTTGTAGCGTTTATTGGTATATTTCTTGTCTGGTACACTAACCATATGCATTATGATATAGAGGCACATGAATATTATGATGTGGAAACTTTGCAATCTGAAGGTAGAAGTTATGATGATTCATCGATTGTATATATGACATATGATATTAGCCCTGAAGGTCTCGATAAGGTCTACCAAGCATTGGAGGTAACTCCTACAGGTAATGTAGCTATAAAGTTATCAACAGGTGAAGCAGGTAATCCCAACCACCTGGATCCTTATCTTATCAAAGATTTGGTTCAAAGTGTGGATGGAACAATTGTTGAGTGTAATACAGCATATTCCGGCTCCAGAAGAGCTGAAACGGAAATGCATATGCAGGTTGCAGAGGATCACGGTTTTACTGAAATTGCAGATGTAGATATTATGGATTGTGACGGTTATATGAAAATCCCTGTAACAGATGGTACAAATTTACAGGAAAACTGGGTTGGAATGAATTTGGCTAATTATGATTATGTGATAGTTCTTACTCATTTTAAGGGACATCCAATGGCCGGATTTGGTGGGGCACTTAAAAATATTTCAATCGGTATAGCATCAAGTGAAGGGAAGGTCAGAATACATACAGGCGGAGTTTTTTCGAAGCCACCGATAACTTTTGGAAGTCTGTTTACGAATCAGGATGTTTTTACGGAATCAATGGCGGAGGCAGCAAAGTCAGTTTCGGATTATGAAGAAAATGGACAAAAAATTATTTATATAAGTGTAATGAATAATATGTCCATTGACTGTGACTGTGTTTCCAGTCCTACTGAAGTGGATATGCACGATATCGGTATTCTTGCATCTACTGATCCGGTTGCGCTGGACCAGGCGTGCATAGATCTTGTGTTTAGGGCACAGGATGGTCAGTCACTTCAGAATAGGATATTGGCTCAAAACGGACTTCACATACTAACGCATGCTGAAGAAATAGGTTTGGGAAACAGAGCGTATGAAATTATAAATGTTGATGAAAAATAAAACTGCTTTTGAAAATGAATCTGATAGTGTGGCAGAGTCGTTAGGAGAGTAGTTTGGAGAACGATGAATATATGTTTGATGTAATAGAAAGAGAATTTATATATTTAGGGTACTATTTTCTGGTACAATTCAGACAAATTTTTTTATATTGGGTTATAGGAATGGTAATTGGTTCAATCATTTCTGTATTCTTTAAGGATAAAATCCACAATCTTATGAGAACAATGAAAGGCAATGGGAGCAGTATAATAGGAATTATATTTGCTTCTGCCTTAGGTGTTGCATCCCCGCTTTGTATGTATGGTACAATCCCGATAGCCGCTTCCTTTTCAAAAGGTGGAATAAGAGATGAGTGGCTGGCCTCTTTTATGATGAGTTCTATCCTTTTGAATCCACAGCTTATTGTATATAGTGCGGCACTTGGGCTTAAGGTTCTTATGATTCGTATAGTAACATGCTTTTTGTGTGGGGTTGTGACAGGACTTGTTATAAAGTTCTTTTTCAAAGAAAAGAATTTCTTTAGATTTGAGAACTTTGATGAACCACGAAATAAGGATACGGATCCCAATATATTCATAAGACTATTAAAGAATCTGTTTAGAAATTTTAAGGCGACAGGACTTTACTTTTTGATAGGAATAATTCTTTCAGCAATTTTTCAGCGATATGTACCACAGGAGGCTGTAACATTTGTGTTTGGGGGAAATGAAGCCTGGGGAGTGCTGATGGCTTCTACGGTAGGTGTTCCTCTTTATGTTTGTGGCGGAGGCACTATACCGATTCTTAAGACATGGCTGGCAAATGGTATGAGCCTTGGAAGTGCTGCGGCATTTATGATAACAGGACCTGCGACCAAGATAACAAATCTGGGAGCACTTAAGGCAGTGCTTGGAATCAAGCATTTCCTCTTTTACTGGGCTTTTGTTATAATATATGCATGTTTGACGGGTATATTGATCAATTTAATCTTATAGAGTTTTGTGAATACCTATTCCGGCATATATGAATATCCACCTTTTTTATGACAATATAAATATTTTGAGCAATTTGACGATACTTCTTTTAACAGATATAATACTAATAAAGAATTTAGTATGTTATTTGAGTGTTTTAGAATAGGAGAGTTTGAGTATGGAAAAGTCAAAGTTAAGAAAAATTATTGTAACGATTTTAATTGTTGCAGTTGTTCTTGGATATGATATTTCACCGTTGGATGTTATACCTGATGTTATGGCTGGAGTTGGTCAACTTGATGATATTGTAATTACTGCAATTGGTGCAATTGGCGTTGCCATGAATTGGTTATTAGGAAAAAAGAGTAATGACAATGCTGATTTTAGGGAATTGTAAAAAATAATATAAAACATATAAAGGGAGAAGTATAAACGATGGAAAGTTTTGTGGCTAAATTACCGGATTTTTTAAAACCCTGGGGAACGGAGATGCTACTTCGATATATAGATTTTCAGGGGACGACAGATCGAAAGACCTTTTGGATTACGATTTTAACCGATCTTATTCTTAATATTATTGTATTTGCAGTTGCATTGATACCGTTCATCGGTAAGATTATTTCATTGGCATTTGGCTTTGGTTTAATGGTACCTCGTCTTGCTATGCATATACGAAGATTGAAGGATACAGGGAAATCTTGGGGGTATATTTTCTTAGTGCTTGTTCCTTTTGCGGGCCCCATTATTCTTTTGGTTTTCTTTTGCCAGAACGGAACAAATGCATGAGAAGAAACCGTATAAAAATAATCATATATAGTGTATTAACTTTTACCGTTATGCTGATGATTTTTCTTTTTTCGGCTCAAAACGGTGATATGTCGGGAGATATGAGCAGTTCTTTTATCATGACTGTTTTAGGGCAGTTCTTGGAAAAGATATTACCGCCGATTACCGGCAATGGATTTGAGGCTGACATCCGCGAATATGCCCATATGTTTGAATATTGGTGTTTGGGAATATCGTTAAGTCTTTTACTACGGGAAGTATTTGTAGTAAAGAGGTGGCTCGCATATCCGTTGGCAGAAGTAGGATGTTTTCTGTATGCATGTACGGACGAATTTCATCAGACCTTTGTGCCGGACCGCGTTGGTACGTTTGCAGATGTGGGAGTAGATGCTGTGGGCTTTACGGTAGGAGTCAGTGTTGTAGGTATCATCGAATTAATTCTATGGTTAAAAAAGACAAAGAGAGAGCGGTAACAGAAGTATCAATGTAAGAGAAATAAAAGACTGTACTGTTGGGAGGACAGGTTATGACATACGAAGAAATCAAAAAAAATGAAGAAGTAAACGCGTATATCAAGCGAGGAAATGACAATCTCGGCGTATTGGGTTTTACGGATCATTCTCAGGCACATACAGCGTTTGTTGCGGAGCGTGCGGCATATATTTTAGAAGAACTGGGATATGATGCACATGAAATTGAATTAGCCAAAATAGCAGGATTTATGCATGATATCGGTAATTCCATCAATCGTAAAAATCACGCGGAATATGGAGCGTTGTTAGCCAACGATATTTTGCAAAAAACCGATATGCCGTTAGCAGATCGCATAGCGGTTATGTCAGCAATCGGTAACCATGATGAGTCTACCGGAGGGGCAAAGGATGCGATTTCGGCTGCTTTGATTATTGCGGATAAAACAGACGTTAGAAGAAGCCGCGTGCGTCCACAGGACCGTTCGAATTTTGACATTCATGACCGTGTGAATTATGCCGTAACAAAGTCTGACATTAGCGTTGATAAAGAAAAGAAAGCAATAGTTTTAAACCTTTCCGTAGACGAAGAAATCTGTACCATGTATGAATATTTTGAAATATTCCTTACACGTATGATGATGTGCAGAGGCGCTGCGGAGATATTAGGCGTAGGATTTAAATTAAGAGTAAACGGTGATAAGGTACTGTAGCGGTATAAGCAGTTGCGAAGGCTACAATGTTAAATTGCAGATAAAATAGTTAAAGTTATGGAAAAAGAAGCAGTAAAGACTACAAATAAAAAGAAAAAAAGTATCATTGTAAAAGTTGTATTGGCAGTGATAGCCGTATTTGTAATCGGATGCCTCATCTATGGTAATATATCCATTCAGACGACGGTATATGAAGTTGCTATTGGCGCAGAGGATGAGGCCTTAGACGGATTTACCATTGTGCAGATTTCAGACTTACATAATGCAAGATTCGGTAATGAACAGTCACGTCTGCTTCAGGCTGTGGCAGAACAGGAGCCGGATTTGATTGCGGTGACAGGTGATTTGGTAGACTCCTCTCATACCAATATAGATGTGGCAATGGATTTTATGGAGCAGGCAGTGAAGATTGCTCCCGTGTATTATGTAACGGGCAATCATGAAGGATGGCTTGGAGCAACCTACGGTGAACTGGAAAGGCAACTGGAAGAAGCCGGTGTATTCGTCATGAATGATACCATGTACAGCGGGCAGTATGAAGGACTGGATTTAAACATTGCAGGTGTTCATGATCCTGACATGCAGGGGAATAATATCGTATTGGTAAAGCAGACGATAAAAGCTCTGACGAAAGGTACGGAAGGATATACCATTCTTTTGTCACACCGTCCGGAATTGTTTACAGCCTATGCGGAGAGTAATGTTGATTTGGTGTTGGCAGGACATTATCACGGAGGACAGTTTCGAATTCCTTTTATCGGCGGCGTGTATGCACCCGGTGCCGGTTTCTTTCCGGAACATACGGAAGGAACTTTTACGGAGAACGGAACGACGATGGTGATAAGCCGTGGCTTAGGTAACAGTGTAATCCCTATCCGAATTAATAACCGACCGGAAGTAGTAGTGGTTAAACTGCAGGCTGCCGGAGAATAAAGCGTTAACAAGAGGCGACAGTGTAGCAGCTGTCGCTGTATTTGTAAAAGAGGAGATAAAATGGAATATACAGTTCAAAATATCAAAAATAAATTGTTTGAGATGCAGGATTTAGAATACAAGGCCTTCCACAGCCGTCTAATGCCCACAATAAGCCCTGAAATCATCATAGGGGTAAGAACACCTGCCTTGCGCAAATTTGCCAAGGAAATGGCCAAATACGGCGATTTAAATGCATTCATGAGTAAACTGCCCCATGAATTTTATGAAGAGAATAATCTGCATGGATTTTTGATTGAGTCTATGAAGGATTTTGATAAGTGTTTGAATGAAGTGGACCGATTTTTGCCGTACGTAGATAATTGGGCAACCTGTGATATGATGCGGCCGAAAATTTTTAAGAAAAATCCGCAGAAGTTGTTGCCGAAGATTGAAGCGTGGATGGCATCGGGTGAGACCTATACGGTGCGTTACGGAATCGGTATGCTGATGACATATTTTCTGGATGAGGAATTTGATGTCAAATATGTAAAAGACGTGGCGGCGGTAGAGTCAGAAGAATATTATGTAAAAATGATGGTGGCATGGTATTTTGCGACGGCTCTGGCAAAACAGTGGGATGCAGTAATTCCTTTTATTGAAAAGGGAGTATTGGAGATTTGGACGCATAATAAGGCAATTCAGAAGGCCATTGAAAGCTACCGCATTACGCCGGAGCAGAAGGAGTATTTGCGGGGGTTGAAACGGAGGTAAGTA
>JAZNTK010000103.1:0-5299 GCA_045591685.1 Lachnospiraceae bacterium
GACAATGATATCACAGAAAAGGGGAAAGATAGTAAATATCAGTTGTATCAGAGCTTCGATATTCAGAAACAATATGGTGGATTATGCGGCCTCAAAAGGAGCTGTTGTTTCCATGACTTCGGCGATGGCCCTTGATCTTGCCCCGTATAACATTCAGGTTAACTCCGTGGCTCCCGGTTTTACTTATACGGGAATGACATCGGCTTCATTTGATAATCCCGAAGTTAGGGAACAGTCGGAAAAACTGATTCCGAATGGAAGACTTGGAATTCCAAAGGATATCTCATCAGTCGTAATGTTCCTTTTGTCGGATATGTCTGATTACATGACAGGGACAAATGTGTTCGCAGACGGCGGGTATCATATACAAAAGTAGGAATATACGTTATTCATTTATATCGTAATATTATGTGCTAAGAAAAACTTGAAATTTCATCTGAGGAGCCGGTTTTGTGAGTATAACACAAACGCAACCCAAAGTAGCAAAAATGCCACCATAAGTTGGGTGTAAAGCAACCCGGTCTGTGATATTCTTTATTTGGGAGGTGGATATTATGATATTTTCCGAAAAATTATATTTACTAAGAAAAAATAAGGGATATACGCAGGAAGAACTGGCAGAAAAGCTTTGCGTATCACGCCAGGCAATTGCAAAGTGGGAATCGGGACAGTCTTATCCCGATATTGCCAATTTGATTCAAATCAGCGATTTGATGAATGTTACGGTTGACTATTTGGTAAGAGACCAGGAATGCAGCAGAAAACCAGCAGAAACTGATATAGATGATATTGATAAAATTATTCAATTTCGCTTAAAGGCCAATGTCAATACTTATGCTGCTTTTATGAATGAAACGGATTCCACCAGATATGATTCTCATGATTACAAGTACGAAGAAGGCGAATTTACATATCACGATACCTATCTTGGCGGAGAGCAATTTGCCGGTGAAGAAGGCATATGGAAAAACGGTACTGCCGTATATGCAATGAATTATTCGGGCAGAGTGATGGGTGATAATTTTAGCGGGGATTTTCTGAAAGAAGCCTTGCGATTGGCTACAATGGAATATCCTTACAGAGGACCGGAGTTTTATAAGTCCGGAGAATATATCTACAAAAGTAAAGTAAGCGGAGATTTTACCTGGTTTCAGGGTTATGAAGAAATCTATTGCCAAGATGTGAAAGTATATGAGTGTTATTTTCACGGCGGGTTAATGAAATAGTAAAAGCAGGTATTTTTATGACTTGACATTCTGATTTCGCAAGCGTATATTACAGTTAAATTAAATAATTCAAATGAAGAAAGACTATGACGAAGACGGTTGTATTATGGAATCTTCAGAGAGTTGGCGTTTGGTGCGAGCCAATGGTGAAATAATGCAGGAACCTATCACTTCCGAGTCGGAAGACCGAAAGCAATGATGCAAGTAGACTCTTCCCCTAATGCTGCGTGAAGGCAAAGGACTTGATGGAGTCCGGTGAGTGGCGAAATTTTGGTTTCGCAATTTGAGTGGTACCGCGGGTTTTGAACTCGTCTCAAAGAGATTTGAGACGAGTTTTTCTGTTTTTTGGGCAAAATAAAAGTTGGAGGTGTCAGTAATGAAAAAGACCTATGTAACATCTATGCCGAACCACATCGGCGCATTTTTAAAAGCAAGTAAATGTTTCTCGGCCTTAGGTATTAACATTACACGCGTAAGTTATAACAAGGCTGTAGACTCGCACACCTTATTTATTGATGCGGAAGGAACTGAGGAGCAACTGAAAAAGGCGGATGCAGAGCTTGAAAAAATCGGTTATTTACAGAACGATAAGGAGAAGAACAGTATCGTTTTACTGGAATTTAAGTTGAAAGACGAACCGGGAAGCGTAACGGCAATTCTTATGCTTATTAACGATTTTAATTTTAATATTTCTTATATCAGTTCCCAGGAAAACGGAACGGATTATCAGCTTTTTAAAATGGGTTTGTATGTGGATGAACCGGATAAAATTACCCGATTTTTAGACGAAGCAAAGAAGTTATGTAAGGTGCGGGTAATCGATTACAACAGCACGGAAAAAGTATATGATAATAGCATCTTTTATCATAACTATGTAGCAGGGCTTGCCGGAATGATGGGGCTGACGGAAGAAGTGAAGCAGGAACTTCTGGTGCACGTGAATCTTGCCATGCAGACCTTGGATGAGCAGGGACTGTCGCCGTATCGTACCTTTGACAGTATCAGCAAATTTGCGGAATTGTTGTCAGTTTCTAAGGGAGAGGCTTTTTTGCCAAGAATCACGAATCATAAAATAACGGACGCTACAGACATCACCATTATAGAACCGCCTTGCGGAAGTAATGTTATCATCATAAAAAGTGTGGGTGAAGTCTTGTTTGTGGATACGGGTTATGCCTGCTATCAAGAGGAAATGCTGCAACTGATTCACAAGATTCTTCCGGATTTTGAACATATGAAAAAACGTGTGCTTTTAACCCACGCGGATGTGGACCATTGCGGACTTTTATCGCTGTTTGATGAAGTGATTGCCAGCCATAAATCAGCCGTATGCCTAAGCAATGAGTATGAGGGCGTCAGTGGCTACAGGGAGCAGAACCCCTTGCATAAACCGTATATTAATATTTGTAAAATTTTAACGTCCTATGCGCCTGTAAACCCTTCTAAAATCATCGTACCTTGGGAAAATAAAGAAGAAATATCAGAGCCTTTGACACAAATTGGATTCTTCGATTTCGGTGAGTTGCATTTTGAGGTGTATGAGGGTAAGGGTGGCCATTTGCCCGGCGAAATCGTGTTGATTGACTATAAACATCACATTGCTTTTACGGGAGATGTGTATATTAATTTGCGGGGACTGACGCCGGAGCAGGCAGAGTATAATCAGTATGCCCCTATCTTAATGACTTCTGTGGATACGGACCCCGGGCTGTGCGCAGATGAAAGGAAAGCCATTCTTCAGCGCTTGGGCGTTGGAAATTGGCAGATTTTCGGTGCCCACGGCTATAAAAAAGAGTATTCCGTGAATATCTGAAAATATTACGTAAAAATAGCATAAAAACCTTGTTATTTCCGCATAAAATGTGTAAAATTGATATTTGGTAGACTACGCGTATATGCGTACCAGTATTTTTTAAGGAGAAATAACATGAGTTTAATCAAGAAGCCGGTTACCGGTATGAAGGACATGCTTCCTGAAGAAATGCAAATCAGGGACTATGTAATGGACGAAATCAAGAATACTTACGCAAAGTTCGGTTTTTCACACATTGAAACCCCTTGCGTGGAGCATATAGAGAACCTTTGCAGTAAGCAGGGTGGTGAAAACGAGAAGCTTATTTTTAAGGTGTTAAAAAGAGGCGAGAAGTTAAACCTTGAAGCTGCTAAGGAAGAGAACGACTTGGTTGACAGCGGTTTGCGTTATGATTTGACTGTGCCTTTGGCAAGATTTTATGCAAATAATGCTGCAAACTTAAACCAGCCTTTTAAGGCGTTGCAGATGGGTAACGTATGGCGTGCGGACAGACCGCAGAAGGGACGTTTCCGCCAGTTCGTACAGTGTGATATTGATATCTTAGGTGAGCCTTCCAACTTAGCTGAAATCGAGTTGGTGCTTGCAACCACAACCCTTCTCGGAAAGCTTGGCTTTGAGAATTTCAAGGTACACATCAATGAACGTCGTATCTTAAAAGCAATGGCGGCTTACAGCGGTTTTGCCGAGGAAGATTATGATCAGGTATTTATCCAGTTGGATAAAATGGACAAGATTGGCATCGACGGCGTAAAGGAAGCACTTTTAGGATGTGAATTCGCACCGGAATGTGTTGAAAAGTATATGACTCTCTTCGATAAAATGAATGTTGCAGAAGACAAGCTTGCATTCTTAAAAGAAGAGCTTGGCGATTGCCTGGAAGAAGGTGTAGCTGACAACCTTGCAGAGATTTTTGCAACCGTGGAAGCTGCTAAGAAGGCAGACTGTGAGATTATGTTTGACCCTACACTTGTGCGTGGTATGAGCTATTATACAGGTACCATTTTCGAAATCGAAATGAAGGAATTAAACTGCAGCGTGGCAGGTGGCGGAAGATATGACAAGATGATCGGTAAGTTTACCGGAAACGATACTCCGGCATGCGGTTTCTCAATCGGTTTTGAAAGAATTATCACCATTCTTTTAGAAAGAGGATTTAAGGTTCCCAACGCTGACAATAAAATTGCATTCCTTTTAGAGAAGGGAATGGATGCGGCAAGAACCGGTGAAATTATCGCCGAGGCACAGGCACTTCGTGAAGAAGGCAAAATCGTTCTGGTAGCCAAGATGAACAAGAATAAGAAGTTCCAGAAGGAACAGCTTATGAAAGACGGTTATACCGAGTTTAAGGACTTCTACAGAGAAGCACTCAAGAACTAGTTTAAAGGAGATATAAAAATGGCTGAATCAATGAAAGGCTTAAAAAGAACCCACCGTTGTACTGAGGTAAGCGAAGCAAACTTAGGACAGGTAATTACCGTAATGGGATGGGTGCAGAAGAGCAGAAACAAAGGCGGAATTATTTTTACAGACTTAAGAGACAGAACCGGTCTTTTACAGATTATTTTTGAACAGGGCGAAAACGGAGATTTCGTAAATGCGGAAGATTTCGAGAAGGCAGAGAAACTTCGTAGTGAATTCGTTGTTGCAGTAACCGGTAAAGTGGTTAAGCGTGGCGGTGCAGCAAACGAAAACTTAAAAACAGGTACCATTGAAGTACGTGCAACAGGCCTTCGTATTTTATCAGAGGCAGAAACACCGCCTTTCCCCATCGAAGCAAACTCCAAGACCAAGGAAGAATTGCGCTTAAAGCACAGATACCTTGACTTAAGAAGACCTGACTTACAGGGCAATATCATTATGCGTAGTGAAGTAGTAAATAAAATCCGTAACTTCCTTGCAGATGAAGGATTCCTTGAGATTGAAACACCGATTCTTATGAAGTCTACACCGGAAGGTGCAAGAGACTATCTTGTTCCCAGCCGTGTGCATCCCGGAAACTTTTATGCATTGCCCCAGTCACCCCAGCTTTACAAGCAGTTGTTGATGTGTTCAGGTTATGACCGTTATTTCCAGATTGCAAAGTGTTTTCGCGATGAAGACTTACGTGCGGACAGACAGCCTGAATTTACCCAGGTGGATATGGAATTGTCTTTCGTGGATGTAGAAGATGTTTTAGATGTAAATGAGAGACTTTTGAAGAAAGTCTTTGAAGATACCATCGGCGTGGAAGTAAGCCTTCCTTTGCCCAGAATCACATGGC
>JAZNTK010000104.1:0-2555 GCA_045591685.1 Lachnospiraceae bacterium
TGCGGACGTACTTTGATTAAGATGGCAAAACCTATGGGTAGAAGCGATGATATGATGATTATCCGTGGTGTTAACGTATTCCCTTCACAGATTGAGACCGTTCTTCTGAAGGAAGGTTATACTTCAAACTACTTAATCGAAGTTGACCGTGTAAACAATACCGATACTTTGGATGTATCTGTTGAACTTGCACCCGATCAGTTTACAGATACCATGAAGGATTTGGCTGCAAAAGAAAAATCTCTGGCAAACGCAATGAAGATTATGCTTGGTGTAAATCCTAAGGTACATCTTGTGGCACCCAAGACCATTACCAGAAGCGAAGGTAAGGCTGTCAGAGTAATCGATAGAAGAAAGCTTCATGATTAAATAAAAGGGGGTTTTAAGAATGAGCGTAAAACAGATTTCTATTTTTATTGAAAACAAGAAAGGTAAGCTTGCGCAGGCAACCAAGTTTATTGCAAGCCATGACATTAACTTAAAAGCATTGTCCATCGCGGATACTCAGGATTTCGGTATTCTTCGTATTATTTGTGAAGATCCCGACAAAGCGAACGAAGTATTAAGAGAGGGCGGATTCCTTACCACAACGACCAAGGTACTTGCAGCACCGATTTCCGATGAACCCGGAAGTCTTGCATCTATCCTTGAAGTACTTTCAGAATCGAATGTTATGGTGGAATATACCTATGCCTTCCTTTCCGAAAAGCATGGCGCATATATGATTCTTCGCGTGGATGACAATCAGATGGCAGCGGCAGCTTTGGCAGGCGCAGGCATTAAGACTGTTGATCAGGAAGATTTATTTTAATTCTTGACAAATGGAAAAATTTAACTTACACTTTAAGCAAGTTATGAGGGAGTAATCAGTATATTTGTTAGAATGTATTGTAATTATCGTCAGTACGGTGCGAATATTGCACCCGGTAATACATGAAATGGTGAGACTCACAACCGGCAGAACGCCGGTAGTGGGTCTTTTTAATTTCATAGGAGAACCTATGAAATTAAATTATATGCGCAGCTTGCGGAACTGTAATTTGTTGCTACGCAACACCGCTCGCGCGCGAAGAGTTTGTGTTCAAACTCTTATTTGGAAGCAAGAGAAAAGAAAGCGACAGCGATTATGGAGGATCAAATATGGACAACAAAACCGCATTAAAACTCGCGAAGAAGTATATTAAAAGAAAGCCCATACCCAGTAGTTTGGAGAAGGAATTTAAGAAACAAGGATTGTGTGATTTGTTACCGTCGGTTTATCAAAGAACTGCTGAATTATTACAAGACAATAAAAATGCAAGTGTAGCAGTGATGCAACATTTAAAACAAATTCTTCCAAGCATCGCCTTTTATGAAGCACTTCTTGCGAAAGAAGGAAACCAAGAGAGGGCACTGGCATTATACGAAGACTGGTGTTTTATCAAAATAAAGAAAATGGCCAAAATAATTCCTGTGACAATGAAAATTCCGGGTTTATATAAAAAAGCACCGAACATAATGCGTAAAATGTTGGATAGTATGTTTGGAGAAAAGGCAGGATTTCAGTATTGTGAAAAGGAAATCCGGAATGGTTTTGCGGTAGATATGACAGTTTGTCCTTATGTCGTGACCTGTAATAAATACGGTTGTCCGGAAATTGTACAGTTCTTCTGTAAAAGTGATGACATTACATACGGTAACATGCATCCGAAACTTATCTGGGGCAGAACGAAAACCCTGGGAATGGGTGGAGAATGTTGTGATTTTAATTTGTATATAAAAGAAGATTAATTAAATTTTACAAATAAATAATCATATAGATTGAAAGGTGGGAGAATAGGAATATGTTACTTATTATTGAAGGTTTAGCTATGTGTTTTATTTTATTGATGATTTGCGTTGTGGGTATCGCAAACGGACCTGTTGGATGTGTATACTTTTATGAACCGGAGGTGCAGGAAAGAGCTGTGGAGCTTGGGCTTACAACCAAGGCAAAGATTAAGAAAGATTATGCATTGGCCGGAGTTTTCCTGTTTGTTCCGATTCTGGTATTTATTCCTGCGATGGTATATTTTATCAATGGCGCAAGAGGATTTACGGATATATTCGTACAGATTACCATTATTTTATTGATTGAGGGTTTGTTTGACCGGTTGTTTATTGACTGGTTTTGGGTTGGTAAAACCAAGGCATGGTTAATTCCGGGGACGGAAGATTTAATGCCTTATATTCCTAAAAAAACATTGATTCACAAATGGATCGGAACATTGATTTTCTACCCGATTCTTGCGGCAGTTTTGGCAGGAATCTTGTCATTGTTTTAAGTTGGATTGTTAATATAATCGAAGAGTCACATTATGTAACAGAGGTTGAAGTAACATATGCGAGGTAAAAATATGAACGGCGTAAATAAAACCTTATACATTCCCTTGTACGGCAAGGCGAAAGTCAGTAAAAAGAACATTATCCTAAAAGATCCTACAGCGGAGTATATTTGGGCGCAGGAAAGTTTCCCTTTAAAAGGGAAATCGAAGTCTAAGTGGCTTGCATATTACATGGGCATGCGTGCCTGGGTA
>JAZNTK010000105.1:0-6339 GCA_045591685.1 Lachnospiraceae bacterium
GCTCCTCATCGGTGCGTTCCAGGTTCTCTCCATTATCCCGGGAACCTCACGCTCCGGCTCCACCATTCTCGGTGCCATGATTCTCGGCTGCTCCCGTGAGATTGCGGCGGAGTTTTCCTTCTTCCTTGCCATCCCCGTTATGGTAGGCGTCAGCTTTTTGAAGCTCGTCACCTTTGACGGCGTGATCACGGCAGGAAACTGGCTGATTCTCGGCATTGCAATGGTGACTGCCTATGCGGTTTCCATGGTGGCGGTCAAATTCCTCACCTCCTTCGTGAAAAAGCACGATTTCAAGGTGTTTGGCTGGTATCGTATCGTATTGGGAATTCTGGTGCTTGCTATCTTCTTTTTGATAAAATAGTTAAAAAAGGCTTGGTTTTATTGTGCAATTTTTATACAAAAACCGTAAAAAAGACCTGTTTATGAGGCATAAAATAGAAAAAGTGTATACAAAATTGACAATTTTTATTTTTTGGAGTACACTACAACGTGAATAAAGGTGGATATATTACATCTGAAGATACAAATGTTAAATATCGTTTTTATACGATGCTCGTTAACCCGTCAGGGTTGTGAAAGGAGAGAATTTTTATGGCAGCAGAAAAGAAAACAGCAACAGCTAAGCCCGTTGCAAAGGCAGCAGCAAAGGTTGAAGAAAAGAAGGTAGAAGCAACTCCCGTTAAGGCAGAAGCACCTGCAAAGAAGGAAGTAGCTAAGAAGGCACCTGCAAAGAAGGCAGCTCCCGCAAAGAAGGAAGCAGCTAAGAAGGCAGCACCTGCAAAGAAAGAAGTTGCAGCAAAGAAAGCTCCCGCTGAAAAGAAAGCACCTGCAAAGAAAGCAGCAGCTAAGAAGGAAGCTATCTATGTTCAGTTCGCAGGAAAGAGCTACAGTAACGATGAACTCCTTAAGATTGCTAAGGATGTTTGGGTATATGACATGGGCCAGAAGGCAGCTGATATGAAGTCTGTAGAAATCTATGTTAAGCCCGAAGAAAGCATGGCTTACTTCGTTGTTAACGGAACAGAAAACGGAAGTTTCATGATCTAATTGCTTCAATATTGAATATATGTAAATGAAAGACTCGGAGAAATCCGAGTCTTTTTTGTAATACTGCAGTAAAAAAGGTTGAATTTTTTATACATTATTTATAGACAAAAAAATTTGAGCGCACTTGTAGTGTCAAAAAGAGAGTGATATAATAATTATGTATAGCCATAAAGAACAATGAGATATATGTAAATTTATTTTTAACAATCAAAATATGAAGGGGAATCATATGGAGACTGAAAAGAGAAGCATGCTTGTTGATACGGCATTTGAAATGCTTATGCATAATAGCAAAGACATGATGTTTGTAAAAGACACCAATTCTGTTTATCATGCAGCATCGTTAGCGTTTGTGAAAATGGTAGGAAAGAAATCTGTCGATGAAGTTGTCGGAAGAACTGATGCGGAGATTTTTGAAGATAAAAGTTTGGCAAAACGTTATGTTGCTGATGACAAGAAGCTGATAAAGAACGGTAAACATCTCGTGGATTACATTGAACCGATACCGGAAGAAAAAGGTCAGGCAAGATACGGTTCTACGTCCAAGTATCTTTTGCGTGATGAAAATGATAAAATTGTAGGTATATTAGGTGTTACCAGGGACATTACAAGAGATTATATTGCGCGTCAACATTATCAACAGGAATTACGATATCTTTTTGGACTGCCCAAAGATACATATGCGGTATCTTTTGTTGACATAGATGATTGGCGTATTATCAGTCAGCGTAGGCAGCTTATAGAAGACGGAACTTTGCAGGAATGTCATACCGTTGAAGAGTTGGTAGATGCTGCGATTGCATCAATTGTAGATGAAAACAGTGGTGCAAGTGTTTTTTATAAGAATTTCACCCAGGCTTTTTTGCGTGAGATATATGATACAGGCCGAATGCATCTGACCTTCCGTTATCAGCGACGTGTTGGTGAGAATATGGTTCGTTGGGTACATAATGATATTCGTTTTATCATTGATGTGGATAGCGGACATCTGTGTGCAATGCTTTCGGCCAAAGATATCGATGAAGAAAAGCGTGAAGAGCAGAAGCTGGTTACGGCAGCAAAGATGGATAAGATGACCATGTTGTATAATCGAGAAACTACCATGGAATCCATTAGCAAGATATTGCGTGAAGAATCTGAACACAATCATGTATTATTTATGATTGACGTGGATAATTTTAAAAATTTGAATGACACGCGAGGCCATCAGGCCGGTGACGAATTTCTGATTGATTTGGCAGCTGAAATTAAAGGAAGTTTCCGAGAAACTGATATTGTGGGCCGAATCGGCGGAGATGAATTTTTTGCATTGATGCGTAACGTGCCGGGAGACTCCATTACTTTGCGTAAGGCACAGGAATTATTGGATACGATTCAAGAAGTTTGTGAAGATTACAGTGATTTGCAATTATCCAGCAGTATAGGTATCAGTATGTACCCGCAGGACGGCGTTACGCTGGAAGAGTTGTATGCGCAGGCGGACGGAGCTCTTTATGAAGCAAAGCGTAAGGGTAAAAACCGATATATGTTTGCAAAGAAGTAAAATGAATATATAAAATATAAGTACCGCAGATTGTCGAAATCTGCGGTATTTTCTATGTTGAAAATATAAATAAAAGATTGTTTTATTGATTAAATTATGCTAATGTTCTTTTATTCAGAATTGCAATTCATAAGAAGTAATATTGTCATATACGAAAGTCTGAGAAGGGTAGAGCCTGTCAGTTAATCATTTCGATTAAAAGTTCGTAGAAAAAATAATGTTAAATAAGGCTTGTATTTTTTGTAGGCATAAAATTTGTGAAATGTGCACATATGAAAACAAAAGATACAATGTTAGAATAATTACATAATTCAAGTCTTTAATGTTTTCTATATTCTAAATATATCTGAACAAGCCTTTTTAATCTGGTAGAGAGAGGTGTACATGTCTGAAAATATTGATGTAAATCAAACAATCACAAATAATTTCATTTTTGGAAAGGTTATGCAGGAACCTAAGTTGTGTAAGCTATTTTTGGAAAAGCTGTTGGGAATAAAAATTAAGAAAATTAATTATCCGGAAAGAGAGAAAGAGATAGGCATATTGCCTGAAAGCCATGATGTAAGATTAGATGTATTTGCAGATGATGAAAATAATACATTTTACAATGTTGAAATGCAGAGTTACTGTGAAACGGATTTGCCTAAAAGAAGTAGGTATTATCAAGGGATTTTGGATGTAAATTATTTAGAAAAAGGAGAAGATTATGATAAACTGCCTGAAAGTTTTATTATTTTTGTATGTGATTATGATGTGTTTGGTTGGGATATACCTTTGTTAAAATATCAATATATAGATACTGAACACATTGATAAGGCATTGGATGACGGAACAAATAAAATCTTTCTGTGTAGGACGGAACATTTTGAGGAGGCGGATATTGACGAAGATATAAAAGCGTTCTTGCGGTATATGGGTGGATATTTGGATAATAATTCGTTTATAAAAGAAATTGATAGAAAAGTAAAAGAAATAAAAAATAATGAAAAGTGGAGGCGAAATGAAATGGCAGTTAGAGCTGAAGTTTGGGATGCAAGGAGAGAAGGAAGAAGAATAGGTAGAGAAGAAGGTAGAGAAGAAGGTAGACTAGAAGGTATTCAAGAAGGTAGGCGGCAGGTACAAGAAGAAATAATAGGTATCAGACAGAGGGCAGAGAATGCAGAAAAGAAAGTATCATTGCTAATAGATAAGTTAATCGAAATCGGCTATCCTATTGATGCTGAAAAGCTCTTAGGCTAGCTTGTTAGATGGCGGAGTCGTAGACGTATTATAAATATACGCTCATAACGCGTTTAACGGTTATCACATTTGTCACATAATGTAAGTGAGTTTTGATTGTAACTCAAATTACGTTTTAAACGGAGGTGTATGTGCAGATGGAGTATAACCGGTTTGAAGCAGGCGACCGCATACGAAATAAACGTATGCTGATTGGATGGTCACAAAGTGAGGTGGCCGAGAAAATTGAACGTTCAACTAAATATTATGCAGATATTGAACGTGGAAGTTGTGGAATGAGTATTGAGACATTGCTTAAGATAAGCAGTGTTTTGGATATGTCTATGGATTATATGATTTATGGCAAAGTGTACGGAGAAGAACAGGCAAAACAATCTGACCAGATAACGGCCATTCTTTCTATACTAAATAATACATCTGAGAACAAGCGTAGATGTGCACTTAGAATGTTGCCGTTGTTTCTTTGTATGAATGAGGATGAGTAAATAACTTTTTAAAATATAATAATAAGTATATGATAAAAGCAGATGGTGGTGCCGTCTGCTTTTTCGCATGTATATGCCGCTTAATATATGTGAACATTTTGTTATTTTTAAAATAACAGTTGACAATAATAAGCCGTAGTGGTAAATTATGAAATGTAGATGTTAGCACTCTATAGAGTTGAGTGCTAACAACATAAAAGAAAGCCACAGAAAGGAGCGATATATGATGCTTGATGAACGTAAAAAGAAAATATTGCAGGCAATCATACGCAACTATCTGGAAACCGGAGAGCCGGTAGGCAGCAGAACCATTTCGAAGTATACAGATTTGAACTTAAGTTCAGCAACCATCCGTAACGAAATGGCAGATTTGGAAGAACTGGGCTACATTATTCAGCCTCATACTTCCGCAGGACGAATTCCTTCCGATAAAGGATACAGATTATATGTAGACAGTATGATGGAAG
The DNA here is from genome assembly GCA_045591685.1 of Lachnospiraceae bacterium. GTDB lineage: Bacteria > Bacillota > Clostridia > Lachnospirales > Lachnospiraceae > UBA3766. The sequence continues at coordinate 4,782 of JAZNTK010000105.1, forward strand.
AGAACGCCAAGCAGGTGGAAGAACTGAAGGAGATGCTTGTTGAGAAAGAAGAGAAGATGGATCATCTTTTAAAACAGGTTGCCAAAGTTCTTGCAGTGAACACAAACTACGCAACAATGATTACAGCTCCCAGATTTCAGAAGAATAAGTTGAAATTTATCCAGCTTTCCAGGGTAGATGAGAACCAGCTTCTGGCAGTTATCGTAATCGAGGGTAATGTGATCAAAAACAGTATGATATCCGTATCCGAGCGTTTGGACGACGAAACAATGTTAAAACTTAACATGTTGTTAAACACTCACTTAAACGGCTTATCAATAGAAGACATCAGTTTGGGCATGATTACCGCATTAAAACAACAGGCAGGACATTACGGAACCATCATAGGAGATGTAATTGATGCGGTGGCGGAAACCATCAAAGAAGATGAAGATTTGGAAATCTACACCAGCGGAACCAACAACATCTTCAAATATCCGGAACTTGCGGATAATCAAAGAGCCAGCGAACTGATTAATACATTCGAAGAGAAACAGCTTCTTTCACAGCTGATTGATGATTCCGATGTATCGGGACCCGGAACCGGAATTAAGGTTTACATCGGCGAGGAAGCACCGATTCAAACCATGAAAGATTGCAGTATCGTTACTGCAAATTATGAGTTTGGCGAAGGGATGAAGGGTACCATTGGTATTATCGGTCCCAAGCGAATGGATTACGAAAAAGTAGTCGGAACGCTCAAGACCATCAAAGTCCAGCTGGATGCACTTTATCAGCAGGATGATAAAAAGAAACTGCCGTAAAGGCTTAAGAAAGGATGAGTGATTTGGCAGCAAAGAAGAAAACAAAGACCAAAGCAGAAGAAGTACAGAACGAAAAGGAAATAGCGGAAGAAACTGCAGAAACTACAGCAGAGACAACGGAAGGGGAAGCACCCGGAGATTGTGAGGCTGCAGAAGATGAGAATGCACAAGATTCCGTAAAAGATAAAAAACAGGAAAAAATTGACGAACTGGAAGATAAGGTAAAACGTCAGCTTGCTGAGTTTGAGAACTTCCGCAAACGTACCGAAAAGGAAAAGGCAACCATGTTTGAGGCGGGTGCCAAGAGCGTAATTGAGAAAATCCTTCCGGTAATAGATAATTTTGAACGTGGTCTTGCCACCACTAAAGAAGAGGATAAAACAAATCCCCACGTGGAAGGCATGAACATGATTTACAAGCAGCTTATGACCGAGCTTGATAAGTTGGAAGTAAAACCCATCGAAGCAGTCGGTCAGGAATTCAACCCTGATTTCCACAACGCAATTATGCAGGTGGAAAGCGATGAATACGAAAGCGGAATTATCGCACAGGAACTTTTAAAAGGTTACACCTATCGCGATTCAGTAATCAGACATAGTATGGTAGCGGTAGTTAGTTAATACAGCAAACAATTTTTATAGTAAAAGGCATACAGCCATAAATTAGGAGGAATGTAAAATGGGTAAAATTATTGGTATTGACTTAGGTACAACAAACAGCTGTGTAGCTGTAATGGAAGGTGGTCAGCCCACCGT
>JAZNTK010000106.1:0-27921 GCA_045591685.1 Lachnospiraceae bacterium
GGAGATGCAGCAGTAGGACTTGCAACTTACGTGGCAGGTTCTCATGAAGCCTTTGTGGAGCGAATGAATGAGAAAGTAAAGCAGCTGGGTCTGTCAGATAGTGCACATTTTACAAATTGTGTGGGTCTGTATGATACGAATCACTATTGTACGGTTTATGATATGGCAGTTATTATGGATGCGGCCATGCAGAATGAGTTGTGTAAAGAGGTTTTGTCGGCACATATCTATACGACTACATCAACAACACAGCATCCTGACGGAATTGAAATTTCCAACTGGTTTTTACGCAGAATCGAAGATAAAGATACCGGTGGAGTTGTAATTGGCGGAAAGACCGGATATGTGGATCAGGCGGGAAGTTGTGCAGTAAGTTATGAAGAGTACGCGGATGGAACCCCGTATATCTGCGTTACCGTGGGAGCCAGAAGCAGTTGGCGATGCATTTATGATCATGTGGATATTTATAATAATTATATTACGGGTAATAAGTAAAAATTATGTAAACCATGTATTCGATAAAAGAATACATGGTTTTTGTTATACAGATGTTTTTATCTTGTAAAAAGCTGGCACCAGTAATCGGTTCCGTTTGCATTTTCATAGTAACCAACGCCGATGGTTGTGAAGTTTGGATTCATAATATTGGCACGGTGTCCTGAGCTGTTCATCCATGCTTTCATAACCGCTTCGGGAGTCTGCTGACCGTAAGCAATGTTTTCACCGGCACTGCGGTAAGAAACTTTCTGTTCTTTTAAAGCAGTGGCAAAGTTGCTGCCGTCCGGACGGGTATGAGAGAAACGTTCCTCGCATTCTTCGGCACGAACCATGGCTGCTGCCTGTACCTTGGTGTCGATAGTTAAGGGCGCAAGACCTTCTTTGGCGCGTTCTTCATTTACAAGGGTTACAACCTGCTGAATGAATGCATGCTCGCTTGTGTCATTGTTACCGGGGCGGTTTTCTTCTGTGGAGCCGTTATTACCGGAACCGTTGTTGCCGGGATTGTTAGTACCGGGGATATTGATTCCGGGCCAATTGATATCCGGTGTATTACAGTCTGGAAGTGTAATACCCGGGAGACAATTCTGCAGGATATCTGTAAGAGCCTGTGAATTGCAACCTAACTGATAGGTGTAAACCTTTCCGCAACCAAGATTATATGATTTTAACCCCGGAGTAGCAGCATGTGTTGTAATTGCCTGACCTCCTACCAGTAATACTGTCAATGCAGTCGTCGTTAATAAAGCTACTTTTTTCATAAGTATCTCCTTTCATATGGTAAAATTTGCAACAAATATTACGAAAATGTTACAAACAAATGGTAAAGGCATTTATGCATAAATACAAGTTGTAAAATTTGGTAAGAAACTTTTGGGCAGGGAAATGAATCCTTTGCAAAGTAATAAAAAAGGTGTATAATCCGTTATGTTGGAAAGGATGTAAGAAATATGTATTTTGATGATTTTACGTTAAATGAAACAATTCAAATTGCACCGGTTATTATCGATAAAGAAGAGATGGTTGCATTTGCCAAAAGATATGATAATATTCCGTTACATACGGATGAGGAATATGCGAAAACAACACATTTCGGACAGTTGATTGCTCCCGGCGTCATGTCTTTTATGTCAGTTTGGGCAAACTATTTACAGGTAGATTTGGCAGGTGAAGAGCTGCTTGCCGGTAAATCTACGAAGATTGAGTGGTTTAAGCCTGTGTTTGCAGGAGATGAGCTGACAGCTGAGGTTGTAGTAACCAAGCTTACGGAACGTAATGAGAAGAATGGTATCGTGGAAATTACATTCTACGTGAAGAATCAAAACGATGAATTGGTATTGACCGATGTTACCGAAATGATTGTGAAAAAGAGAAGAGTCAACGAATAACGATTCGTTATAAAAAATAAATGAATAAAATCCCCTTTACCAAATCAATTATTGGTAGAGGGGATTCTTTGCGTATAGGCTAATCCAATTCTGCAATTTCGTTATATAAATCTGCATATCTGCCGTTCATTGCAAGCAGTTCTTCGTGGGTTCCGCGTTCCACAATGCGTCCTTTTTCCAGTACCATAATGGCATTGGCTTTTCGTACAGTTGATAAGCGGTGTGCGATTACGAAGGTGGTACGGCTTTCCATGATGGCGTCCATGCCTTCTTCAATATGTTTCTCGGTTCTGGTATCGACAGAACTGGTGGCTTCATCCAAAACTAAGATAGGAGCTTTGCTGATTGCGGCTCTTGCAATATTAAGAAGCTGTCTCTGTCCCTGTGACAGGTTGGCACCGTCGCATTCCAATACTGTGTCATACCCTTGGGGTAAATGCATGATAAATGAATGTGCGGAAGCAATTTTGGCAGCTTTTACAACTTCTTCGTCGGTGGCATCCAGTCTTCCGTAGCGAATGTTTTCACGCACGGTTCCGGTGAAAAGGTGCGTATCTTGCAATACCATGGCAATATTCTGACGAAGGAAGGAGCGCTCCAGCCGTTCAATGGGGATATCGTCAATGGTAATTTCGCCGGTTAAGTTATCATAAAAGCGGGAGAGTAAGTTAGTTACCGTGGTTTTACCCGCACCGGTGGAACCGACAAAGGCAATTTTCTGGCCGGGTTTTGCATACAGGGTAATATCATATAAAACCGTAACCTCAGGCACATAACCGAAACTTACATTGTTAAGTTTAATGTGACCTTTTATACGGTCGGGTCTTACGGTATCTTTATCAGGAGTTTCCGGTGCTTCATCCAAAACTTCAAAGATACGTTCTGCACCGGCAAGGGCAGAGAATACCGTATTCATCTGCATGGAAATTTCATTAATCGGCCTGTTAAAAGAACGGGTGTAATTTAATGAAATCGTCAAACCACCGATGTCAAAGCCCTTAAAAATTACCAATAAACCGCCGACACAGGCTGTAATTGCATAAGAAATATTACAAAGCTGGTGTGTAACCGGCCCCATAATGCCTGCGGTAAACTGTGCACTGATTTGAGCCTCACACAATTGATTGTTTAAATACTCAAATTCTTCATTTGCTGTTTTTTCATGGTTGAACACTTTTACAACTTTTTGTCCGGAAATGGTTTCCTCAGAGAATGCATTGAGCATGCCAAGGTTTCGCTGTTGTCTTTTATAAGCGTTTTGTCCGTACTTGATAATCAGTTTGCTTGCAAGGGTCAAAAGCGGTGTCATGACTATGGTGATGGCACCAAGTATCGGATTGGTATATAGCATTAAAATAATGGTTCCCACAATGGTAATGGCACCGGAAATGATTTGAATTAAGGTAGTATTCAACATTTCACCGATGGCATCCACGTCATTGGTAAAACGGCTCATAATATCGCCGGTTGCGTGGGTATCAAAATAGCGCATGGGAAGGTTTTGGAGTTTACGATATAAGTCATTTCGCATGTGCTTTAAGGAGTTCTGGGAAACCGTCAGCATAATGCGTTGCTGGGCATACTGGCTGGCAACGGCAACGGCGTAAATGATTGCCATAACACCAAGCCCCAAGCCTAATCCCTGTAAACGTTCCGTCAAATCAGGGTTTGCGGCATCGTAATAGATAAATTCATTCATAATCGGTCTTAAAATGTAAGACGCGACTAAGTTTGCTATTGTAAAAATAACGGCACATCCAATTGCAAGAAACAAAAGTGCACGTTCCTTGGAAAGGTAAGAAAACAGGCGTTTAATGGTTTTCCACATTTCCTTCGGTTTGCCGGTTGCTCCCATGTTGCCTCGTTTTGCCATAACACTCATGGTAGCGGAAGAGGAACCGGAATTATTCTGTTCGGAGGCACCATATTTGGCAGCAAGACGCTTTTGTGTAGTTGTATCCATGCCTTAATCCTCCTTATCTTTCTGGGAATAATAGATTTCCTGATATTCCTCGCAATTTTTAATCAAAACATCATGTGTATCAAAACCGACTACCTTACCTTCATCCAGCACCAGAATACGGTCTGCATCCATGATGGAAGAAATACGCTGTGCGATAATCAGTTTGGTAACGCCGGGAAGTTCTTCACGGAATGCCTTACGGATAGAGGCGTCCGTTGCATTATCCACGGCAGAAGTGGAGTCATCCAGAATGATAATGCGGGGCTTTTTTAACAAAGCTCTTGCAATACAAAGGCGTTGTTTCTGACCGCCGGATAAATTTACACCGCCCTGACCCAATTCCGTATCATATCCATCAGGGAACCCGGTAATAAAAGGGTCAGCCTGGGCAACCAAAGCCGCATGTCGGATTTCTTCATCAGTAGCATCTGCATTACCCCAACGTAAGTTTTCTGCAATACTTCCTGCAAACAGAGTGTTTTTCTGTAAAACCATGGCGATGGCATCTCTTAAATTGGTAAAAGAGAAGTCTTTTACATTGATACCGTCTACCAGAACCTCGCCTTCGTTAGCATCATAAAGTCGCGGAATTAAGGAAACCAGCGTACTTTTACCGCTACCTGTAGAGCCTATAATACCAATCATTTCTCCGGCATTGATTTTTAAGGTCACATCCGACAAAACGTAATCCGTGTTATTTTTAAAATATTTAAAAGAGACATTTTTAAATTCGATACTGCCGTTTTCTACTTTTACATCTTTATGGGCAGCATTAACATCCGTCAATTCCACTTCCGTTTCCAAAACCTCGGAAATTCGCTTGTCGGAAGCTGCCGCACGGGTTCCTTGTAAAATGATATTTGCAAGGAATGTAAGAGCAGTAAGAATCTGGGATAAATATGTAATAAAAGCGGTTAAGGTACCAAGTTCCATATCACCGACCATAATCTGTCGTCCGGAAATCCAAACTACCGCTAATGTGGTAATGTTTACGGCAAGGGCGGATACCGGTTGCATCAAAAGCATTACTTTTAACGCAGATGTACTTTTGTTAACAAGGGCATCATTAACTTTACCAAAGCCTTCAATTTCGTAATCTTCACGGACGAAGGACTTGATCACTTTGATATTGGTAATACTTTCGCCGATGTCATTGTTTAAATCATCAATCGCCTGCTGCATTTTGGTGTAACGCGGTGAGGCGGTTTTGATGATTAAGGCAATGGCGATGGCAAGAATCGGTACAATGATAAGAATCGCCCATGCAAGAGAGGGGTTCATCACAAATGACATGATAAGCGCACCGATAAGCATAACAGGACTTCGAAACATACCGCGCAACATGGTTTGTGCAAAGTTCTGAATCTGGGTAATATCATTGGTAATTCTGGTAATCAGGGAACCTGTCGTAAAATCGTCAATATCCGAGAAGGAGAAGGTCTGAATTTTCTCAAATACTTCCTTTCGGACGCCTGCTGCCAGTCTGGTCGATGCGCGGATGGAAAAATTGGCACCAAGCACCCCCGTAATTAACATGGCAAGTGCGATTAGTGCCATATAAATACCCTGACGGATGATATAATCCATATCATTGTTGGCCGCACCGATATTAATTAAGTTGGCGTTAATGTAGGGCAGTATAAATTCGCCACAGGCTTCCAATACCATAAAAAGAGGTCCTAAAAGAAAGTTATACCAGTATTTTTGCGCATATTTTGCATATTTTTTCATAATGAAACTCCGTTTGTTTTTAATTTTACAGCAGTAATATCATACTCCTTTTATGTTGTTTTTTTCAAGCATATAAGGGGATAAAAAGAAGAAATTGTGTAAAGTCGTTTTTAATAAAAAAATAAATTTGTTAACATTTAGTTTAAAAAGCGGATTTATTATATTATAATGTAAAAATATGTGGCAGGAATCCTGTAATGTGGAACCGGCTAAGTATTAAGAGGTGTAGAATGAAAATCGGAATGGTTCTGGAAGGCGGAGGTATGCGTGGTATGTATACTGCAGGCGTTCTGGATGTAATGTTGGAGAATGAAATTAAAATAGATGGAATTGTAGGTGTTTCGGCAGGAGCAGTATTTGGATGTAATTACAAATCAAAGCAAATCGGCAGGGCAATCCGCTATAATAAGAAGTATTGCAAGGATTCCCGTTACGGAAGTTTCAGATCCTTTTTGAAAACAGGGGATATTTTTGATAAAGAATTTTGTTACAATCATTTGCCTAAGGTGTTGGATCCCTTTGACTGTGAGACTTTTGCAAATAATCCGATGGAATTTTATGCTACCTGTACGGATGTCAATACCGGTAAGCCGGTTTATAAGCGTTGCTACACGGGAGACGATAAGGAACTGGAGTGGTTCCGTGCTTCCGCATCCATGCCGCTTGTATCCAAGATTGTAGAGATTGACGGCGGAGTTTACTTAGATGGTGGTATTGCGGATTCCATCCCCATCCGCTGGATGCGAGAGAAGGGATTTGAAAAGAATATTGTGATTCTTACCAGACCGGAAGGATACCGTAAAGGGCCCAATAAATTAATGTGGCTTATGCGTATTGTTTTACATAAATATCCGAAGATGATTCAGGCAATGAAAGACCGCCATTTTAATTATAATGAGTCTTTGAATGAAGTTTATAAATTGAAAAAAAGCGGTGAAATCCTTTTATTCTGTCCGGAACCGGGATTGGATATCAGCCGTACCGAGAGTAATCCGGATAAGCTTGAAGAGGCGTATCGTATGGGTAAAAAACATGCTTTTTCAAGATTAGAGGAAATCAGATCATTTATGCGTGAAGCAGAGTAAAACATTTCGATTTTTTTAAGTAAAAAAATTGTCATATCAAACGAAGATAAAACGAAAAAAGAAACCTTGACGCAGGGTTTCTTTTTTTATGTCATCCGATTGTCGGTTTTTGACCGTAAATGCGGTTGAAATCAGTTGAAAGATAAGGAGTTTGTCTTATATAATCAGAATCACCCCGAAAAATTGGACAATGGAGGAAATCATGGAACAGCTTAATGTAATGACTACGCAAGATAATGACAAGATGTTTAAAATGTTGTCGGATTTACTTCACGAAGAGAAAGAATTTCAGATTATGATTACGGTTCCCGGCGGTAAAAAAAGTCAGGCAACGGTAAAGTCCTATCATGAGGCGGTTGTAAAGGAACATGATTTGGAAAAGGATGTGACGGAGATGATTCATGAAATCGGTGTGCCGGCACACATCAAAGGATACCAATATTTAAGGGAAGCGATTATGATGTCCGTAAATGATGCGGAAATGCTCAATTCCATTACCAAAATTTTATATCCGACCATCGCAAAGAAATTTCAGACCACCCCAAGCAGGGTAGAGAGAGCTATCAGGCATGCGATTGAAGTGGCGTGGAGCAGAGGAAAAATGGAGACTTTGGATGCCTTGTTTGGCTATACCATCAATACCGGAAAGGGGAAACCTACCAATTCTGAATTTATTGCACTGATTGCCGATAAAATTCGTCTGCAATATCGTTAGATTTTGGGAAAATATGTCTTTCATTCGACAAGGAAATGATGTATAATATTTCATAACCAAAGGAAAAACGCGGAGGACGAAGTGATGAAAAACATTTTGTTTGTGGCTTCAGAAGGAGTACCATTTATTAAAACCGGAGGATTGGCTGACGTAGTCGGATCTCTTCCCAAATGTGTTGACAAGCGCTATTTTGATGTGCGTGTCATGATACCTAAGTATACCTGTATCCCTCAGGAATTGAGAGATAAGATGGTATATAAGACCTCTTTTTACATGGATTTTAACTGGAAGAGTGAATACGTTGGTATTCTGGAAGCAGAAGTAGACGGCGTTATTTATTACTTTATCGATAATGAATCCAAATTTGGCGGTTTCCGCCCTTACAGCAGTAATGTATTGGAAGATATCGAAAAGTTTGCATTTTTCTCAAAAGCAGCTTTATCTGCCATGCCGTTACTCGGTTTCAGACCTGACATTATCCACTGTCATGACTGGCAGACAGGTCTTATCCCCGTATATTTGAAAGAACGTTTCCAGGGAAATGAATTTTTCCACGGAATTAAGTCCATTATGACCATTCATAACTTGAAATTCCAGGGTAAGTGGGATGTTAAGACAATCAAAGACATCACAGGTCTTCCTGATTATTTCTTTACTCCGGACAAGTTGGAAGCATATAAGAATGCAAACCTTTTGAAGGGTGGTCTTGTATATGCGGATGCTATTACAACAGTAAGTGATACCTATGCAAAAGAAATCATGACTCCTTTCTACGGTGAAAGTCTTGATGGCCTGATGCGTGCAAGAGAGCATGATTTACGTGGTATTGTAAACGGTATTGATTATACGGATTACAATCCTGAAAATGATAAGTACATCGATGTAAATTACGATGCAAAGAACTTCCGTAAAGAGAAGATTAAGAATAAGAGACTTCTTCAGAAGGAACTCGGTTTGGAAGAAAACGATAAGATTATGATGATTGGTATCGTTTCACGTTTGACAGATCAGAAGGGCTTTGATTTGATTGCATACATGATGGATGAATTGTGTCAGGATGCAGTGCAGATTGTTGTTCTTGGTACCGGTGAAGAACAGTACGAAAACATGTTCCGTCACTTTGACTGGAAGTACAATAATAAGGTTTCTGCAAACATTTATTATTCAGAGGCAATGTCTCATAAGATTTATGCAGCGTGTGATGCCTTCCTGATGCCTTCCTTATTCGAACCCTGTGGTTTGAGTCAGTTGATGGCACTTCGTTACGGTACATTACCTATCGTACGTGAAACCGGTGGTTTGAAGGATACGGTAGAGCCTTATAATGAGTACGAAGGTACCGGTACAGGTTTCAGTTTCGTAAATTACAATGCACATGAAATGTTAGATACCATTCGCTATGCAGAGAAGATTTATTACGATAAGAAACGTGAATGGAATAAGATGATTGACCGTGCCATGGCGGCAGATTTCTCTTGGGAAGTATCTGCTAAGAAGTATCAGGAAATGTACGACTGGTTAATCGGTTAAAGATTGTAAAAGTATATAATAAAAAGCGTTGCATTTTGCGGTGCAACGCTTTTGCTATGCGAGGTTATTATGGCTTTTGACGGAATTACAATTGCATGTATGGTCCATGAGTTATCGGAAAAACTCATTGGCGGAAGAATTACCAAAATTTCACAGCCGGAGAAGGAAGAGGTATTACTGACGGTAAAAAGTTTAAGCGGTCAGCATCGCCTTTTTATTTCTGCGTCAGCATCCCTTCCCTTGATTTATTTGACAGAGGAAAATAAGCCGGCACCGTTAACAGCTCCTAATTTTTGTATGGTGCTTCGTAAATATTTACAGGGTGGCCGTATTGTTGAGGTAACACAGCCGGGTCTGGAACGTGTCATACAAATTAAGGTAGAGCATCTGGACGAAATGGGAGATACCTGTATCCGTGTGCTTTGCTTTGAATTGATGGGCAAATACAGTAATTTGATTCTTTGCGATGATAAAAACGTAATTCTTGATAGTTTAAAACATGTTTCGGCGGTAATGAGCTCCGTTCGTGAGGTTTTACCCCAGAGAGAATATTTTATTCCGGTAACAGTAGAAAAGAAAGATGCTTTGCATACAAATGATGAGGAATTTGTAAGTCTTGCAAAGAACTGCAGGCAGGCACCTTTTAAGATGATATATCAGTCTTATACGGGTATTTCACCTTTTATGGCAAGGGAAATGTGTAACAATGCTAATGTGGATGACCGCATTATGGCAGCTGACTTGCCGGATGAGGTATTGAAGCGTTTATACCAGGCATTTGATGATGTAATGCAGGTAATCCGTGACAAGAACTTTAAACCCTGTATGATAACGGAAAACGGCAAAGTAAAAGAATATGCGGTTATGGATATTCCTTCGTATTCTTTGGATGAAAAACAGTTTTTTGACAGTGTTTCCAAGTTATTGTTTGATTTTTATGCATCCAAAAACAAGGAAGATGTTATGCGCCAGAAGTCGCTGAATTTGAGAAAAACAGTGCAAACCATTTTGGAGCGTGATTACAAAAAACTTGATTTGCAACGCAAACAGTTAGAGGATGCGGCAGAGCGTGAAACATATAAAATATACGGTGAATTGTTGAATGCATACGGCTATCAGCTTCAGGATGGTGCGAAAGAAGTTACGGTACTCAATTACTATACCAATGAAGATGTTATCATTCCGTTGGATGAGACTTTAAGTATCAAAGAGAATGCCGTTCGTTTCTTCGATAAATACGGCAAAATGAAACGTACCGAAGAAGCATTGGCCGTGCAGATGCAGGAAAATGAAGCCGAGATATCGTATCTGGAGTCGGTGCAAACCTTTTTAAATCTTGCCTCAACCAAGGCGGATTTGGGACAGATACAGGCGGAACTCTCAGAGAGAGGTTATGTCAAAAAAAATTATGATAAAAAGAATAAAAAAGTGGTAAATAAACCGCTTCATTATGTGATGCAGGATGAGTACGACATTTATGTGGGTAAAAATAATCTGCAGAATGAAGAAGTGACTTTTAAAATGGCCTCCGGAAATGACTGGTGGTTTCATGCGAAAGGGGTACCCGGGTCCCACGTAATTGTAAAGTCGCGAAATGCCAATCCGGCAACGGAATGGGATATGCCGGATGAGGTGTTTGAAGCGGCAGCGGCATTGGCGGCAGTTTATTCCAAAAACGGAGACCAGGAGAAGGCGGAAGTAGATTATATCCGTAAAAAGCATGTAAAAAGACCCGGTGGCGGAGAACCCGGATTTGTGGTGTATTACACGAATTTCTCTATGATGATTGAAACAAATCTTACAAGGTTTGCGTTGACGTTAATAAATTGATGAAGTATAATAAAGAAGAGTATGCCATTAGATATCTTAAAAGGATTTAAGATATCGCAACCGAGGGGATGGTTATCAGTGCATACTTAGATTTGTGTAATAAGAATGGAGTATAGTAAAATGGTTAAAAGTATGACAGGGTTCGGCAGATTTGAAATTGCTGACGGAAACCGCAAATGTACGGTAGAAATCAAATCCGTGAACCACAGATATCTTGATTTAAATATTAAAATGCCCAAGAAATTAAACTTTTTTGAGGCTGCAATCCGTAATGTATTGAAAGAATACATTCAGAGAGGTAAGGTAGACGTTTTTATTACATACGAAGACCTGACCGAACAGAATGTAAGCATTAAGTATAACAAAGAAGTTGCATCGGAATATTTGAAATATCTTCGCCAGATGGCCGAAGAATTCGGTTTGGATGACGATATTCGTGTATCAACCCTTTCCAGATATCCGGAAGTGTTCTCTATGGAAGATGTTGATATTGATGAAGAAGAAATTTGGAATATTTTAGAAAAGACCATTCGTAAAGCAGCAGAAGGCTTTGTTGAGTCAAGAATCAAAGAAGGTGAAAATCTTCGTGATGATATGATTTCCAAGTTGGACGGCATGCTCAAACTGGTAGATTATATTTCGGAGCGTTCTCCCGCAATTGTGCAGGAATATAAGAAGCGTCTCGAGGAAAAGGTTAGAGAACTTTTGGACAGCAATGTGGATGAAAACCGTATTTTGACAGAAGTAACCATATTCGCGGACAAGTCCTGCGTGGATGAAGAATTGGTTCGCTTACGCAGTCATATTGAGACCACAAGAGAGACTTTGGTTGCCGGCGGAAGTGTGGGACGTAAGCTTGATTTCATTGCACAGGAAATGAATCGTGAAGCAAATACAACCTTGTCAAAAGCAAACGATCTTGAAATTTCCAATGCTGCAATTGAATTAAAGACTGAAATCGAGAAGATTCGTGAGCAGATTCAAAATATTGAATAATTAAGGTGATATTATGGTAAACGAAGGAATTTTGGTTGTTTTATCCGGTTTTTCCGGTTCGGGAAAAGGAACACTGGTAAAACGTCTTTTGGAAGAATACGATAATTATGCATTAAGCATTTCCATGACAACCCGTATGCCAAGACCGGGAGAAGAACACGGAAAGTCATATTTCTTTGTGACAAAAGAAGAGTTTCAGAGTACGATTGACAGGGACGGTCTGTTGGAATATGCATGTTATTGCGATAATTTTTACGGAACACCCAAAGCGTATGTAGAGGAACAACTTGCAAACGGTAAGGATGTTATTCTGGAAATCGAAGTACAGGGAGCATTGCAGATTAAAGAGAAGTTTCCTAAGACATTATTGCTTTTTGTAACACCGCCTTCCGCAGAGGAGTTGAAGAAGCGCCTTACGGGAAGAGGAACGGAAACAGAAGAAGTCATCAATAAGCGTATGCGCAGAGCCGCTGAAGAGTCGGACAGCATGCCTTTATATGATAATATTATTGTGAATGACGATTTGGAAGAATGTGTAAAATATACACATCATTTGATTCAGTCAGCACACAGTACCCCTGAGAGGGTTTCAAAATTAATAGCAAATTTAAAGGAAGAGCTGGCAAGCTTTTCGGAAGGAGAGTAAAAATGTTACACCCGTCTTATTCAGATTTAATGAATGTAGTAAACAGTGAGGTTGAGCAGGGCGAGGCTCCTGTAGTAAACAGCCGTTATTCCATCGTTATGGCTACTTCAAAAAGAGCCCGCGAAATCATTGATGGTGATGAACCTATGGTAAAGGGAGAGAATAAAAAAGCCCTTTCTATTGCTGTGGAAGAATTAAATAATGCAAAGTTAAAAATCGTTGGTGACGATGAAGAATAATATGTGAAATGTGCCTTTTTAGGCACTTTTTTCACTTATTTTTAAAAAATATGTGGGACAATGATTCAGGAAGCTGATTATGAAGATACTTTTTATATCCCTTGGATGTGATAAAAATCTTGTGGATACGGAATCCATGTTGGGGTACTTATCACAAAAAGGTTACGAAATAACAGATGATGAGACAGAAGCGGAAGCGGTGGTTGTAAATACCTGCTGCTTTATTCATGATGCCAAACAGGAGAGTGTTGATGAAATTCTTGCCATGGCTGATTTAAAAAAAGAAGGCCGTTTGAAAGCTTTGATTGTAACCGGATGTCTTGCGCAGCGTTATAAGGATGAAATTAAGGAAGAGATTCCTGAAGTAGATGTTATTATGGGAACGCAGGCAATTGAAGACATTGTAGAGGCATTGGAAGGTGTACTTGCAGGCAATGCACATGATTATTTGCCGGATATTAATAAGCCGCTTCCTAAGCTGAATAAAAGAATGATTACCACAGGCGGTCATTACGCTTACTTAAAAATTGCGGAAGGCTGTGACAAGCATTGTACCTACTGTGTCATTCCCAAGGTAAGGGGAACATATCGTTCCGTGCCTATGGAAGAATTGCTTGCACAGGCACAGCAAATGGTTGAGGATGTAGGAGTTAAGGAATTAATCTTGGTGGCTCAGGAAACCACGGTTTACGGTGTAGATTTATACGGAGAGAAGAAATTACCCGAGCTTTTGTGGAAGTTATCCGAAATCAGGGGGCTGCGATGGATTCGCATTCTTTACTGCTATCCGGAAGAGATTGATGATGATTTGATAGATGCCATTGCTGATATTGATAAGGTATGTCATTACCTTGATATTCCCATCCAGCATGCGTCGGATCGCATTTTAAAACGAATGGGGCGTCGTACCACCAAGGCTGAACTGGAAGAGAAAATAAACAGATTAAGAGAACGTATTCCCGATATTTGTTTGCGTACTACCTTAATCAGCGGTTTTCCGGGAGAAACGGAGGAAGACCATGAAAAGGTTATGGATTTTGTGGATACAATGGAATTCGACCGCTTGGGTGTATTTACATATTCCAAGGAGGAAGATACACCTGCAGCTTTGATGGATGACCAGATTGCAGAGGAAATCAAAGAAGAACGTCGCGGGGAAATCATGGAGCTTCAGCAGGCAATTGCTTTTGAAAAAGCGGATTCCATGTTAGGCAAGACCGTGCTTGCCATGATTGAAGGCCGTATTGCGGGTGAAGATGCTTACATTGCCCGTACCTATATGGATGCCCCCAATGTGGACGGATATCTTTTTATCAATACTACAAAAGAAATGATGACCGGGGATTTTGCATACGTTCGTATTACCGGTTCAAATGAATATGATTTGATTGGAGAATTGGAAGATGAATTTAGCGAATAAAATCACATTGATGAGAGTGATTCTGGTTCCGATTTTTATAGTGTTAATGATGGCATCTCAGATTCCGGGATTGGCAGGTTTGGTTGAAAACGGAACATTTTCACAGAGTGTGTTGAATTGGTGTGCATTGGCTGTTTTTATCATTGCTTCCGTGACGGATTTTTTGGACGGATATATTGCACGAAAATATAATATGATTTCTAATTTTGGTAAGTTTATGGATCCTTTGGCGGATAAACTGCTTGTCTGCAGTGCACTAATCTGTCTGCTTGCGTTGGGAAGAATTAATGTATTTCTTGTACTTGTGATTATTACAAGGGATTTTATTATCAGCGGTTTTCGTTTGGTTGCGTCCGATAAGGGAGTTGTTATTGCGGCCAATATGTGGGGAAAAGTAAAGACAACCATGCAGATGATTATGATTGGTTTTATGATTCCCGACTGGGATGCAGTGCATATCATCTGTGTGATTTTGGCATGGGTTGTTTTATTCCTGACAGTATATTCTTTGATGGATTATATGATTCGTAATCGTCATGTTTTAAAGGATGAGAAATAAGAAGGGACGGGAAAAGAAATGGTTGTTGAATTGATTTCAGTCGGAACAGAACTTTTATTGGGTAATATTGTAAATACCAATGCAGCATATCTTGCAGAGCAGTGTGCATCCTGTGGTTTGTCCTGCTTTTATCAGACTGTTGTAGGAGATAATGAAGATAGATTACAGGAAACGGTTAAGACGGCACTTAAGCGTTCCGATGTTTTGATTTTAACAGGAGGTCTCGGACCGACAGATGATGATTTGACCAAGGAAGTAGTGGCAAAGGCCATGAAAAAGAAGCTTGCGGAAGATACAAAAGCAAGGGAAATGATTCAGGCTTATTTTGATAACCGAGGCATGGAAATAACAGAGAATAACTGGAAGCAGGCCATGGTTCCGGAAGGTTCGATTGTTATGTATAACAATAACGGAACTGCCCCCGGTTTGATTGTGGAGAGCGGTGAAAAATGTGCAATTTTATTGCCCGGACCGCCCAAGGAAATGAAGCCCATGTTTGAAGAATATGTGGTGGATTATTTTAAAAAGAAGAATCCGGAAGTGATTGTTTCCACTACGGTAAAACTTTGCGGCATCGGCGAAAGTAAGGTTGCAGACATGCTTAAGGATATGCTGGATAACCAGACAAATCCTACCATTGCGCCTTATGCCAAGACCGGAGAAGTACATCTTCGCGTTACAGCCAAAGCGGCCGATGAAAAATCTGCCAATAAACTGATTAAACCGGTTGTAAAACAGATTAAAACAAAGCTGGCGGAATATATTTATACCACAGATGAAAACACAACATTGGAACAGGCAGTGGTTGATTTGCTGGTAGCAAACAATTTGACCATATCTACGGCAGAGTCTTGTACCGGTGGTATGATTTCAGCACGTTTGATTAATGTGCCCGGCGTATCGGATGTATTAAAAACGGGTTATATTACCTACTCCAATAAAGCAAAGAAGAAACTTCTCGGCGTGAAAAAACGTACTTTGGAGAAGCATACTGCAGTCAGCGAAGAAGTTGCCAAGGAAATGGTAAAAGGTTTGGAAGCAGAGACAAAGGCCGATGTATGTGTATCCGTAACAGGACTTGCGGGACCTGACGGCGGTGACGAAAAGCATCCTGTTGGCCTTGTATATATTGCATGCTGCGTCAAAGGAAAGGTGTGCGTGAAGGAATACCATTTTAACGGAAATCGTGAGAAGGTGCGTGAAAATGCAACTGCAGCAGCGTTAACCCTGGTACGCAAATGCGTATTGGAATATATGACAGAAACTTCGTTTTCTAAGTAAAGTTGTAAAAGGGAGAGTGGAATGAGTAATTACACGGAATATGTTTTTTGTCCCCATTGCGGTGGCATTACGGCACCCGGAACATGTGTGAATTGCGGAAAGCGGACGGTAGAGGACGTAACAGATATAAAGTCAGATTTGCAGGCCGGTCCGGAAACGCAGCAAAACGCATCAACATCATCGTATACTGACGAGTTACAGCAATCTTACGGGCAATATTCGCAATATGATGCACAAAGTGGGCAGATATATGGTCAGAATATGCAAGTAGGACAGCCGACGTCTATGTATGGAGCACCGCAGACACCTGTGTATAACGCACAGCAACAGTCTTACGATTCATATATTGCCCAGGAGCCGCCTAAGAAAAAACGATGGTGGATTTGGCTTATTATTATTACTGCAGTAGTATTTTTGGGATTTGTTGTGGCAATTGTTGCGGTAATTGCGGCTATCGTGGTACCTATTTTTTTGGGAAACGTCAATACTACCACGCAAAGTGCTACAACATCAACTGTACCGGCGCCGGCGCCTATCGTTATAGCGTCTGAAGAGGCTTCGGTTTCTGAGGTTGATGAAGAAGAGGATTCGTCCCTTACACATATTGATGCGGATGAATTTGCTTTAGATGTATATCAAAGATCGTTCGGGCGTTATGATTTATCATACATGGATTTGCAGAGTATATGGGACGATGCAGAACTGTATACGGATTCTACTGACGGGGCAAATGATATTTATTTGGCAGAGGATTACGTAAGTACTTTTGGTTCGAATCATGATAACCATAGTTTGGATGAGTTTACCGGTACATACTACGAGCCGTTTTGTGACTGCATAGATGAGAGTGTTGATTACGGTCTTACCAGACATTACATGGAATATTATAATTACGTAGATAATATTCATTTAAGTGCTTATATCTCTTACTATGAGATTACGGGGGATGCGATTCCCAATCAGGATGCTTTAAATGAAGAAATCTTCCGTTTTACTGCCCATGATTTATTGGCGCAGTTGGATGGTTATACCGATTATGGCTGGTATACAGGTTCGGCACTTATTCTTGTGGATTCTTTTGTAACCTATAATGATGGTGAAAAGATGAGTATTCTTCTGGACGTCAATATTTCAGAAGACGGATCTGCCTTGGCAGAGTCGTATATTTATGGAATCAATATTGATTTGGTAAATGGTGAGATTATGGAAAATGACTCACTTCTTGTGGCAGACAGTGAGTTTGCTGCAATATTCCGTGAAAGATGCTGTACTCAGAACGGAACGGATATTGATGGTTTAAATTATCTTGAAGATGATGAATTGGCTGCTTTTCTGGGAGATAGCAGCACCAATATTGTTTTCTATACTCCTTATGGTATGGAATACGGATATGCCTATGAATTGAGCGACGGTGCAAAGGGCTGGATGACCATTACGCTGTCGGATTATGAGGAATATTTACATTAAAATAATTAATATGAATAGGTGACTTTCGGGTTACCTATTCTTTATTATGACGGTAAAAATCGTGAATCTTAAATAATTTCATGTATTAGGATGCTGTCACGTATGTCGAAAAAAGGCGATGAGTTTTTCTTGCATATCAGAATTGCAAATGCTAGACTGACCTTAGTAAATCGGAAAAGTTCCGGCGGTTCTGCCACTTATTCCATGTTAAAAAACTAAAAAAGGTCGGTGATGTATATTGAGGGTGTTTTATTGGACTTGCTGTCGTATATAATATCCATTGTAAAAGAAAATTTTTACAAAAAAGTAATTGACAAAATCGAACATTTGTTTTATTGTATATACAGAACAAATGTTCAAGGAAAAGGAGAAGAAAATGGATAGAGAAGAAAAAATGAAAGCATTGGATGCTGCGTTGTCACAGATTGAGAGACAGTTTGGTAAGGGTTCTGTTATGAAACTCGGAGATCCTGCCACTCAGATGAATGTGGAGACTATCCCTACCGGTTCCTTGAGCCTGGATATTGCATTGGGCCTGGGCGGTATCCCCAAAGGAAGAATTGTAGAAATATACGGACCGGAATCCAGTGGTAAGACCACGGTTACTTTACATATGATAGCAGAAGTACAGAAGAGAGGCGGAATTGCCGGATTTATTGATGCAGAACATGCATTGGATCCTGCCTATGCTAAAGCAATCGGTGTAGATGTAGATAATATGTACATTTCACAGCCGGATAACGGTGAGCAGGCATTGGAGATTACGGAAACTATGGTACGTTCAGGAGCGATTGATATTGTTGTTGTGGACTCTGTTGCAGCATTAGTTCCTAAGGCTGAATTAGACGGCGAAATGGGCGATTCTCACGTGGGTCTCCAAGCGAGATTAATGTCCCAGGCATTAAGAAAGCTTACAGGTGCTATCGGACGTTCAAACTGTACCGTTATTTTCATCAACCAGTTGCGTGAAAAGGTAGGCGTATTTTACGGCAATCCTCAGGTTACAACCGGTGGAAATGCTTTGAAGTTCTACTCATCCGTAAGAATGGAAATCAGACGTGTGGAACAGTTGAAACAGGGTGGAGACATTACCGGTAACCGTACCCGTGCCAAGATTGTAAAGAATAAGATTGCACCTCCTTTTAAAGAGGCAGAATTTGATATTATGTTTGGTGAAGGTATTTCATTTGAAGGTGATGTACTGGATCTTGCTGCAGAGGTTGGTATTATCAGTAAAAGCGGTGCATGGTATGCTTATGAAGGCAATAAGATTGGACAGGGTAGAGAGAATGCGAAGACTTTCCTTATAGAGAATCCTGATGTTTGTGCGGAAGTGGAACAGAAGGTAAGAGCGCATTATGGTCTTGCGGGAACTGCTTCTGAAATGGATGGCAAGAAGGATAAGAAGACTTCGAAAGCCACGAAAGAAGAATAAGGGTGTAGAATCACTTATATTTAAGCCGAAGAAGAATAGAAATAATGATGACAAAGGATGATATGGTAGGGGCATACAAAGTGCCCCTATCTGTCTTTTTAAGGAATGTATGAAAGTTATCAAAATTGAAGAATTTTCAAAAACGAAATGTAAAGTAATCATAGATGAGATGGTACCGTTAGTGCTTTATAAGGCGGATTTGAGACGTTATCAAATTCAAGAAGGGAAAATGCTTGAAGAGCGTCAAATAAAGGTACTGTTAGAGGAATTATTACCTTATAGAGCAAAGATGCGTTGTATGAAACTTTTGCAAAGCAAGGACTATACGGAATATGAAATACGAAAAAAGCTTATATCAGACGGATATCCGGAAACTGTAATTGAAGATACAGTAGAATATTTATATGGATATCATTATTTAGATGATAGCAGATATGTGAAATTATATTACGAAAGCAAAAGTTATAAAAAAAGCAAAAAACAGATTGTGACGGTATTGCAACGCAAAGGGATTGCAAAGGAAATAATTTCGAATGCACTTTGGGATGTCATTGGAGAAGAAGAGCATGCGGATTTTCCCTGTATAATGCAACTGTTGCGAAAAAAACATTACATAGACGACGAGGCAAGTTTTGAAGAAAAAGAGAAGATGAGAGCGTATCTTTTTCGCAAAGGTTTTGAAATAAATGACATAAATGTCTGTATGAAGAAGTTTTCTTGGGAAAATATGTAATTATGTGGTTATATAGACCAATTATTGCTTGACATAATATCGTAAAAAGTTTAAACTAGATATGTTGTAATATCGCATATTAGGGCTTTGTGCCCTATTAGATAATTGTACAATGAAAATTTAATAAGGAGGTGATCCTGTACATGCCCGAAGTTAGCTTACTGGTTATGTTGATCGCTATTCTTATTGCAGTCATTGTTTCCGCTGTGGTTTCTGCATTAATTACACTTTCTGTTCATAAAAAGAAAGTATCTAAAAAAATTGGAAATGCAGAAGAAAAAGCCAGAGAAATTATCGATGAAGCTTTAAAAAATGCTGAAGCAAAAAAGCGTGAAGGTTTACTTGAAATCAAGGAAGAGTCTATTAAGGCAAAGAATGAACTTGATAAGGAAGTAAAAGAACGCCGTGCTGAAGTACAGCGCTCTGAGCGAAGAGTTCAGCAGAAAGAAGAAAGCGTTGACAAGAAGTTAGAGACCATCGAGAAGAAGGAAAATGCTTTAGCTGCAAAGGAAGAAGATTTAGCGAAGCAGAAAGAAATCATTTCAAAGTTAAACGAGCAACGAGTACAGGAACTGGAGCGAATTTCCGGTTTAACCTCTGAACAAGCAAAAGACTACTTGTTAAAAATTGTTGAAGAAGATGTAAAACATGAAACCGCTGTGCTGATTAAAGAAATGGAAAGCAGAGCGAAAGAGGAAGCAGATAAGAAAGCAAAAGAATATGTGGTAAATGCCATTCAGAAATGTGCGGCAGATCATGTATCAGAGGTTGCAATTTCAGTTGTTCAGCTTCCCAGTGATGAAATGAAGGGTAGAATCATCGGACGTGAGGGTAGAAATATCCGAACATTAGAGACGATGACCGGTGTTGAATTGATTATCGATGATACTCCGGAAGCAGTTGTACTTTCAGGCTTTGATCCTATTCGTAGAGAAGTGGCAAGAATTGCTCTTGAAAAATTAATTGTTGATGGTAGAATCCATCCTGCAAGAATCGAAGAGACTGTTGAAAAGGCAAGAAAAGAAGTGGAAACATTTATCAAAGAAGAAGGTGAGTCCGCATGTCTTGATGTAGGAGTACACGGTGTACATCCTGAACTTGTCAGACTTCTTGGAAAGATGAGATTCAGAACCAGTTATGGTCAGAATGCATTAAAGCATTCCATTGAAGTTGCACAGCTTTCAGGGCTTTTGGCTGCTGAAATGGGACTGGATGTCAGAATGGCTAAGAGAGCCGGTTTATTACATGATATCGGTAAATCTGTTGACCAGGAGATGGAAGGTTCCCATATCCAGTTAGGTGCAGATCTTTGTAAGAAATATAAGGAATCTGCTACTGTTATCAATGCCGTTGAATCACATCATGGCGATGTAGAGCCTACATCCTTAATTTCTTGTATTGTACAGGCTGCAGATGCTATTTCAGCTGCAAGACCCGGTGCGAGAAGAGAAACCCTTGAAACATATACATCACGATTGAAACAATTAGAAGAAATAACCAACAATTTTAAAGGCGTAGAAAAATCTTTTGCTATTCAGGCAGGTAGAGAAGTTCGTGTTATGGTAGTTCCTGAACAGGTTACAGATGATGACATGGTATTATTAGCACGTGATATATCCAAACAGATTGAAGCTGAATTGGCTTATCCCGGACAAATCAAGGTTAATGTTATCAGAGAATCTCGTGTAATTGATTACGCAAAATAATTTAGAGCCTCTTACGGTGTAAGCCGTAAGAGGTTTTTTATATACGGAATGGATATTTTATATGTTATGAATCGAATGATAAAATATATCAATTTTTTCTTGTATATCACGTTTTTTTGTAGTATTATACTATGGAATAAAAATATAAAAACGATTATAAAATCGATATTTATGGAGCGAATATGAAAAAATATCAGGAATTAACCAGAGAAGAACTTTTATCATTAAGAGAGCAGCTTTTGGCAGAATATGAAGATGCAAAAGGCAAAGGATTGAAGCTGGATATGTCCAGAGGAAAGCCGGGAGTTTCTCAGCTTGAGTTATCAATGCCTATGTTGGATGTAATCAACAGTAAATCTGATATGAAGACCGTACTTGGTAATGACACACGTAATTACGGCGATTTGGATGGTATCGGTGAGTGTAGAAGACTTATGGCTACCATGATGGGAGTACAGAAGGATAACGTTGTTGTATGCGGTAACTCCAGTTTGAATATTATGTATGATACCGTATCACGCTCTATGACAAAAGGTGTAAACGGTTCTACACCTTGGGCAAAGTTGGATAAAGTAAAATTTTTATGTCCTGTTCCCGGATATGACAGACATTTTAAAATAACAGAGTATTTCGGTATTGAAATGATTAATGTTCCTCTTTATGATGATGGTCCTGATATGGATATGGTTGAGGAATATGTAAACAATGATCCTACAGTGAAAGGTATTTGGTGTGTTCCCAAATATTCTAACCCTACCGGCATTTCTTATTCGGACGAAGTGGTTAAGCGTTTCGCAAATTTAAAACCTGCAGCAGAAGATTTCAGAATTTACTGGGATAATGCATATGGCATTCATCATTTATATGAAGATAAGCAGGACGAAATTTTAAATATTTTGGAAGAATGCGAGAAGGCGGGAAATCCTAATATGGTATATATCTTTGCATCTACTTCAAAGATTAGTTTCCCGGGTTCCGGTATTTCAGCAGTGGCATCTTCTTTAGAAAATATTGAATTTATTGAAAGCCAGATGACAATCCAGACCATCGGTCATGATAAGATTAATCAGTTACGTCATGCACGTTTCTTTAATGAAGTTACTACTTTAGAAGAACACATGAAGAAGCATGCAGATATTATCAGACCGAAATTTGAGGCTGTTTTGGATGTATTAGAGAAGGAATTAGGCGGTCTTGGTATTGGTACATGGACCAAGCCTTACGGAGGATATTTTATTTCCTTTGATTCCATGGATGGTTGTGCAAAAGCAATCGTTGCAAAAAGTAAAGAGGCCGGTGTTGTTTTAACCGGAGCAGGAGCGACCTATCCGTACGGCAAGGACCCGAAAGATTGTAATATCCGTATTGCCCCTTCATTCCCTACTCCGGAAGAAATGGCAATGGCAACCAATCTTTTTGTGCTTTGTGTAAAGCTTGTAAGTGTTGAAAAATTATTAAATGCATAAAAACAATGAACGAGTAGGGAAACCTACTCGTTTCCTATAAAAAGGGAGAAAAACGTGGAAGAGATTAAAAGAATTAAAAGAGAATTAATCGCAAAAGGACATATTTTGGATTATTATCATGATACGGTACAAATTCCGAACGGTAACGTTGCAGTGTGGGATTTTATCGGACACAAAGGTGCTGCTGCAGTAGTTCCTGTGCTTGAGGATGGAAGAATTCTTATGGTAAGACAGTATCGTAATGCGTTGGACCGTTATACCATTGAAATTCCGGCTGGAGGCGTAGACAGTGTGGATGAACCACATTATGATGCCGCGATGCGTGAATTAAAAGAAGAGACCGGATACACCACGGATAAGCTGGAATTTCTAATTGCGGTTAATACCACAGTGGCCTTTTGTAATGAAAAAATATCAATTTTTGTGGCAAAAGTTTCCGGTAACGGCGGTGAACAGGAGCTGGATGAGGATGAGTACATCAATGTAATTCCTTATGAAGTGGAAGAACTGGAACGTATGATTTATGCCGGTGAAATTACGGATTCTAAGACTGTGGCAGCCATCATGGCGTATAAAAATAAATATGTTAATTAGAACTGTGTTTCAGCACTCTCTCTGTCGGGATAAAAAGCCCGCAGAGGGAGTTTTTTTCATATAATAAAGAAAACAAGCATAAAGTATAAAAAACTGCAAGGATAAGCATGAAAAAACATAGAATAAATCTTGATTTACGACCTGAGATGATATTGGTGCTTTTGTTTTTCGCGGGTTTTATAATTGGAATGACAATATCTTTTATGGTTAACAAAGACGCGGCAGATGAGAGATATCAATGGTTAAACACGTCTTTGATGTATTTACGGTATGGAGAAATTAATTATGGAGATGTTCTTTTTTATGTCTTGAAAAAACGTTGTAGTATTATTCTTTTTCTGCTTTTAATATGCGTGACAAAAAAAGGAAGATTATTTATACCTATTGGCGGGGCAATAGCAGGAGCTTTTTGCGGATTTTATGTTACGGAATTTGTGTGTTGTAAAGGTATTTTGGGAAGTGGATTGTTTATAATGACTTTGTTTCCGCATTATATATGTTATGCATATGGATATTATGCTTTGGTTGCATTGTTTTCAAAAGGTACAGTGACAAGGAAAAAAATTAACCATATCGGTCAATATGGTGGAGCTTTAGCAGAGGGGAATCGCAATGATTTTATCAAAAAATATATTCCGATAGCAGTTGTCATAATAGGAATCGTATTAGAGTGTTATGTAAATCCGTTTTTCCTTAAAATATTTTTAAAAATTTTTATGTAAAGAATCACAAGATATTGTTCGGATTGGTCAATGTAAAACGATATGTAGTGAGAATGCCTTATTTTATAAGGTTTTACGAAAAAAATGTGAAATTTGTAATTGCTTTTCTCGGGAAAGTTTAATATAATGGTACTTGCGTAGTCAATGATTGACATAAGTACATTGAGAGAAGGATATTTGGTTTGATGGAACAGCGGATAGATGCATTTATTTCATATATGCATAATATTAAAAAAACATCGACAAATACAGAATTATCCTATCGGCGTGATTTAAATAAGTTGAATCATTATCTTCGCGGAAAAGGTATTTTGGATGCGAATAAGGTATCGGCATCTGATGTACAGGGGTTTGTTACATATATGGAGAAAGAGAATTTTGCTGCGGCTACCGTATCAAGAACCATCGCCTCCATGAAAGCTTTTTGGCAATATCTTGTAAATGAGGGTATTGTAAAAGATGATGTAACCGCCGGCTTAAAAGCACCGAAGATTGAGAAAAGAATTCCTGAAATCCTTTCAGAGAAAGATATTACCAAGCTTTTGGAGCAGCCTTCCGGAGATAATCCGAAACAGATTCGTGACAAAGCGATGCTGGAGCTTTTATATGCAACCGGTATCCGTGTAACCGAACTGATTTCATTAAAGACAACGGACGTAAATCTTACCATGGGATTTATCGTATGCAGAGATGCACATAAAGAACGAGTGATTCCTTTCGGAACCAAGGCAAAGCAGGCGTTAATTCGTTATATTAACGGAACCAGAGATGCCATGGTGGAGAATAAAGAATCTGACGTATTGTTTGCAAACTGTTCCGGTGAGCAGATGAGCCGTCAGGGATTTTGGAAGATTATTAAGTATTATGCGAAGAAGGCAGGAATTGTAGCAGATATCACACCGCATACATTAAGACATTCATTTGCGGCTCACTTGGTCGAGAATGGTGCGGATTTGAAGAGCGTGCAGGAAATGCTTGGACATTCCGATATCTCCACAACACAGATTTATGCGAATTTAAATCATAACCACTTAAGAGAAGTGTACGATAACGCACATCCGAGAAAATAATTCCTTTCACAATAACTACATATAATAAAAAACCGTATCACTGTAATGGTGGTACGGTTTTTTGTTTCCTGATGAAGTGGAGAAATTACACGTATTCATTGTGTAAATATATATTTACAGATACGTTCAGAGATATTTTTTGAGAAAACATAGACTTAGGATCGTACTTGTAAACTGGCTGACAATCAAACTGATAATGTAAGCATTGATGCCATAGGATGGAATCAGGAATAAAAGGAACAGAATTCGAATTCCCAATCCTAAGACTTGGGTGATTAAACATTGTAAAGTTTTACCCTTGCCGTTTAGAATGCTGTTTAAAGCAGAAGAAAGATATAATAACGGACAGATAAAACTTAATTTTACAATATATTCTCCTGCAATATCGCTATGAAACATTATTTGCCCGAGAAATTTGCCGGTAAGCAGAAAGAATAACATGCATATAATACCAAGGCCAAAACAGAAGAAAAATGTTTTATTTGCAATGCTTCGAATCCGTTCGGTTTGATTTTTTTCGTTTGCTTCGGAGATGGCAGGCAGAAGCATAACGGAAACCGAGCTTGTGAGCGCATTCGGAAACAAAAGAAGAGGCAATACCATACCGCACAATACGCCGTAAAGCGATAGGGCGTCACCGGAGGATAATCCGTATTTTTGCAGGCTTTGAGGGAGCATAACGGTTTCAGCACCTGCAAACAGATTAACAATGATGCGGTTAATATTAATGATGGCTGCCATTTTCAGAATGTTTCCTGTTAACGCAAAGCATTCTGTTCGGAAAGGACTTTGTGAGTCGGGAGAAAATGTTCGTACACCGATTGTAAACAAAATAACGGATAAAAGCGTAGAAATACCTTCTCCGGCAAGGAGGCCGACGGCGGCTATGCCAATCGGAGGTGTCTGACCATTTTGGATTAAAATACGACAGATAATAAAAACACTGCAAACACGCATGATTTGTTCTGACAACTGTGTGATTGCAGGGATACCGGCTTTTTTACGCCCTAAGAAGTATCCGTTTATACAGGAATGTATGCAACTTAAAGGAAGAGAGAGCGAAAGAATTCGTATAAGAGGCGCGGTTCGCGCTTCCGATAAAAGAAATTCTGCAATATAGTCGGCATTGCAATATACCACTATGGTGCAGGGAATACTTAATAATAAAGATGCAAGCAGTCCGACAAAAAGTGTATAAGCGGCAGAACGGTTTTGACCACGGCCTTCACCGGCAGCAACATATTTGGAGATGGCTGTCTGAAAACCGGAAATACAAAGGGAATAGGATAATGCAAGGACCGGTGAGGTCAATTGATAAATCCCCATTCCTTCTTCGCCAAACTGTGTTGACAGAAACATTCTGTAAAAGAAACCTATGAGGCGCGTCAATAAAGATGCAAGTGTCAGAATGACGGTACCTCGGATAATCGGATTTGATTTAATAGAGATTTTTGCTTTTTTCATAATAAGAACCTTCCGGAGTCTTATTACTATTTTTATGATGGAAATAAGCAAAAATACCCTTTTCGCACGCATTACAATGGTGGAAAAGGGTGTTTTTTAAAAATTAAGTTAGTTGTCGATTTTAATAAATTCCGGCTTGCGGTTCTTAAAGATTGTATAATACTTGAAGCCGCACGCGAGTAAAAGAGGTTCTAATTCGTTGAAACCAAAGGCGATATCTTCCGGTTTGTGGGCATCGCTGCCGGTAGTCAGGATTTCGCCTCCGAGAGAACGATACAGTTTTAAAATGTCTGCGCAAGGGTTCGGAGCACCTAAACCATGGCGGAAACCTGCGGAATTGACTTCGATTCCTTTACCCTTTTCGATAATGGTTTTGAGAATATCTTCCAGAATATCGGAATAATCTGCAAAACGGAAGTCTTTGTTCTGCGTAGGGGCGTATCTTACTATGTAATCAAGATGTCCGTAAACGTCATAGTCGGTAAAGTTGTGTACATTTTGACGGATGTCCTCGAAATAAACATTTAATCCGTCTTTTAAAGTGCGTCCTTCCCAGAATGCAGGGTAAAAAGGGTCTGTTCCGAGACAAAGATGAGACGAACCGATGACAAAATCAAACGGATAATTCTTTACATATTCGGTTAAATCGCTATAAATATGTGCCTGGATGCCGATTTCCACGCCGCGACGGATATCAATTTTATCCTTATATAAATCAATGGTCTGTGAAAGACAGTCCATATAACGGTTTGTATCCAAGTCAAACATGCCGACTTCTTCGGGAGAAGGGTAGGGGAAGGAAGGATCGTTATGGTCCGTAAAACAAATGGTTTGCAAGCCTTTGGCAACGGCGCCGTGTACCATATGGCCGAGTGCTGCCTTTGAATCACCCGAAAAATTGCTGTGCATATGAAAATCGCTTCGTAACATGAAAAATCTCCTTATTATAAAAGATAAATCGTACATTCATCATAAGAAAAGTGTGTCAGAGATGAATGGATTGTAATTCATTTTAATTTAATTACATTATATTAAATGCGGACAAGAATTGCAATCGGGGTAATTTTGCACGATAAAAACAGCCGTAAAATGACATTTTAGGTGTTTTTTCATAAAATGGAAATATTTTTGCCAGTTTTGTCCTAAATTTACAAAAAGCATCTTGAATTTTTACTTATGTTTATGTAAAATAAGAGTGCTGACAAAAGTTTGACAATCATTTATACAAAAATGATTTTCATAAAAAGCTAAATTTATTTCTAGGAGGAATTAGAAAAATGGCAGTAAAAGTAGCAATTAACGGTTTTGGTCGTATCGGTCGTCTTGCATTCAGACAGATGTTCAATGCAGAAGGATACGAAGTAGTAGCAATCAACGATTTAA